>CAWUNZ010000009.1:0-30958 GCA_963923445.1 uncultured bacterium
GATCAGATTTTTCATTCCAAGTGCCTCCTGATGGTTCTAAGGTTCTCTCTGTTACACTATAAAAACAGAAAGATACAAATAAATAACAGGCACAATTTGTAAGCTCACTTATGATCAAAATGCTGGATCCAACATGACGATTCAATGGGGCCATGAATCCCTGACAATCAAAGCCCAACCGGCACAAACCCTTTTGGAACTTCCATTGCTTGGTTCCAAGTGGCGACCGGTAGATTTCGCTGAAGCTTTGGCGCATCCAACCGAATTTCCAGAATTGGAAAAATGCGCTACACCCGAAGACCGGGTGGTAGTTGCCCTCGACCCATCTACTATCTCCAAGGGATTTTCATTGCCAAGCCTTTTGGGGCGACTGGCTATTACCGGCATTTCCGAATCCCAAGTCACGATTGTGCTTCCGGCCAACGCCTCATTGGCTTCATTGGAATCCCTGCGAGAAACAGCAGGTGGCTGCCAGATTGAACGCCATGATCCGAAGGACCCCAATTCCAAAGTGATACTCGGTGGAACAAGGGCAGGTGACCAAATCTACCTGAATCGAAGGGTCGTGGAAGCTGACTTGTTGGTCATCGTAAGCGGAACAAGGTTTACCCCCTCGGAACACAGTCCTGCCAGTTTGGTTTTTCCGGGAATGGCATGCGACCCGGTTTTGAAAACAAGCGGCGGGGAAGTCCTTCATTTGTTAGGTTCTCCATACCTTTTGACGGTAGTCGACGGGCCGCGCGGGTTTAGCCCCATGTGGACCGCTGGAACATTGAAAGCTTTCCGCCAAGCCAAAAATCGACGCAACCAACACTGGCATGCTGAGCTACAAGAACCAGTAAAAATGGTTATTTTGAATTGTTCCTGTCATAAAGGAAACGAAAGATTTTGCTCCTGGGCTCGATCTATATCACGAGTTCTTCCCTTGCTGGAAAATGGCGGGAGAATCCTGATCGTCGGTTCAGATTCAGATGATGAGAATTCTTGGCAGGATTTCGCAAATCAAATTCGTCATTTCCAATTGTCAGAAAATAATGAACAGGTAGCTTTTGATATTACTTTTAGGGCACTTAAAAGGTGGTCCAAAGCGTTGGAAAAGTGTTCCATTTTTATCCTTGATTCCATGCCAGCGGAAATTTGTGAAGACTTGCAAGCCAACAAGATTTCCGGATTGAGCAATATTCAAAAACTTGCTTCGGCGTCAGGAAGTATTTTGCTGATGAATGACCCGGACAAATGCTCAGTCAAGCCACTTTGGATGAACTAAGGAAGTAAGTTATGAAGCCAAAATCCGTGCTTTACAGCATTCTTCTGACCCATGGCTTTCGCGAAAGGCAATTGGGTGAATCAATTGTTCTTGAAAATCCTGACAAATCAGCAATTGCAAAGGCTTTCAAGGAAGGCGCTGTCCTTTTTGACTTATCAACGCGAGGGAAGGTTGAAGTTACTGGCCCTGAAGCGGCAATGTTTCTCCACAATCTTTGCACCAATGACATCAACGGAATGCCCATTGGTGCAGGTTGCGAAGCTTTTTTTTGCAACAGCAGGGCCAGGCCGGTGGCCTGGGCCAACATTTTCCATGTTCTTCTGAGTCGTGGAAGGCAAGGATTCTGGATCGACCTTCCTCCCGGCACAGAGGAAATCCTTTTGAAGCATCTTGACCAGCACTTGATAAGTGAACAGGCCGAATTTTGTGATCGAACATCGGATTTCGGTCAGATCCATTTAACCGGATCCCGATCCAGCACGGTTCTCAGCGCAGTCATTGATAGCGATCTGCCCCCGTTGGGTGCATGGGAACATATGGAACGCAACATTGGACCTGCCATATGTCACATCAGGAGATTGGATTGGCTAGGGCAGCCGGGATACGACATTGCGTTTCTTTCGAAACACGCTGGCGGCGTTATTCAATCTTTCAAGGATTTGGGCGTTGTTTTGGGAGATGAAGAATCTTGGCAGGCCAAGCGAATCCCCGCAGGTTTACCAGAGTCGGGAATGGAAATAACGGAACAGGTTTTCATCCCCGAACTTGGAAGAAACAAGATAGCCGTGTGTGATAATAAAGGGTGTTATTTGGGGCAGGAACCAATCGTCATGGCCAGGGATCGGGGCCAGATCAACCGAAAACTCATGTTGCTGAAAATACCTTCGGATGTTCCTTATCCTGGAATGAGCATTCACCTTCATGGAAAGGAAGTTGGGAAGATTACTTCCGTTGCTCCATCAATCTGCGGGGAAACCTTGGCCCTTGGATTCATTCGTAAGGAAGGTTGGAAAAGCGATTCCTTGCGGATCATAAGTTCCGACAACAGGGAAGGGGAGGGCATTGAAATTTTGCCTTGGCCCTTGCAGTAATTCAGGTGTGCAAACTCAACGAAGTCTACTGCTGGTCTAGATTCAGGACCGGGTTGAACTATTTAAAACATTTATCAATCAAGATTAATATGTGCGGCAATATTTATTAAATTGTCTTAACAAATGACCCGTTTTTACAATTGCCTACGCTCAAGAATCATGAGGGGATGCTTTCAAGCTCCTCTTGCATTTTGGCAGAGGCTTTTAATCAGGCTAATGTTTGCAAAATGAGCTAGGAAAGCAGGGGAGCGTGGCACGGACGCTTCCCTGCTTTTCTTAATTCAAGTGGTTCCGCCCCTAGGATGGAATTTTTGATGTAACTGTCTGAGGCGCGCTCTGTCCACATGGGTATATTTCTGTGTTGTTGCAATACCTGCGTGGCCAAGCATTTCCTGAACAGCCCTTAGTTCAGCACCACCCGCCAGCAAATGTGTTGCAAAACTATGCCTAAGAGTGTGCGGACTCACCTTTCCGTGAATGCCCTGGCGGGAAACATACTTTTTGACAATACGCCAGACCGTTGTCCGCTCCATTGGCATTCCGCGCCCAGAAACAAATACTTGCTCAACTGGGGTGCGTTCAGCCATTAATTTTGGTCGTAGCTGTTCTAGATAAGCCCGAATGGCCATAACTGCCCGGTTGCCCAGAGGGATAACTCTTTGTTTGTTCCCTTTTCCCATGCACCGGCAATAACCGCCATCGAGGTTGAGATCGGCCAGTTTCAAGCCTGCGGATTCCGATGCCCTGCAACCACTGGCATACAAAGTTTCCAACAATGCCCGGTCTCGCAGAGCATACCGGTCCAGTGGAATGGGCCCTAGCAGAAGCTGATCAACGGCTTCCGGGCTAAGAACCTGAGGCACGCGCTCCCAAAGGGTTGGAGCCGCCAGAAGATCAACCGCGGTATCCCTAACACGCTCATCCAATTTCAAGAAACGGTAAAAAGAGCGCAATGAAGCCAAATGCCGAGCAACGCTGGCTGGTTGCAATTTTTCCTTCTGCAGGAACTCAACAAAGTCCAATAGTTGCTGGGAGGAAGGATTTAAATAATTCAACCGATTGTCCAGAACCCACCCTTTGTACCGATCAAGGTCACGCCGATAGGCAGCTTGAGTATGTAATGAAAGGGCCCGTTCGCCTTTGACATAGTTCAAAAAAGCCTGAACATCGCCGGACAGCATTTCGTGATTGGACTCATTTCGCGAAGCCATGCCCGGGTCTCAAGTGGAGGCCAAAGGTTGTTTGTCCGGATGAAGGTAAATAAAGCTTTTTCCAAGCCTCCCTCCGTAATTCCCCGCTGAAATACGAATCAGCCCCTTGGTTTCCTGCGCGGCTAGGATAGCGGCCTGAGTGGCTCTAATAAGTGTGTCCAAATCCCTCCCGTTGATAATGATCTCCATGACAGAGGCCACACCATCGGGAAGGCGAGTATTCACACCTTCCTTTGCTTTTAGTGTCGGGCAATATTCCGCATAAGTGCTAGCGATTGAAAATGGGTACTTGCTACCGGCCTTGGATCCACTTGCTGCAATACCGCCTGGGAATGGGCAAATGACACCTGCAACAGATGCCGCGGCGGCATGTGCCCGTTCAGCGGCCAACAATGCAGAATCCAGTGAATCTCCCATAAACCAAAGATTGCCACCCATAAGGCCATCCCGAAAATGGAATCGCCTATCGATGACAAACTCTCCTCCCAAGATGGGAATGACCCATACCTTCCTGCCAAAGCGTTCATCACGAAATTGATGACCGTCGCCGAAATACGCAATTTTTCGTCCCAACGGAATCCAAAATTCTGACGAATCTACTGAAAAAGCAGAAGTAGTCGCACAGGTGAGGACATTTTGGCTGACTCTGACTAATAAAGAGCGCCCAATGGCTTCAACGCGGTCTTTTCTGAACCGAGGAACATGAAACTGAACCAAAGCCCCGGGCCTTCCGTCGGGCGTGGAAAATGATTCATCTCCTCCTGGCCCGACATAACGGTCGATACCTGCCTCACAGTCGCACATGATGGTGCTTGAGGCATTGCCAGTCACAGAACGGATAGCATGATCTAACCAAACGCGGTCACGGGCAGTAATTAGAACTTCGGCATAAATGCTGCGGAAGGCTTCTGCGTAAGTGTCATCCACCATTGCTGCCATGGCATCGCTTCCAAAAAATCAAGGTTTGGTTACGGGATATTGAGTGGATTCTGTCAAAACTCGCGTCATGAAAACATCATGGGGAGCCACTGGAATCTCAGGAAATATTTGGCAATCAAAGGCCAAGGCAATCAGAGGAATGCCCGGTCGCACATTTTCTAACAATTTATCGTAATAACCAAAACCGTGCCCCATTCGAGCTCCACGAACATCAAACCCAACTCCAGGTACAACAACAAGGTCGAGAGTTGATGGAACTACTTTTTTCTCCGGCTTATCTCGCAAGTCAGTTCGAGGTTCAAGAATCCGATATTTTCCAAGTGAAAGTTCGCTCATTTCAGTAAGATGAAACAGTTGGAGAAAACCATCGACACAGTAAGGAACAACAATTTTTTTTTGCTGCTCCAAAGCCTTGTTCAAATGCTGCCGGGTTCGGACTTCGCTCCTAACATCCACATACCAAAGTATTGTTTGAGAACTCTTATATTCAGGTGTTTCCATCAACTTATTGCAAATCTTCTCGCTTAATACATCTTTATCAATTTGAGCATTTCGCCGCTCATGAGCTTGCTCACGAAGTTTATTTTTCAATTCCCGCATAGCATCCAATTGGTCCGAAGGCGTCACAACTACCCCTCTTGAGAAAGCAATGGTTCTAACATCGTGCCGAAAGAATCAACACACTACCCAATATGTTTACGGATTGTGCCTGAATTCGAGGTAAGAAAAATGGCTGGGCGCACAGCACAATCAGTATTTTCCCACCCATTTTCAAAATCTGTGAAAAAAACATTCAAGGTTATGATCGAAAAAACATTCCCGGCATGCGTAGCATGGGCTGTACCACGAGAGGGGCCTTGAAATGAAAAGAATGCCGTTGGTATCAGTAGTCATCATATTACTTGGGGTTGGATGTCAGTCATCTTGCCCAACAGCTTGTGCGCCAAAACAGAAACCTCCTTTGGGCCAGCGCCTTTTTGGAACAACACAAAAGCCGTCTAATTGCCCTACATGTCCGCCACCAGGCGCCCTTCCTGGCCCTCAACCTCCTGTAATCAGCTCACAGACACCTTTTACTGGAACCACATCTCCTGTTGGCCTTACCGCCACAAATCCGCCTTCTATTTCCATGGCACCACCCGCAAACATGACTGGCCCAAGCATTGGAATGGCACCTCCGCCTGCGCCTGTCACCGCTAATAAGGCTCCGCTACCTGCAGGAGTTGTACTTGGCCCCCCAGAAACCAATGCGCCCCCATCCCGCACCAATCGCCCAACAACACAACCTGGTTTCCCAGTGGATATTCCCAGTTATGCTGTACTGTCTGAAAAAATAGCTGGAGGTCACCAGCCTTTCCCCGATGGTATTTCCTGGTTGAAGGAAGCTGGTTTTTCAACAGTGATTCATTTGCGATCCAACACTGATGATGTCGTTGCATCGAGACAACTGGTTGAACGCCAGGGACTTGCTTACAAATCCGTGGAAGTATCACCTCAGGGATTGGATACCGCGCTTTTAACAACGATTGATAACGACATTCAGTCCGCCAATGGACGCCCTGTTTTTATTTTTGACAGGGATGGAAGCAGGACTGGCGCCATTTGGATTGTTTACGCCACCAAGTATTTAGCTATTTCGGAATCTCAAGCCCGTGAACAAGCAGCGCGTTTGGGGTATCGTAAAGAATCTGCTGATCCATCATGGGAAACCGCAATATCAAAAATGATCAGTTCTCGTTGAAGCAAACAACGACGGTGGATTGCCGATGCATGACAAAATATGGCCTTTAGCTTCTGCCATTTATCCATCGAGTGTTTATAACTTCACCGACATTGATGACTTGGATTCTTATTTTGCTGGATCACATGGAGGCTACCTCTACGCCCGTGATGGACATCCCAACGCTGATGAATTAGCCCAACAATTGGCTGAATATCACCTTGCTGATTGGGCCAGCGTCACCTCTTCGGGCATGTCCGCTCTCTGTGCCTTATTCCTTTCACGCCTTGGCCCTGGCAAACATCTTCTTGCTAGTCGCTGGCTTTATGGCAAGACAATTCTTTTAATCCGCGATTTCGAAAATCGAGGAACCCGGGTCACATGGTTCAATCCGGATCATCCTGATGAATTAAGGTCATTGATTACCCAAACAGCCGATCTTGTTTTAGTGGAATCCATCTCCAATCCGTTGGTTCGAATCGCCGATTTATCCTCAATTGCAAATATCTGCTCGGAAAGCGGGAGTCCTTTGGCAGTTGATAATACTTTTCCGACGCCGGTTTTTCTCAAACCCCTTTCGTTGGGAGCAGATTTTGTTGTCGAAAGCCTTACCAAATTAATCAATGGCCATAGTGATGCCACTTTGGGGATGGTGGCTGGAAGTAAAAAGTGGAAAAAACACTTCCAGCCGTTTGTTAGTCTTTATGGCCTGAACAGTTCGCCATTCGATTGTTGGTTGACAAGCAGGGGGCTTGAAACCTTGCGGCTTCGGGTACAAACATCAGAGGAAAATGCCCGAAAGCTTGCCCTCTGGTTACAAAACCAACAGGGTGTCCTCGAAATTCACCACCCATCGCTTCCTTGTCACGCTGATCATTCCCTGGCCCAGCGCATGATGCCGATCGGAACTTGCAACATAGTTTCATTCGAGGTTTCCGGCGGTAGGGATGGGGCTCAATCTTTCTTCCGGGCATGCAAAAACCTCACCCTTAGCCCTTCCCTAGGTCATACCTCCACAACCTTGAGTTATCCAGCGGGCACATCCCACCGTGGTTTATCTCCTGAAGAAAGGCAGGCGGAGGGAATTGGCCCCGGGCTTATCCGAGTTTCTACGGGAATTGAACCGTTTGATACGATTCGCGAAGGTTTTGCCAAAGGACTTGCTGCGGTCAATTAATTCCGGTGAGCATCTTTTTTGAGTTTATCCAGATAGGATTCTTTTAATTTATCAGTCAGATTGGAAAGGCTGTTCATCAATCGCTTTGGTTGACGGGGCCCTTTTCTTGCCACGGCATAAGCTGTCAATAAAGGAAGAGCCACTGTGCTATCCATATAACAGGTCACGGTATCTGGAAGTTGGCTTGGATCAACCTTTCCCCATGTCATGGCTTCCTGAGGAGTGGCACCACTTAAACCCCCAGTGTCAGGCCGGGCATCTGTTACCTGCAGGAAGTAGTCGTGCCCACTTTCGTTGAGGCCTAAAACTTCTTGAATCTGAGGTTCTGTTTGCAGCATGAAATTTTTTGGCGATCCACCGCCAAGAATCATGACTGCGCTTTTGCCTGCTTGTTTTGCGGCCCAAACAATTGCAGCTGACTGATTCACATCGCGCAATGTATCAATTTGCAACTTGCTTCCTTCCAATTGTAAAGCAGCAAGGTTCATACCAATGGAACTGTCACCGGGTGATGAGGTGAATACTGGAACCCCTTGGCGGAAGGCAGCAGCAAGAAAACTCTTGCCAACCAAACCCAATTCCCGTTCTCGGGCATCAAGAAATTTACCAGCTAAAAAATGGAACTCGGCCGTACCCATGGATCTCTGGAACGGTTCCTGTCTCGCCATAGCGCGGAAAAATGAATCGGTACCTAGCAGATTCTCGTAATCGAAGACAATGTCATAAATCCTGATCACTTGATTCTCGCGAAGCATGTGATCATCCATACCCGGACGCCCTTGGTGAAGCTCCATTCCCAAGGCAAAATGGGCGTCATGGTAAATATTCGCGCCGGTGGAAATGATCCAGTCGATCAGTCCGTGCTCGATAAGTGGTACAAGGCATGAAATACCTAAACCGGCAGGAGTTAATGCTCCTGAAAGGGAAACCCCCAAGGTTACATCTTCCGCCAACATTTTGCCGGTCAGTAATTGAGCTGCCTCGCGTAGCCGACCGGCGTTGTATGAAAGAAAGACCGAGTCCAACAAGTCCGGTACCGAAAGGTTTCCCGTTACCGCAGGTGGGTCAATCCTTTTGTGGCTGACCGTAGAAATAACTCGAGCGGCTCCCTTGGGACAGCCGCTTTCGATATGTTTTTTTTTCATTTAGAAAGAGTTATCCGGATAGCTCCGAATCGGCAACCACGTACCTGCCTTCGCTATTTGGATACGGCTTTTGCCTCGTCAAAATCAGCGGCGAATGAATCGGGTTCCAAAAACCGGCCTGTGGCAGATCGGGTCAATTCATTCCAAGTCAACTTTCTTCCCTTCGCAAAAATTTTCTCGCGAAAGTATTTGCCAACCCTTTCGTCTCCACAATAAATGACAGAATTGGGCGATAAACCAGGGAACAAATCCTTGCACAGCGCGTGATGGACTTGGGAAGCGAAAAGCTCACCCATCATATAATTATGATAATAAACAGGGGCACTCACGATGTGAATCTTTGTCGCATAATCGGGTGAGTTTCTACCAACCGGCCTTTTCAATCCTTGATATTTTTCAACCAAGTCCCACCAAAGTGCGTTTAGATCCGCATCCGGGTTTTCATACATCGCTTTTTCAAAGCGAAGCATCACTTGGCACCAGCGTGAAAAGATCAACAATCGATATCGGAGTGAACGGGATGCCGCTTCTTGAAATCCTGATGGGTTCTCAAGTTTGACGCCCATTTTTTCTAAAAATGCGCTTTTCCGTGAAAACCTTTCGAACAGCATGGCTATCCCTTCGGTAGCCAAGATATGAGCCTCCCCGCGAAGCGGATAAGGCATTTCCATGGGCATGTTTAAACTCGAATAAACCGCGTGTCCTAATTCATGCAGCATGGTTGAAGCCCAATATTCGTTAGGAGTGATATTCGCAAGAACCCGAACATCTCCTGCGCGGTCTATGTCCGTACAAAATGCATGAGGACTTTTTCCCGGCTTCTCATAAAGGTCGCTGCGCGCAAGAACCTTATCCACGGGTAGGCCGATGCCTTTGTAGAAATCTCTGCAAATAGCCAATATGTCCGCACGCCGGAAGGGACCATCAAGATCGGTTGGAAAAATTGCCGGGCTTTCCTGAAAAAACGGATCGTGATAATGCCAAGGGCGCAAATCATCTACCTGGATCTGGCATTTTTTCGCCAACGCTTCGTCAATTTGATTCTTCGCCTTTTGGAATGGCCCCTTGGTCAATTTGTCAAGCTCGTCAAAAAGCTTGAGGATATTATCCCCGTCTTGTTCATTCAGGTGAAGCTGGAGGGCGTGAAATGAAGGAAACCCAAGTGATTTCGCGGCCTCATTCCTGAGTTTGATCAATTCCCTAAGATCTGATTCCAGGAGTTTCCCTACCTCCTTGCTTGCTTCCCAAACTTGCTTTCTTCTCAGGGAATCGTTGGAATTTTTCAAAACTGAGCGAACTTCATTTTCGGACATATCCTTGCCATCAACCTTCGCGCGAAAAGTGTTGAAGGTTTTTTCCACCCGATTCGAAATGGCCACCATTTTTTTCAAGATTTGAGGATCAGCCTGTTTTTCCAAGTATTGCAAATAAAGAAGTTCAACGCACCGGCGCAGATCCGAATCATCAATCTCAGCCTTGCGAGCAAGCAAATCTTTGAGCTTCGCAAAATTGTCCTTGTCGCCCAGCGCTTGATCAATCCTGTTTTGTGCCGCCTCTTTCCTTGCAAAATCTTCTGGCTTTCCGGTCGTGTTTGCCTCCCACCAAGCAATGCCAGCTTCAATTTCAAGGGGTTTAATTCTAGCCTCGTGATCCAAAACCCATTTTCTGGCGGCTTCAGTCAATTCTGGCGATGCCATCGAAATACTCCCCGAAAAAACCAGAAGTGCCAAAGCTGCCAACATGCGCCACATTCGTAACCCTCCAATATTTCAAGGCCTGATTGTGCTGAATTACACTCGGGACCGCAAGAAGGTTTAGGGTTGTTTTTCGTGGTAAGGAACCCTATGGTTCCCACCCGTCTCCGTGTGGTGCCTTGGGCACTTGTTACCGCAGGGAAGCGGTCCAGGAGATTCTTGCCATGGCTGGCAAGGATGCCAAGCCGTGGCTGTTTCACCAAGGATGGTGACTCTTATGCGATTCGGTTATTTGCGTTTTTTTGCAATGGGTGTTGTTGGGATAATGATCCCCAATCTTGATGCTCAGGATTCACAAGATAGTGTCTTTACCAGGAAACTTCTTATCGAAAAGACTTTGGCCGAAGCAAAAACCCTGATTGAGCAAAACGATTTCAGAAAAGCCGTGAATATGCTTGAACGGCACCTGGGGATTATCAATGGTGATCGAACTTATTTGGAAGCATTGCGATTAGCTTACTCAGGACTCGTGAGGGAACTGGAAGGCACGGAACAAACCTTTGAACGGACAACATATCAAAGACGCCTCTCTTTCTTGGATCCTTCCCAGAAGCAAGATCTTTCCAAACCAATAGCAGGAGAAACTCCATCATCCACAAAGACGACAAAGGCTTGGTCAACGAAGGATGGAACGCTTCCTGAAGTTCATGTTGGGAATATCCAACTTGAAGCAGCCCAAGCACTTCCTCTTGGTTCCAATTTGACGGCCAGGGGAAAATTGAACGATAAAAAGCAGGAGACAGGAATTAATCCTTTTTCCTGGGCAAATTCCCAGCAAAAACACGATGCTGAAACGTATCTACAAATGGCTGAATCGGCATTTGCTCGAGGAGATTTTACCGCATCAGATTCCATGTACGGCAAAGCATGGCAAACCGACCCGATGCTTGAACAAGAGGCGCGCGAACGCTGGGCTTACTCAAGGCTCCACAGAATCTCAGAAAAAAGCCCTGACAAGATTTCTTCAACCGAGGGTATCCGTGAATTGGAAGCCATTTCGGCCATGGCTCCACGGTTGAAACCTCAAGTTGACGAACTCAAAGCCGCTGTTGGAAAGAACACAAACACACATAATCAATCAATTGACCTGACTCACCGTGAAACAAATGGATGGGTTACCACTGCCAGTCCTTCCTTCCGGATTCATCATCACCTGGATCGATCGACAGGAGAGAAATTGGCAAGACTCTTGGAAAACACCCGTGCCACCCAGATAGAGAGATGGTTCGGCGGTAGTCAGGAACCGTGGAACCCGCCCTGCGATGTTGTCATTCATGAAACAGCAGCCCATTACTCTTCGGCAACGGGGGTCCCATCAACCTCACCAGGACACAGCACGGTGAAGGTGGATGGTGGAAGGGTTACACAAAGGCGTATCGATCTCCATGCTGATGACCCCAACATGAGCATTGGAGTCCTTCCTCATGAGGCTACCCACATAGTCCTAGCGGGCAGATTTGGAACGCATCTCGTTCCACGATGGGCAGATGAGGGTATGGCCGTGTTATCCGAACCATCTGACCGAATCGCCAAACACACAAATGATCTGCCACGCCTGGGTGCACAAACAGGTGTTTTTCCCATCAGGTCATTGATGTCTCAGCACGATTATCCCGAAGCACGAATGATGGGAACCTTTTATGCTCAAAGTGTTTCCGTGGTTAACCATATGACTAGTCTGAAAGGGCCACGAGTTTTTGCGGCCTTCGTGAAGGATGGGCTTGATCATGGTTACGATCAGGCACTGGCAAAACATTATTCGATGACTTGGGATCAGCTTGAAGCCAGTTGGCGGCAACAAGGAAATCAACAGGTCAATGCTTTGCGCTAACCGAAACTACGGCTGGTCCAGCCGTTGCTTTTTCTTTTTCCAGATAGGGCAAGACAAATAAAATCAATGCTGCAATTCCTATGGCGGCTCCAACACCCAGTATCACCACTAAAAAAACCCTTTCAATTCCCTTGAATATCCCCCATAAACCTAGAACGATTTGGGACAACAGGGAAAGAGCCACAATTCCACCCGTCACCATGATTCCCTGGGCAAACAAAGGCCCATAGGGTGAATCCAGGCGCGATAGCCACCAGAATGATATGTCGATGATCTGGAAAAGAAGAGGTGCAGGGGAGATCAACAAACGCATCCAAAAAGGATAAACCGAAAGGGCAAAGGTCAATCCTGTAAGACCATAAAGAACTGAGAATCCAAGCAAATGGACATGTGTGCTCAGCGCCAATTTTGACAACGATTTGCCCTTATCGGCGCCCAGATCCTCATCAAGGTAAACCTTCAAGTGCTCGTACCGAGAGAGAGGATATGAGGCTACGGATTTACCATGATCATGGCAGCGAACACACCTCTCCTCAATAATCCCTCGAACACGAGAGGAAACGCCTTTGCCATCATCATCAAGAGTTAAAAAATCATTGACTGCCAAGACCGCAGGATCAACAGAATCACCAACAGGAACCGGTCGCAGTGGGGCAAGCTTATCAACAAGTGATTTTCGAAAATCCCTGTATTCGCGAGCGACGTTTTCTGGAAGGTCGTAATCATCTTTGTCATAGGCAGCCTTGTCATGCCCGGTTGTTGCCCAGGCAAGAAGAGCCTGTCGCTCAAAATCAAAAAACCTGAAAACCGCATCTTTTACTGTTTTTTTTAATTCAGGGTCAAATTTGTAACCACCTTCTTTGAGTTGAGCCAAGATTTCTTCTGCCGCGGTTCTCAAAGCGCCAGGATTCTTTTTTTCAGTGAATACTCCGCGCATGCTACCAGAACCAGTGAATGGCAGGGATTCAGGTGCCGAAACCAATCTGGCCAATTGATTCGACGAAGAGTCACCGTGGTATGCCCGCACCACATCCGCAGCATCTGGCAAAGGATTACCGGGTGTTGCCTCTTGGAAATGCAAGTTGACCAAAGCGGAACAGTATCCGATTCCCACGCTTGCCAAAAAAACTGCGATCAGCAACCGTAGCGGCAATGGCGTTTCCAAAAGTGAGAATCGGTTACTGGCGTACGTCTGGCTCATGTGGCAATCCTTGGCTGAACATCAAGAGAGGCAACCAGTTCGGGTACGAGAATGGCTTCGGCCAGGTCCGGTGAAACCTTAAGAGTGCAACCCGCAGCCGGTTTGTGCCCACCCCCTCCATGCCCGACACAAATGGCGGCAACATCCACAGTTCCATCGCTGCGAAGACTGGCCCTTGTGGCGCCGTCGGGTTGTTCATACAAGGCCAAGGCCACCTGGACGCCCGCAACTTGCCTTGGAAGATCCACTAATCCGCCAAGTCCGTCTTCAGGAGTTGCTCCAAATTTGATGATGTCTGATTGATGAAGCTTGAAAAGTCCTATCCGCCCACCGGAATGAAAGCTCATCGTGGAAAGTACATGTCCTTTAACCCTCTGCCTGGCGATAGATTCGCCAGAAAACAATTTTTCGTAAATCCAGGTTGGCTGGGCACCACACCTGACTAACTCGGCAGCCAATTCAAATGTTGATGGCTTGCAGTTGGAATGGCGAAACCAGCCGGTATCATTTGCCAGCCCAACAAACAAGGCTGTGGCAGCCCTTACATCGGGGGTTGCTTTCATTTCACGATAATAACGGGCCACCAAAACCGATGCCGCTTCAGCATCTGTGTCGAGTATCAGAACACCTCCCAAATCGTCCTGGGTCCGATGGTGATCAACGACCACGATTTTCCTGTCTGGGGTTTTGAGAATATGCGAGGCGGGACGCAATTGATTCCAAGTACCTGTGTCTAAGACAACAATTCCTGCTCGATCAGAGACTGCATCAGCGCCAATCGGGAAAATTAAATCCTGTGGTTCAAGAAAGCGAAGATTAGCCGGACAGCCTCCATCCAATTCTATTCTGACTTTTCGACCTTGTGACTGGATCAGAAGGGCCAATCCAAGGCAGGCTCCGACAGCATCACCATCTGGCCTTACATGAGACAAAATAATGATTTCTTCTGATTGGAAAATCAAATTCCTCAGAGGGGTCCAGTCAATTTCTCCAGTCATCGCTTTTACCAAGTCTTCTTTATTTGGGGTTCCGTTCCAGCAGACCAAAAGGTTGTTGCAATAAGAACCAGGGAACTTAATACCATGGCAAATCCCGCAACAGCGGGAGGAATGTCAGTAATTGCCGCTACTGGCAAGGCAACGACATTGTAACCAAAAGCAATCACCATGTTGAAACGGATTCTGCCTAATAGCCAACGACCAAGGAGAACGGATTCCGGAATGGAATTCAAATCACTCCGCATGAGCAATATGTCCGCGCTGCTGGTGGCCAGATCGCTCCCACCCACCACGGCCAATCCCACATCCGCACCAACCATGGCTGCGGCATCATTTGCACCATCTCCGACCAAGGCTACCAAGCCTAATTTGCTGCGCGTTCTGTCAACCCACTCCTTTTTACCTTGAGGAGTCACCTGGGCTTCAAATTGCTCAATTCCCACGCGCTTCGCAACCGACTCCACCGTTAAGCGGTTGTCTCCCGAAACAAGAAAAGGAACGACTCCAATCGCCTTGATTCGCTCAACGGACTCCCTTGCTGAAGGGCGAAGGGGATCCTCAAGTCCCACTAAGGCCACTGGTATGCCATTGCGTGAAATGAAAAAAACTGTCCTTCCAACCCGCCGTAAGTCCAATGCTCCCTGCTGAAGCTTGGGTGAAATGATATTTTCTGGAAAGTTATCCCTGATCCATTCCTGCGAACCTAAACGAATGACATCGTTGCCCAAAACACCTTCAACACCTTTTCCAGGCACCATGATGACATTGGTTGCATCGGGGATCGGAATGGATTGGGAAACAGACCATCTTTGAAAAGCGCGGGCAAGCGGGTGGGCGCTACCTTTTTCAACGGCCGCAGTCATCTTCAATATTTCGGACTCAGATACACCTTCGTCGGTAATCACCTCGGCTATACGGGGATGGCCTACCGACAAGGTCCCTGTTTTATCGATCCCGATGGCTCTTATTTTCCCCAAATGCTCCAAGGCTGCCGAATTTTTTACATAAATGCCTTTCCTGGCCCCCTTGCTTAAGGCAAGAACAACAGCCATTGGGGTGGCGAGTCCCAAAGCGCATGGACAGGCGACAACAAGCATGGCCGTGGCGCGATTAATGGCATGAGGCAAACCTGCAGGGTATCCAAGAACGAGCAACCATATGAATGCCGCAACCACTGCTAATAAGACAACGCAAGGAGTGAACCAGGCTGAGATTCGATCGACCGTTTCCTGGATAGGCAGCCTTGAGGCCTTGGCTTGGGAAACCAATGCTTGCAGGTGGGAATGGGAACTATCCCGAGCAACCTTCGCGACCCTTGCGACCAAGGCACCATTCAAATTCATGGTGCCTCCTCGAAGAAAAGAACCTATCGATTTTTCAACAGGAAGAAACTCTCCGGTTAAAAGAGATTCATCAACCGAAGAAACACCCTCAACCACAAGGGCATCCACAGGAACGGATTCTCCAGGCCTTACCCGAATTAAATCTCCGATAGCAAGGGACCCGACAGCGACAGATCGATCGGGTAAATCATTCTCTACCAAAATCGCCAAACCCTCTTCCTGGCGCAAAAGATCACGCAGGGTCAAACGACTTGAAAACCGTGTTTTTGATTCAATGAATTGACCAACAATGACAAGCGTCATGATCATGGCAGCGGAGTCAAACTGAGGATGTTCGCCCCAATATTCCGGACTTAGTATTGCCCCCATTCCTTGCAACATTGCCACTAAAACCGACAATGATATGAGGGTAAACATATTGGGGCGAAGGTGGATTAAACCACCAAAACCACGGACCAATACAGGCAATCCCAATCCAAAAACAACTATTGAAGCAAGGCAACCCGAACCAATCGAAAAAAGCCTATGCCAGAATTGGTTACTCATCATGATCGGGAAATGAAGGACAAGCAACGGCAAGGAAAGAGCGGCGGCCAACAAGGATCTTGTTGCGGACCACTCTACCGATTGAGACACTCCAAGCTCTGGAGCATTGGGTTCCAGATCCATCCCACAAGTCGGACATGCCCCAGGCCCGTGTTGAAAAACTTGAGGGCACATGGGGCACACAAATCCAGGTTCGAGGCTTTTATTCGCAATCGAACCAATGGATTTACGGTGTCCACTTCTTCCCGTGGCAAGATACAGAACAGGGTTTTTCAGAAATTTTTCACGGCACCTTGTTGCGCAAAAATGATAATCTTGACCAAGATATTCCGCCATTATCAAAGGACGATCAGGCCCTACTGACATTCCGCAGACAGGGTCAATTTTTACATCAGGACCAACAGATTGATGGCATCCACATCCACTGTCCATACACATCTCCCGGCAAAACCATATTCACATTTTACCGGGAGAGTCCCTTCTAGGTGGCGGTTATTGAGGCGGGCGATTGGGACCATAGAGCAGATCCCAAGGTGTTGGGCATGCTTGGCCAGTACGACAAGCCTCCCCAAAAAAAGCGCGGCATGAACCATAGATAAATATGGCTTCAGTCCTGAAGTTTCCGCACCCAGGACAGTTTGGCTCTGCATAACAACCTTTCTTTTTGCCAAACCATCCGTGATGCATACCACCACAAGACGGACCGCCGCATGCAGCAGGATTAGGAACCGGCGGCTGATAAGCCAGAAAGTATGGCACTGGGGAGGATAAATCTGGGGCCGGATTGATTGCACCATAAAGGCTCGTTGGCCAGCCGACGACTTTGGAAGGGCCAGGCGCTGAGGCATAGTAGGAGGAAGTGGTTGGAAGCGGCATGACAAATGAACTGGCTAATGGGACCGTAGATTGTGAAGCAGGTTTAGGCTGGGGAAGTTGTGGTTGCGCCAACACAAATCCGACAAAGGCAGCCATGCCGATCATGGTTTAAATCTCCAAGATGTGAAACCTGTTGCATTTTTTGATTCGGCATAGCGAATCGGATTAAAAGAAGATTTGGCTTTGTAACGGCATCAATACTGAAGCAAACACAGCGGATCTTGCCGATAGGGCAGGGTATGACGCCGATCGCCTTCTCTGAAAAGATCTAAACCCCTAACTTTGTAATGGGTCAGTTTTCTGTCAAAGGTCTTGTGGCATGAACAGAACAATTCCTGGTTTTCGCGAAACATCATTGCGTTATGTCTTCAAGGCTCATCCTTGGCATGGTGTTTCGATTGGCCCGGAAGTCCCAAAGGTTGTCACCGCTTATATCGAAATTGTTCCGACCGACACCGTGAAATATGAACTCGACAAGGAAAGCGGATTACTGCTTTTGGATCGGCCCCAACGGTATTCAAATGTATGCCCGGCTCTGTACGGTTTGTTGCCACAAACATACTGCGGCAATCGAGTCGCCCAATACTGCATGAAGCACACAGGCCTGACAGGACTCACAGGAGACGGAGATCCTCTCGACATTTGTGTTTTTACTGAAAAAACAATAACACATGGCGATTTACTGATGCGTGCGCGCCCTATTGGCGGATTGCGATTGCTGGATGGTGATGAAGCTGATGACAAAATCCTTGCCGTAATGGCTAATGATGCTGCCTATGGTCATTGGCAAAATGTGACCGATATCCCAGCGCAGTTGCTTCAACGCCTTCAACATTATTTTCTGACCTACAAAGATGCTCCCGGCGCACTTCGTCCGCGATGTCGTCACGGAGAAGCTTATGGAATTGATGAGGCATACGAAGTAATCAAAAGAAGCCAGGAAGATTATTTTGATTACTTCTGCAACCTCACAAGCTCTCTGCCATTTTAACCCCCAAAGCTTCACTAAATTCCTCAACCAGAATTAACAAGCCTGCCGATAGGAGAAGAGTGATGGTTCACCACGAAACATGTTTTCGGTGATCGCATCTCGTTGAATTCTGGGGGATCAGGACCATGTACCAGTTGTTCACCGGACCGTTGGCTGGTCTGTTGATCCTGGGCCTTCAAGCGGACGAAGAGAAGCATTTATCTACCCCCCGCTTCACAATTCCTGTGGCTCTGGCACCAGAGCATCAAGCATCCCTCAAGGAGCTGCTTCTGTTTGTTTCCACCAATCGAGGGAAATCATGGGATTTGCATAGTCGCATCAAGCCTGGTCAGGACGGATTTCCTTTCGTGGCTTCTGGAGATGGCGTTTATTGGTTCAGTGTGGCCGTCATTGACTCCAAGGGAAACATGGAGCCTCGAGACATTTACAAGGCTCGTATTGATCAAAAGATCATCGTGGATACTCGCAAGCCAGATCTTGTGCTTGAGGCCGAACAGCGGGGTTCCAACACGCATCTGAACTGGGTTGCCACCGATGACCATGCTGATTTGGCAAGTATGAAGATGGAATTGTTATTGGACGGCTCCGATCAACCGATTCCAATTCATATAACTCCCAATCTCAAGGGCTCTGGCCATTTTTCATTACCTCCCAATTCAACCGGCTCAGTTCGGCTCACAATTCAGGATAAAGCTGGAAACCAAACAATCACGGTTCGAGAGTTTGCCAAAACATCCCGTCCATTGGTCTCAGGATCAATTGACCCATCGGCTGCGGGATCAACACCACCATTTTCTCCGGTTGCATTGGCTCGAAATGACCAGCCCGTTCCAATTCAGCCTCCTCCACCTGATCCCCCATCTCCTTCCGGTTCAAATATGATCCCTCCTCCTTTACCAACAGCGCCAGTTTCAGTTCCGGTAATTCAGCCGGGCGTGACGCAACTTCCCGCCGGTGTTTCCCCTCCATTTATTGAGGCTTCCAGGGCTGTTCCGTCGAATTCAAACTCTCTTCCGGCTCAGAGTGTGACGAACGGCCCCTCGACATTAACCCCAAGCGGTTCGGCTGGCGGATCAATGCCTAACCGCGCCAACCTTCCGGCGGTTCAAGTGGTTTCCAAACGACCGGTAAAGGCGGACATCGAAATCACCAAGCTTGGACCATCTGGAATCGGATCCATTGAAATTTGGGCTACACATGATGACGGAATGAATTGGATATTGGCAGGCACCGAAACACCACAGGCAAATATGGCTCCTGGACAGCGCTTCAGCGTCAACCTCCCTGTAGCGCAAGAAGGGCTTATTCATGGGTTCATTTTGATTGTCAAAAGCAAGGCTGGGCTTGGCAGACAACCACCACAACGAGGCGATTCGCCGTCCATTCGAGTCGAACTTGATTCAACTTTCCCGGAAGCAACACTATTCAGTCCGCAACCGGATCCATCCCGAAAGGACGGATTGATTCTGACTTGGAAGGCGAACGACCGAAATCTGACAAGCCAACCAGTCATCTTGGAATGGTCTGAGAATCGAGATGGACCTTGGCAAAATATTGCTGGAATGGATCTGCCCAACACAGGTCGTTATCTATGGCAGGTGCCGGCAATGGCTCCACCGGCTGTCTTTTTAAGGCTATCGGTCAAAGACATGGCGGGGAATATCGCGGTTGCCCAAACACAGGATCCACTTTTAGTTGATTTGAATGTCCCTGAATTTCAAGTAATTGGCATTCAAGGCAGGCAATAGCGAGCACCTCACAACAAAAAACCTCATAAGCGGGTGTAGTTTCCATGTATAAAAATAAAGCCAAATAAGATCTATTCAAGCGGTGGTAAATATGTGGTCAACTCAGGTTTTCAGAGAAAAACTGGCATAAATTTATGTCCAACTTTTGCTTCTGGAGCCTGCCATGAAGTTGGAAACAACAGTCGGAGTTCTTACCGAAACTTTGGATGAATGGTTCCCTAAGCGGCTTGCAGCTTCTTGGGATAATACCGGACTGCTTATTGGTTCCAAGAAAAACAAAGTCGAAAAGATCTTGGCATGCCTCACAGTGACATTCGATGTTTGTGCGGAAGCAACTGCCTGGGGAGCAGACTTGATTATTTCCCACCATCCTCTGATGTTCAAACCTATCCAACAAATAACCGATGAATCTCCTGAGGGTTTGATCCTTCAAAAATTATGTCGACATGGAGTCGCACTTTACTCTCCTCATACCTCTCATGATGGATGTCTTGGCGGAATAAATGACCAGTTAGCTGATCTTATCGGTATGACTGGCTTACGGCCCTTGTTTCCAGCAATGAGTCCTAGATCAGTCAAGTTGGTAACATTCGTCCCTTCAAGTCATTTAGGCGAGATTTCCCGCGAACTTTTTGCTGCTGGTGGTGGACAAATTGGCAAGTATTCCGGCTGTAGTTTCCATGGGGAAGGAGTGGGAACTTTTTTTGGCGAGGATGGGACAAATCCAGTTATCGGAACCGCCGGCAATGCAGAAACCGTTTCGGAACATCGGTTGGAAATAGTATTTCCTTCCCAAAAAATTCACGAAGCCATTTCAAGGCTCAAAAAAGTCCATCCGTACGAGGAGCCTGCTTTTGATATTTACCCTTTGGATCCCACTCCTTCTCGAGAGGGTAACGGCCGGATTGGCCGTTTAAATAGCCCAACGATTCTTGGCCAATTATCTCAAAGAATTGCAAAATTGGCGCCTTCGGAATTGATTCAAAGTATTGGCCACGATTTTCTTCCAGTAACCACAGTTGCGATTGGTTGTGGCGCGTCTGGGGAATGGGTTAAAGTCGCCAAAGATCAACATGCCGACCTTTTTATCACTGGGGAAATGCGATACCACGATATGCTTTGGGCCCATCAGGCAGGAATGGCAGCAATCGTCCTAGGACACCATTCATCCGAATCGTTCGCAATGAAAACAATGGTGACCCGTTTAAAAGGCAAGTTTCCTGAGACATTAATCCGCAACACATCGCAAGATCATGTTCCAATGCATTGGTATGGCAAACAAGAACTTTTTACAACTGCCGAATAAATAAATACATCTGTAACGGATAAAACTCATATAGAAAATGAAATTAAGAAGATCGTAACTCCAATCCATAACACTACTTTTCAAGATTAAATTCCAAAATCTTGATCATGGCACTTGGTTTGCTCACTTTGTCAAAAGGAGGGTAGCAATATGGTTGCCTATGTTTGCTGGACTGGTTTAGTGGGTGTCGGGATAGTTTGCGGAATTACGACCGCAGTTGGATTCAAACAATGTCATCACGATGTGTCAGTGCCTAGGGCAACCATTCAAAACTTGGATGACACCAGGACTTCCGCCGCTCAAAGGTTCGTGGCAAGTCGCCCTTCCCATTGGAAGGATCTTCTTCTGGCCAGATAAGGGTTCAGCGTGAAATACCAGGCTGTTGAGATGGCAACACTTGGATCGATTCAACACTATTGGCAACAGTTTCACTACCGACCAATACTTCGGCTTTTAACTGGCCCTTGGATACCGACATGGGAATGGCTGAAACTTGAAACTGCATTTCCCTTCCAGGTTCAAGAGATGGAAGGTTGGCAAACTTCAAGCTTGTACCGATTTGAGTGGCAACAATTCCTGCGCCTTTCCCAGACGCGTTTCGCCATTCTGCAGGCAGAATCACTTGAAGTGAAGGAGCGTTAATAGGTGCTTGGCCTAAATTGATGGCCTTGATCGTGTAAGTAGCCGATTCGCCCACTTCGACAGGATCAACTGTCTTATCAATTTCAACCACTAAATCTCTGCGTTGCTCAAAGATTGTTGTTTTTTCCCCTTGGATGCCCTGACCCAATTTCTCGGCAATACACTCGGCCCTGCTAATCAATTCCCCAGGCTTGGTTGCGCGAACCACCAACTGCAAGGTTTTTCGCTTTCCAGGTTCTAAGTAAGGTATCTCCCAAACCACCTCTCCACCTAAAAGCCTTCCGCCGCCACTGGCGGCCAACATGACAAAACTTGCATCCACTTTACTGGCAAGCCGAATGTTTCTGATTTGGTAATTACCTTCGTTCTCAAGCGTGATGTGATATGTTGCTGGTCGGCCAACCGCACGACGGTCTGGCCCAGATTTGTACATTTTCAGCTTGGGTTCACCAACAACTGTTCGGCAGGAGGCCTCTCTTGTAAAACCTCCTGCTGCTGAAAGCTTGGCTGCAGTTGAATATTCCCCGGCCTTTTTAGCAGCTACTTGATATTCGATTCGCCTCGTTTGCCCGGGGTCGAGCTTTCCTATGTTCCAGACAAGCGGATTCTCACCTTTGGTTGATGGATTACTATTCAAAAATTCCAATCCTTCCGGGATATTATCGGTGATCACAATATCACCAACAGCAGATGCTCCAGTGTTAGCGACATCGATCGTATAACTCCACGAGTCTGAAACCATCGCACGCTCGGGCGCCCGCTTTTCCATGCGTAAGGCTGATGCAACGCGCGTTTTAGTTGTTTGGCCATGCTCAAAACTCACCCTGGCCGTGTTTTCAATATCGCCCTTGCCGTCCGCCTGAAGGACCATGGTGATCACTCGTTGTTCAGCAGGCTTCATTGTCCCAAAAAGCCAAACCAGTTCAGTCCCTTCATTTTCAGGCTTGGGGTCAGCACTAATGTATTTGGCGTTTTGCGGTATAGGATTACGGACTCTAACTCGATGGGCCATTGCGCCTGAAATATTGTCTACATGAATTTTATAAACTGCCTCGCCACCGGGAGAAACGGTAGCGGGAACCCTAACTCGAACAGCAACTACTGGAGCAGGGGGGTCTTGGGGATTGAATGTTCCTTGGTCCTCATAAGTTGTTTCATTTTTTCCTAATGGGAAATCCGAAGAGTTTTTCGGCTGATCTGGATCCATGGAAGGGACCCCACGGGGTGGACTTGCCAATGGTGGCTCTGCGGGGGTTTGTCCAAAACCCAAACTCGCGATTATAAGGAACAAAAAAGTAACCAAGGCTCGGATAAACATGGCGTAAACCCCGACAATTTGACTCCAAGCAAACAAACATCCTCGGCTTTTAATTGGAGATCAGCAACCCTTTCGTTTGAATCTTGGTACCAAAACCAAGCTTTAATCTGATTTTTCAAACCCTGAACCCATTTGTAAACTGTCCAAGGAAATAACTTTTTCCCCAAGACACTCTATTGGTGGAATCCATTTGAGCATTCTTTGCGAATCTGTTGCCCAGTTCTTTGCTCAAAATGGCCCTCTGGCCGCTCACCTGTCCGGACATGAGGTTCGGTCTGGCCAAGTGAAATTAGCTTTACAGATAGCCAAATCCTTGGAAACGGGTGAAAACTTGGTGGCGGAAGCCGGAACAGGAATAGGTAAAACGCTCGCCTATTTGGTTCCTGCTGTTTTTTATGCTGAGAACAATCCCAACAAGCAGGTGATCATTTCAACCAAAACCATTGCCCTGCAAGACCAACTACTCAACAAGGATATTCCCCTAATCAAGGATATCATAAAACCCAAGCGACCGATCTTATCGCTTAAAGGCAGGAGCAATTACCTAAGCATTAGAAGAATGAACTTGGCTATTGAAGAACCCCAATTATTTCACGAAATGAATTCACTTACTCGTTCAAGCTTGAAAAATCTTAGAACCTGGTCAGGTTCAACATTAACTGGAGAAAAAGCAGATATTCATTTTGATACAGATGAGGCGGCTTGGGAATTGGCCCAGAGTGATTGGCAAAATTGTCGGTTCAAAAAATGTCCAAATTTCAATAAATGCTTCTACTTCAAGGCTTCCAAGAAGGCAGCTAACGCAGGGGTATTGTTAGTTAATCATGCTCTGTTTTTTACCAAATTAGCCCAAGCCTCAAGGATTGCCAGCGCGCCCTTTGATTTTTCAGCAGTTATTATCGATGAGGCGCATGAAATCGAAGATGTTGCCACTGAACAATTTTCCTTGACACTTTCTGAGCGCAACCTGACAAAAATTCTGAAACGAATTGAATATCAGGGCGCTGAGGGAAACAAGGGTATTTTGGCGCTTGTCAACAATGAAACCCTGCATTATTCGAAACTTTTAGACTCGCTAGCTATTGCGAAAAAAGAAAATGATCTTTTTTTCCTCGCATTGGCTGAATGGTTTGAAAAAAATCGAGGTTCGGAAAGCCATGCGGTCATCTCCGCTTGGCCAATCGACTTCATTCCTCTCATAAAAGCCGTATCCGGCCTCGCCGATTCGGTTAATAGCATGGTGACAGAAACGCCAGAAACCATTCGGCCAGAATTGGAATCGGTATCCAACAGACTGTCAGACCTGGTTTCAGAGCTGGCATTATGGTTCAAGCAGGACCAGCTCGGTCAAGCCATTTGGATGGAAGAAAAAATCTCATCCAAGGGGATTCCATACTCGCAATTGAAAAGGGCACCACTGGAAATCGGCCCAATCTTGAAAAATCAACTGTTCAAGACCGGTCGGCCTGTCCTCATGACAAGCGCAACAATTACCACTGACAATACATTCGATTATTTCAAGGATCGTGTTGGATTAATAGATTCCTTGTCCTGTCATGAACTTCAAATTGCCAGCCCGTTTCATTACGAAATTCAAATGAAGCTTGAATTGCATGACCGGTTGCCTGATCCTTCCGGCCTTCAAACAGATACATGGATCAAAGCTATCCTCCCAAACATCTTGGAACAATTGGACAGAACCGATGGTGGTATCCTGATCTTGTTCACTAGCGTTCATGCGATGCGGTTGTGCCATACCCTTCTGATTCCAGCCTGCAGGGAACGCCATCGGAGACTTTTGATACAAGGGAAAGGAGCGATAGGTCGCGTTATTAATGATTTTAGAGCATCAAAAAATGCCGTTCTTTTGGGGGTGGACAGTTTATGGCAAGGTATTGATGTTCAAGGTAACGCTTTGGCGCGCGTTATTATTCCGCGCTTACCTTTTGAATCTCCCAACGATCCACTCACTTTAGCCCGGTCCAAGAATCTACAAGAATTAGGAGGAAATTACTTTATGCAGGTTTCGATTCCCCGCGCTTTGGTCAAATTAAAGCAAGGCTGGGGAAGACTTATTCGATCAACCGAAGACGAAGGCACTATTTCAATCATGGATCCTAGATTGCTCACCAAAACCTTTGGACACCGTTTTCTGAATTGCATCCCTTGGTGCGAGACATTTCTCAATGGACGGCCGTGGAATAGGAATGACAACTCATCACGCCCGTTTGAAATCGAATGAAATAAAACTGGATGTTGATAATAATCTCTCAATTCATTTAAGGTTGGGTCGAAAAAAATAAGGCTGGGATGGTTTTATCATCCCAGCCTTTTGTGTTATTGAAAGAACTTACAATCAAACAAGTCCCTTGAGCGGCTTGCCATCAGCGATTGCCAAGGGCCGACCAATGTTATCACGAACCTGAGTGGCGGGATCCACACCAAGCCCCTTGAACACCGTGGCGAACACATCGCCGATGGAGCAGGGATTATCCTTGACATCCATTCCATCATCGCTGGTGGAACCGTAAACTTGACCGCCCTTGATAGCGCCACCACCAACCACAATAGACCAGCAGCGGGCCCAGTGATCTCGACCACCATTTTGGTTGATACGAGGTGTACGACCAAATTCACCCATCCACATGACAACAGTGTTCTTGAGAAGACCTCGCTCCTCGAGTTCCTTCATCAAATTGCCCATGCCCTTATCAAGCCTGGGGCCATTGCCGGTACGAATGGTATTGAAGATGCCATTGTGGTTATCCCATCCACCCAAATCGATTTCGACACAGGTAACCCCCTGTTCGACCAATTTGCGGGCGAGAAGACAACCCATTCCAAAACCGTTCGTGCGACCGCCATAAGCGTCAATAACGCTTGTTGGTTCCTTTGAGATATCAAAGACATTCCTCAAAGGTGAAATGGTGAGATCAAATGCCTTCTTGTAAATCGAGGCATGCGCTTGGGCCGAACTACCGGCCGTTTCACGATCCTCGGCCTTCACCAAGTGGGGGAAGTTACCTTGGGCGAACTGATCTTCAACTGTGTAGAACAGTCTTTGACGACGACGGAGTCGCTCGTCTTGCTCCATTTGGGATGAACCCAGGCTGGCGGGGGGCTTGATATTGGCTGGGGGCTGTCCAGCATTTTGAACGCTGAAGGGCGCGTACATCATTCCCAAAAACCCAGGTCCGATGCGCTGGGCAGTACCACCCACTCCGATGAAACCGGGGAGAGGGAGCTCCTTGGGTGTCAGAAGAGAAGAAGCGACAGCACCGATAGCTGGATAAGCCACAACAGGACTGGGTTGACGGCCGGTGTTCATCAAAGTGGTGCCACGCTCATGGCTCCCCTCGTTGGTCACCAATGAGCGAACGATTGCCAAGTTTTTAAAATTCTTGGCAACTGTGGGCAAAACCTCGGAGATTTGAACACCGCTGGCGTTTGTTGCAATGTTCTTGAATTCACCGCCAGTAGGGGCACCGGGCTTAAGGTCCCAAAGATCCATGTGGCTGGGACCACCACCCATCCAGAAAATCACAAGGCTCTTGCTTTCCTTCTTCAGTTTGTCTTCAGCAGCCTTCAAACCTTGGAGGAAACCCAGGCTTGGAGCCGCAATCGCTGATGCCCCAGCCACATGCTGAAGGAAATGGCGGCGATTTGTTGTCATGATTGGAATCTCCTTCAAAGCACCAGGAATAAAATTTAAATCCTGATGCAACCCATTCCCTTCAAGCCTCTAAGGCACTTATCGGCAGACTGAGGCGACAAGCGCAAAAATCTGCCGTGCACCTACATTCTCATGACGATGAATTCTAAAAGCAAGTTCCAAATTTAGTTCCCATTCTTTTTTTTCGTTCTGTTTTCCCAAGAATTACTCCATGGCAACAGTTAACTGGCAACTCGCTCGTTCCAAAATTCTCATCGATTCCGAATCATGTAATTTAAATTGCGGGTCTTTCGGTCCATGTCCGCGAATCGTTTGGGAAGAATGTCAACATTTGCGGCATGAACTTGCACGCCAACCGATGAACTTTTTCCTACGCATGGTGCCAGAGCGACTGAAAATCGCAAGAAAAGCACTTTCAGCACATATCGATTTCAACCATAAAAATTTAATATTCTCTTCCAATGTAACCGTAGCAATCAATATGATAGCAAGCTCATACAATCTGGGAGGTGGCGATGTCATTTTAACAACTGATCTCGAATACGGGGCAATGCGTTGGGTATGGGAAAGAATCCAGCAAAAAACGGGTTGCTCAATAGAAACGGTAGAAATTCCCCATTTATGTGAAAACCCAAATGAAATCATTGCCATCTTTGAGCCCCTTCTTCGTTCTCCCGTCAAACTCCTTTTCTTCAGTCATGTAACTTCCCCAACCGGGATGGTTCTTCCAGCGCGTGAACTTTGCCGTTTGGCTGGAAGCCGAGGAATAGATAGCATTGTCGATGGAGCTCATTCTGTAGGCACATTAAATTTATCACTTTGCGACATTAATGCAGATTTTTACGGCGGCAATCTACATAAATGGCTTGGATCTCCAACGGGTTCTGCGTTTTTCGGATGCAAGCCAAAAGCAATGGATCTATTAGAACCACTTATCGTCAGCTGGGGTTTTCAAAAACCCTTTGGTTTGGAACAAGATGATGATGACGGTTTGGGATCAACGCCAAATATTAGAAAATTAGAATTTACAGGAACGATTGATCCGTCTCCTTGGTTAGTCACTCCAGTTGCTATTGATTTCCAAAATGGCTTAGGAATGGACCAAATATTCAACAGGCAGCGCGAACTAATCCATTACACGAGAGAAAGACTGGCACCTTTAAATTGGCTTGTTCCAGCCACTCCAGTATCTCGCGAAACAAGTTGTGCAATGGTAGCTTTCCAAGTGAAGCTCCCTATCCAACTGGACAGACTAAGGCGTTTTCTTTGGGAAAACCACAGGGTGGAAATTGGACTCAACCAACACCCGCGACTCGGACTTCTCCTCAGGGTATCGTGTCATTTTTTCACACAAGAAAGTGAAATCGATCGTTTGTCAAAGGCTCTTATCGATCTGGAACGGTGGGTAACCGAATGTTCCAATCCATCACAGATGACCGGAAATTAGCTTTGGAAATTTGGCATGCCGGTGTAATCGCAGCACATCCTAATTCACTGATACCCGCCATATGGAACTGCTTGGGAGAGTTACCCAAGCCAACACCAATTTTAGTGTTAGGAGGCGGCAAAGCAGGGGCGGCTATGGCTAACGCCTTGGTCCGTTCCGCGCCAACATTCGCCCGCCTCCACGGGATTATTAATGTGCCGGATGATCAAGGCGGAGCACAAAACGAGGCCAGGGACTTGGTGCTTCATCCCTCAAGGCCACCAGGAGGAAACCTTCCAACAGATGAAGGGATGGTTGGCTCAAGCCGGCAATTGGAATTGGCCGCATCGGCCCCTGCCGGAACAATAGGAATTTGCCTTCTTTCCGGCGGTGCCTCGGCATTAATGCCACTCCCCGCGAAACAAATCTCCCTGCCTGAAAAATTGGAAACAACGCGCTTGCTTCAAAGGGCTGGGGCCGACATCAAAATTCTGAACGCGACGAGAAAACACCTCTCGTCAATCAAAGGAGGATGGCTTGCGCATGCCTGGTCCAAATCACCCGCGGGACTGGCAAATAATAATTTATGGACTTTTGCTATTTCCGATGTTGTAAATGACGATGCCTCTGTTATCGGATCGGGACCAACTGTACCCGACCCTTCCACATTCAAGTCAACCTGGGACCAGCTCAAGACACTCGGAGTGGCATCGCTTTTGCCCAAGAGTGTCATAAAGAGATTTGAAGAAGGTATCCAAGGTCGTGTTTCTGAAACACCCAAGGAATTGCCAGATCAATTTCCCTACCACATGCTTGGAAACAATCGAAGGTCTCTCGAAGGCTCCGCTAACAGGGCCAAAAATTCCTACTGCAATGTCCAAATATTTCCAAAACCGATGGAAGGGCCAATCGACGGAGTGGCTCAAAACATTGTCACGGACATCATTAAGTGCCAACCGATTCCAGGAACACCTTTGGTTTTATTGTGGGGTGGTGAACCAACGGTTGTCCTACCCCCTGGATCAGGAAAAGGAGGAAGAAATCAGGAACTTGCCCTTAGAGTTGGAAAACTCCTTCCAAGCGAATGGGTACGGAAAACCACACTCCTATGCGGCGGTACTGATGGAGAGGACGGGCCAACAGATGCCGCTGGTGGATTTTTCGATCGAGAATCATTAGAACTCGCTTACAGAACAGCTTTTGACATTAGCAAGGCAATAGAATCGCATTCGAGCTATGAAGCCCATAAGAATCTCGGCAGCCTGCTTAAGACAGGTTGGACGGGAACGAATGTCGCGGATATCGTTGTAGCAATAATTCGCGCCTAACAATCGCTTTCAAGTTATCTCCAGGTTTGGCAAGGACGAGTGAGGAGGCATCGCATCAAGTTCCTTGGAAATCGATTTTGCCAGTGACCCGAAAACCTGTCCGCCGACGGAATCAGGATGTTTTGCAACAATGGGAAAACCTTCATCTCCACATATGGCTACTTTGGAATCGATAGGAATCTCGCCAAGAAAGGGAACAGCACAATCATTGGCGAGTCGTCTCCCACCACCAGATCTAAATATTTCATATCGCTTGTTGTCGTCACCTACAAAATAACTCATGTTTTCTATGATTCCGACAACTGGAACTCTCACTTCTCGAAACATTTCAAGACCTTTTCTCGCGTCAATCAAACTTACCTCCTGTGGAGTTGTGACCACAACAGCTGCTGTTAACGGAACGGTCTGAGTCAATGTAAGCTGAGCATCACCCGTGCCTGGGGGCAAATCAATGACCAAGTAATCAAGGTTTCCCCAATCGAGTTGCGTCAGGAATTGAGTCAGGGCACGATGAATCATCGGGCCTCGCCAAACAATTGCTTTGCTTGGGGGCACTAAAAAACCCATGGACATTACCTTGAGACCGTGCCGATCCAACGGAAGGGGTGTGGTTGCTTGGTCAATTTGACCATGGATTCCAAGCATCAAAGGTATGCTTGGACCGTAAATATCTGCATCAAGCAGACCGACTTTATTCCCAAGCATCTGAAGAGCAACAGCAAGGTTAACAGCAACTGTGGATTTTCCAACTCCACCTTTGCCGCTGGCAACTGCCAAAACATTCCGAATTCCCGGCAATTCAATTTTAGGAAGCTGCTGATTAGTAGACATAAACCCATCTCACTAATTAAAACCAGGAAGAAAAATACGATTAATTAGATGTTTGAAATGCACGAAGATATTCAATACTGAAGATTCCTGTATCGTGACCGTCACTCCAGGTGATCTTGTAAGCATATCGCCCAACAGTATCCATCCTTACTAATCGAAGAGGTTCCAATTCCTTAGGTTTCAAAACGCGAAAGGGATCGGATGGTTTCTCATTTTCTTCTCGACAAGTGGCACACGGACATCCCCTCCGGAGTTTGTCAATTGGAATGCGGGAAACAAATCCGTCAGTCCAATCTATGATTAATTCCTGGGCAGGAGACAAACAAATTCTTTTTGGTGCCTGAATCATGTTACCAAAACCATAAAATATGGGGTTAAGGATTGCGTCCAGAATGACATTTTTATCACGGTGCAACTATTTAGTCTGCTTCATTAAAATCCAAAACATGCACATATTATGTTTTATCAAACATATTTTTGCTGACCGAACATTACGAATTAATAACCAAATAAATTTTACTAAAAATAGCAAATCAAGAAAGCTATGAAAACGCACTTAATGCATTATTTAAATTAACATATTAATATCATGATTA
>CAWUNZ010000010.1:0-30771 GCA_963923445.1 uncultured bacterium
TGGCAGGGGCGCGATTTCCGCCCATTCCCCCCATGCCGCCGCCTCGTCGACCGCCAGTGCCAAACCCACCCGGATTGAAGCCACCGCCGCCCGTGCCGAAGCCTCCCGAGCCCGTGCCGGTACCTGTTCCGGAACTGGTGCCTTGGCGGCGGGCGCCGGTTCGCCCCTGGATCGCGTCCACCGCCTGCTGCAGCAGGGCCGGATCGATCCCCTTGACGGAAATCACCTTCACCGATTTGGTGGCCGTGGGCTTGGCCGATAATTCCAAGTAATCCACCAGCTTGCCGATGTCCTCGTAAAGCGCCTGCGAGCAGAACAACAAAAGGCTGTTGCTGCGTTCATCCACGCCGATCGAAAGAGAAGGCGCGCGATTGGCCGCCGAGGAATCCTGCGAACCACCGCTGCCGCCAAAAGGCGGGAAGAAACCGAACCCCCGGAATCCCCCGGCGCTGGAACTTCCGCTCCGTGCCCTGGTGTACTCCGAATACACATCGCGAATGGTGGTGGCGACCTCGTTGGCTGTCGTGTTGACAAGGGGCCCGATGGTCCAGGTGCGGGGCACGGCATTGCTGTCGCTGTCCGCGTTGTCGAGCGCCTTTTCCAGCAGCGACTTGATGCTGAGCATGTCGAGCGGATTGGCCCGCACCAGCAGCGTGTTGCTGGCGGGATCCGCCACCACGCGGATTCGATTGGGAGAAGTTTGGCTGGGAGCGACACCGGCCAGGCTGAGCAAACCGCCAAACCGGCCTCCGAGGGCGCCACCCAGTCCTCCCCCGCCTTGTTGGCCGCTTCCCTGAGCGGGTCCGTTGAACGCCTCGTCAAGGATTTTGGCCACTTGGGCGGCGCTGGCATTGCGCAGGCGGATAATCTCGTAATCACCATCACCGGCCGGGGATTGAGTCATCACCCGAACAATTTCGTTGGCAAGGGCAAGGGCCTCGGTGTCTTCGCAACTCATCACCAGCCTGTTGCCGATCACACTGATTCGAAGGGGGGAGTCGGCGCGGCCAGGTTTTCCCTGTGCCGCGGGCGCGATGGGTTGGGGCGCGCCCGATGGAACCTGGGCGGCCACTCGGACGATTCCGTCCACTGGCTGAGGATCTCCCAAGCGCCCCATGCCGGGTGGGAGTTGCCGCTGCGGCGGCATCGGGGGCAGAACCGGAGGCTTGGGTTGCGGCGCGGGCGCGGGCCCGGGAACAGCGGTGGGATTGATCACCTGAACCGGGTTTTGTCTCATTCCGGACATCAATTTCTGAAGGTGCTCCGCCAGCAGGGAGGCGCTCCCCTTCTCGATGTTGATCACGCGAACGGTACCGCCCCCGATTCCTCCCGTTCCCAAGGCCTTGATGATCGACTGGACATCCAGAACCTGTTCCGCCGTGCCGCGGACCACGATCGCGTTGCGAACGGTATCCGCCTCCACATAAGGGGCGCCGGTCTTGACATCGCCCAGCATTCCCTTGAGCGAATCGGCCACCTTGGAGGCCTCGGCGTCCCCGCCAAGGGGGATCAACTCCGTCTTGGTGATTTTCTCGATGGCCGCCGTGCCCTGAATTTGCCGGGCGATCTCCATCTGGTCCTCGGGACCGGCGTAAACCATGATGGAAGCGTTGCCGATGGCTGAAATCCGAATGGTTGAGTTGGCCTTGTACACATCCGACAGCGTCTTGGCCATCGGTTCGGCTGTGCCTGGCGCGACAGGATACTGCTTGAGCAGGGGAGGACCGATAATCACCTTCTGCTGGCCGGGACCACCGGCGTCGATTCTCTTGAGGATCTCCCGGGCTTGGGCGATCTTGTCCGCCGGGCCGGTCACGATCACCGTGTTGGTTCGCTCGTCGCTGGCCACATAATGGTTGCGAGAGCGGGCGGGCATCGGGGCCACGGGCATCGGTCCGCGCCGGGGATCAAACGGTTGCTGGGGTTGGGCCGCTGCGGAACTGGCATTGGCACCCAAAAGGCTGGTCAGAATGCGTTCGGCCTCGCGGGCCTTGATGAACTTGCACTCGTGCGTGAGGCTGTCCTGCCCCTTGTCCGCGTCCTCCATCTCCTTCACGATCCGCAGCAACCTTTTCAGGTTGCCCGCCGTGTCCTGAAGAACAAGCTGGTTGGCGCGGCCCAAGGGCACCACATCGCCGTATTTCCCCATCAGCTTCTTCAACTCGGGAGCAATGTCCTCCGCGACCGCCGTGTTGAGCGAGATCACCAGGGAAACCACCTCGGTGCTGCCCCGGCGTTCAAGGTCCTCGACAGCCACCCGGGGAACCAGGGTGGGGTCGATCTTCTCGTCGGCGGGAACCAGAACGAAGCTGGTCTCCCGGCGGATCAGGATGTAGCGTTGCTGGTCGGGATTGGAGTCCAAGGCCTCGTTGATGATGTCGATGACCTCGGAAATGGTGTATTTCCGGTCATTGGGGCTCTTGAAGGTAAACGATCCCTGCGGCAGGTAGCTTGATCCGTATTTCAGTCCCGTCTGGTCAACCAGCCATTGGAACACCGCGCTCCACCGTTGACCTTCCATGTTGAAGGAAACGGTTTTCTCGGCTGGCTTGGAAGCTGCCCCCGAAGGTTGGGCGGGAGATGGCTGGGCCTGGGGGGCGCCCACAGCGGGAACCGATGGCAGAACCTGAGGAGCGCCCTGGGTCACCACCTGGGGCAGAGCCGGCCCTTGGGCCCAGGAAGGTTCCTGCCACAGCAACCCCCCGATCAATGCCAACCGCCAGGCGAATCGGGGACGGTTGTCACCGTGCTGCCGCAGATTGGCTTCTTGTTTTTTCTGAGAGGGCATTGGTTCGCTCCCGGTCCGAATCTCCATTCCATCATGCCATGGCATGATGGGGCGGAGATGCAATCCCTTGCTTAATCATTCGGCATGGCAGAACCGGATCAATAATCAGAATCCGCAGAATTACTCCATTTTAACAATTATTCATTTGTTTTTTATTCAAGGTCGTCACGCTTGGGGGCAGTTTTTTTCTCGGGCTTGGGCGGGTCTTCCAACCCGAGTTCCTTGTACTGTTCGGCCCCAAGTATCCGTCCCGGAGCAGGATTTAAATCCTGGCCAACGCCAACAGTGAAATACCCATCTTCTGAAAGCAGAACCACCTCGCGAACATTCATTAAGACTACTTTTGCTTTCAAAACATCATTTCCATACTGATCTTGGTATTCGATATTTCGATTCAGCCCTAGACTATAAATCTTCTGCTCGCCATTGGTGTTCTGGTCGTAAAAGAAGGCGACCCACCCCTTCCGAATGCCTCGCTCATAGGAGGAAAGACCCGTCAACTTCACGCTGGAGAGGTACTCTTCCCGATCCTCACTCGGTTTGGGCGGTTCCACACGCGCCACGGGAGGGGGTGTCGGCCGAACCGGAGGCGCGGGCGGAGCGGGAATCACAAATGGGTTGTTGCTGGCAAGGATGTCCAAGTGCTTCCTTTCCGGATTCAGCAACACGGGCATCTTCTTGAGGTTCGGTTCCAGCGTCTCGCGCTTCTCCGCCCCGGTCACCGAAATGGCCTCAACCGTCATGCTCAGTTCAACATTGTCCTTGGCGGTGGTTTTCCTGTCGCTTTCCGGTTTCTTGATGTCCAAGGCGGACATGCGATGAAGCACGGGAATGGAATGAACGCCTTCGAGCACCGCGCCGACATCCTTCAAGGCGCCTTGGCCCGTGACGCGAAAAGTCGTGGACTGCCACAGGGCTTTGTTGGGGCCTTGCTTGGCCGCGGCGCCGGCCTGGTTGATGGACGACCTGGTGAGTTCCACCGAGGCTTTTTTCAAGCCGGCCCTAGCCACCGCGGCCTCAAGTTTCCGCCTGAACTCCGCCTGCAGGTCGTTGGTGTGCCGCTCCGCGAGCTTGTCCTTGGCCACCGGCCAGCTCATTTCCTTCCAATATTCCAGGCGGGGATGATCGGTGAAAATCTTCTTTCGGGTATCCTCATGATCCTTGGCTTCCTTGGCGGCTTTCTCAAGCTCGACAACGAGGCCGGCCTCGGCGGAATCAAGCCCCCAGATCGGTTCCAGGAAAAACCAGTAGGCCATTGCCGGCACAGCCACCACCCCCAAGGCGAGGAGCACTAGGGAGGCCATCCTGTTGCTGCCGTTCATCTAGAGAGCCCCCGGGGCCTTATTGGCCGTCCTCTGGTCTGTCGGCGACTCCCTTCGCCTCCTTGCCCTTGTCCTTCTTTTCCTCGACACCGTCGGAAACGCCCTTGCCTTGCGGTTCATTCGCCTCCGTGCCACCACCTTTTTTCCCGTCCTTCGGAGAACCCGACTTTTCCTCGGCGCCTTCCGTGGTTTCCGGGTTCGCCCCTGTCTTTGAGTCCTTGGAATTGCCACGCCCGGTTTTGTCCTTGGCCCTGGGGGGCGGCGTCAGTGAATAGGAAGAGGCTGAGCGGGTGCGCACCTGAACATCGAGCGTGAACTGATTGCCCGATTTCTTCACCTTCGAAAGATACTGCCTGGTCGGGATGGCCTTGCGAAGCTCGGAGTCGATCCTGTCAAGTTCCTTGGGATCGCCCGTTCCTTCGGGAAATATTCCCCTGATTTCCATCCGGCTGTTGAATTCCGATGCCGCCGCCCCGCCGCCACCCGCCATGTTGATGGGGCTGGTGATGATCTCCGTCACAAGCAGCTTCCGCGTGTCGGGGATGCGGCAGGCGATGTCGACAAGTTCCTCGAGCCAAACGGGGGTTTCCCAAGCCGCCAACGCCGTCAGTTTTTTCTCATCCTCCACCATGCGCTTGTTTTCAGACTTTTTCTCTTCCAATAATTGGCGCATCTGCGCTATCTCATCCTCGCGCGAGGACAGCTTCCACCATCCCAGCCCGACAAGGAATGTCAGCAGCAAGCCCGCCGCGGCGCCGCCCAATATCAGGCGCCTGGCCGCGGCGTTCGATGGAGGCGGGGCCTTCTTGGGATTCACGAAGTCGGGCAGGCGCGATTTCCTGCCAGTGGCCCGAATCACTCCGACCAGCGCCGCCGATGAGCCCCAAGGCGCCTCAGCCGATTCCAGTTCCGCCGGAATGGGATCCTGTGCGGGCGGGGAATCCAGAACGGCGGCCAAGGCGGCGACATCATCCGCCGTCCCTCCCGCGATCCGCACCTTGGCGGCGCCCGGTGCCGTGAGCCCCTGGCTCGCCAAAACCCGGCGCACTTCCTGGGCCCAACCCGTTCCAGCCAGGGAGCGTGAAAGCAAGGCCTGGCCCGAGCGGGCCAAGGCGATCTCGCGCCACCCATGGCCAAGGCCGACGATGACTTCGGGTGAATCGCCTTCCGACAACGCCGCCAACCCGGCGGAGCGGGGCAGCAGTCCGGCAAGCCGCAAGCCGGCGCTCGCCGCCAATTTGCGATAAGTCTCCAGCAATTCATTGCGCAGTGCCAACGCCAGCACCCGCCTTTGCGACGAGTCGCCCTCGTCGGTCCACGCGTGGTAGTCGATGGCCACCTCTTCCGCTGAGTCGATCAGTTCACGCGCCGTCTGCAGCCTGATCAACTCAGGCTCCTCATCCGGGCCGATCAAGGGGACGCGAAACTCCCGCGCGACCAGGCGGTCGCGCCCGATCAGGGCCACCAACGCCGTGGGTTGCCAACCGCGGGCCTTGACCTGCTCCTTCAGGTAAGCACCCAACTCCTCGGCCATCACTGGGTTGGGAACCATTTCCGTGGCAATGGAGAAGCAAGGGCACTTCGCGCCTTTGCCGCCGCCATCCAGCATGGCTGTCAGCCGTTTTTGGTCCCAGTCGATCAGGAGGGTGCGGGCCATCGATGATGTCCTACTTGACCTGTGACTGGAGGGAGGAGACTTGGTCGGTGAGATCCCGAAGCCCGGTCAACCGGGGACGGGGGCCGCCTAGGTCGATGGTGGCCTCCATGAGCGAGGCGGCCTTGGATCCCTTCACCTTGGCCGAGACGCGCACCCGCACGGCGGTCGGCCGGGTGGTGAGATATTTTTCGATCTTGGCCAGCTTGCTTGGAGAAACCTGCGCCTTCGTGTAAAGCCAGGCAAGGGTGGCGCCAGCGGGATCATCCGGTGCCGGCTGGCTGCCGGAGATCAATTCAATGTCGGAGGGCTCAAGGTCGGGAATCAAGGCCAGCACCTCGGGCGGCGCCGTGTTCACATTCAGGCGCGCCGGCAACTCCACCTCCTCCGCCGAGGTGGGCTCCGGAGCCGTGCTCATGAGGTTGAACAATTGGGGAAGAAGTTCGCCGGCGACCGTCTGGTCCTTCAGCGGGCTTGGCAAGCTCACCGTTGTGCGCTGCCTCCCGTTCTGCACTGAGACGGAGACATTCGCTGCGGCAAGGTCGAAAATCGAACTGACCTTTTTCAGCCGGCGGAAAAAATTGGCTTGCTTGTCCTTGTCGATCTGCTGCTTGACCAGCGTCAAGGGGTCGACACTTTGAACCGCGGGGGCGGAAGACGCGGGGCCTGTGGAACCGCCGCGCGAGGAACTTCCACCAGACGAACCTCTGCCTCCGCCACTGGGAGAACCTCCACCACTTCCTCCACCGGATGAGCCTCCGCCGGTGGAAGGACCGGGTGTCGGAGTGGAGACCCGCGCGGAAGATCCGCCATAGAGCCTGTAGGCCAGAACGAATTGCGTCAGGGTCTCGTTGGCGAAGGCGGTATTCAACTTGTCTTCGAGTGTTTGCAGGTCCACGCTGTTGGGATGGATGATCGAGACATCCGCCGGGTCATAGTTCACCTGCCGACCGTTCGCGGTGAAGAGCGCCTTGAGCCCGGGAGCGATACCGTTGCCGTCAATGAGTTCACGGGTCACGCCCTTCACCAGGAGCAATTCATCCATACTGTCAAGGGCGCCGTTCTTGCACCGGTAGGGAGTTTCAAGGGCCATGTAATACTGGTTTTCGGCCCCTTGTTCCGACAACTCGTCATCCTCGTCAAGCCAGTCGATGATCGAGGAAATCACCGTTGAATCCAGATCTGGAATGTAGGATTGGGCTTTTTCGAGAACCTTCTTGAGGGCCCCGCCCGTCGAGTCCTGGTCCATCAGGCCGTTGATGCTCCAACGGGAGGACTCCTCGTCGTATTCAACGATTTCATAGGAACCCGTCAGGCCGGGGGACTGGGGATCGAGCGTCACCTGCTGCTCGCCTTGGGGCAGCGATTCACCCGCGGCCAGCTTGCCCATCACCACGAATATGCCGGACTCGGCCAACGCCCGGGATTGGGCCGCCCGGTGTGCCCCCGAGGAGGCGAGATACTCGGCGGTCATCAGGTCGTTGTACCGGTAGGCCGCCAAGGCCAGGAACGCCACCACAACCAGAACGGTCAATAGGACAAACGCCTTTCTGGGATCGCGCGCTGCCTTTGAAATACGGTGAGTTCTCATGAACCGCCCTCCACCCGGGTCTGGATGGAAGGGACATTTCCAACGGGGATCACGACAATCCGCGAATATGTTTTGGTCACGGGTTCTGCACCCGGCCTCGGGGGCATCTCAATGTCCACCTCCACCCGAACAGCCCTGGGAGGACCGATCGGCGTGAGGTCGTCGTAATCCATCGACCGGCTGTCCCACTGATCCGTCCAAGCCCCACCTGGGCCTGAATGGTATTGGAACCGCACGGCGCGAATCTCCTCGGCCACCACCGGCGCGGTGTCGTCCTGGGGCATCAACCCCGTGTTCAGGCCTTCCTGGGAAAGCGGTTGGGACACCTCGTACCTCACCAAGGCCTCCTCAGGCGTGCCCAATCGAGCCATGTAATAGCAGACTCTCCGCAGGTCTCCTTGCCCTCCCGGTCCCCCAATTGAGTTCTTGGGGTCGGTCAAGACAGGCGCCTTGCGGCTGTAAAGGTTCAACGCGTCAGGGAAACCTACCACTCCCGGCGGCAGGTAGACCGAACTGGCTGAAGTCTCCTGGGAGGAATCGCTGGAAGAACCGCTTGAATCGCTCGAACTGCTACCAGCCGATCCACTGGAATCGGAACCGGAGGAAGAGTCCGACTGGCCGCTTGTGTCATCGGAGGAACTGTTGCTGGCGAAGGTGGCGTTGCCCTTGCGAAATTTGAAGGGGTGGTTGAGGGTGATGGTTGATTCGATATCGCGCGCGATCAGGTCAAGAACCGCGCGGGCCAACATCGCTTCATCCACCACCTCGCGGCCCGTTCGGGTGGTTTTCACCTGAATGTCCACCGCGAAATACAAGCCCCCCAGCAGCACCATGCAAATGGCGACTGAAAGCAGTAATTCGATGAGGGTGAAGCCGGCCCGGCGTTGATACCCCTTCATCAGCGACCTCCCCCGGCGCCACCGCCACGGGAACCACCACCCGAACTTCCACCTCCTGAAGAACTGGAACCACCGCCCGTTCCACTCCCTGCGGATCCACCTGAACTTCCTGATGAGGTTCCGCCGGTACCGGTGGTCCCACCCCTGCCGGATGATCCGCTTGAGGCGCTGCCACCGGTTGTTGTTCCGCCTCGCCCCGATGAACCGCTTGAAGAACCGGAGCCTGTGGTCCCGCCACGGCTTGACGAACCACTGGATGCGCCGCCTCGACTGGAAGATGCCGAGGAGGACTTCGGAGCCGTGCCACCACCTGAGCTCTGGCTGGAAGACCCTGAGGATGAGGAATCGGAGCTGGCGGAATCGGTTCCACCGGAATCGTCGGTGGTGCTTGCCGCGGCGGAATCAGGAACGGCGTCCATGAGGCTGCCGATGAACGAGGGGTCCATCAGGATTTGGGTCAGCGAAACCCGACTGTCCCGAGGCTCGTTTGCCTGAAAAGCCACCACGGTTGCCTTGACGAGGGCGCCCGCGGCGTCAGGTTCGCTCTCCACGCTGATCTGATACTGATAATCGGAGGCTTGGTCGTCTGTTCCATCCGCGGATTCCAAGGGCAAAACCCCGGCGACAAGTTCGGCTAGCCGGGCCTGGCAAACGCGAAGGGCCTGGCCACGCTGCTTCGCCCGCACACCGCTCCTCTGGCTGATGTCAAGAAGCCCGTAAATGGCAACAAGCGAGAGAAAAAAGATAGCGGTGGAGACGATCAGCTCCAGCAGGCTCATCCCACGGCGACGACTTGCGGGCTTGCGGACTCGGTAAGTCATCGGTCACCTCGCGGCGGGGGTTGAACCCGGGCCAAGCCGGCGCACGGATGTCGTGCCGGTCAGGCCCCGAAGCGTGATCGAAAGGGGCAGGCTGTGCGCCGTGCTGCAGATGATTTCCACCGTCCGGTCGGCCGTTCCATCAGGGCGAAACACCGCCACAACCGACCAGGCATCCTCGGGGACATCACCGACCTCGAAGGAAACGGCCGATTCGCCCTCGGAATCAACGGAAACCGACTGCCCCTGCGACTGCACACGAAGGGCGATGTCGTTGGGAACCACTCCCTCCACGGTCGGATATTCCCCGGAAGCACCCTGATTCCACGATTCAGTGGTGTCGGGCGCGGCGCGGTAATTCCCACGCCCGGGCACCACGCAAAGACGGTAGGGAATCCCCTCATCGATGGCATGAAGACGGGCCTGGGCGGCGGCGGCGCGAACACCGTCGGTCGCCGCCATCAGTTTCTCACCCTTGTAAAAACCTCGGATGCTGGGAACCACCAACGAGGCGAGCATCGCGATGAGGGCCATCACCAGCATCACCTCGAGAAGCGTGAAGGCGCCGCGTGACCGCCGCGCCCTCTCCGCCCCAACGATAGGTGCCGCCGATGTCATGGGTCAGTTCTTCGATTGAAGCCTCTTGTTGTTGTGCATGGTGTACACCACCACATCGTCATCCCTGCCGCTGGCGGCGGGTTCCCACTGATACATCTGCTTCCACGGATCCATCAGGTTGTCGGCCTTGAGGGTTCCCTCGTTCACCAGGTCATTGAGTCCTCCACCCGGCCAGTCGCCGTGGCGGATCTTGTAGTCGAGAAGGGCTTTTTTCACCGTTGAGGCGTTGATTACCGCCGTATCTTCGCGGGCGCGCTCCAAGTAACTCATCACGCCAACCGCCATTCCGGCGAGCATGACGATGATGGCGACCACAACCAGCACTTCCAGCAGGGTGAACGCCGAGCGGCGCCGGGCGCGCCGTATGGAGGGGAGAGGGATCATCACAGGGCCAAACTCCTTGAACCAGGGGATGGTTCGCTATCAAGACTTTCTCATTTCTAGCCCACAACCGATTAAAATCGGGTGAGCATGGGGACTATTACTCAATCACACTGCTCATCCGGAAGATAGGCAAAAGCAATCCCGCCACGACCAGCAGGACCAGACCAGCCATCACCACCAGCATGAGGGGTTCGAGCAATCGAACAAAAAGCTCCAGTTCGCGGCTGGTCCGCTTCTCCAGACCGTTGGCCACATCCACGAGAACTTTTTCCAGCTGATTCGATTCTTCCCCCACGGACACCATTTCCACGATGTCCCGCGGGAAAAACTTGCAGTTGATCAAGGGGGTCGCCAACGAGTCGCCACCCTTCACATTCTCGGCCGATTGCTCGATGGCCTCGGCCAATACGCGATTTCCAGTGGAATCCTTGGCAATTCGCAGGGCCTGAAGGATCGGGATGCCGTTGGAAAGCATGGTCCCCAAGATTCGGGTGAACCGGGCCAAGGCCAGGCTGAGGTAAATGCGTCCGGCCCCCGGCACCTTCAGCCGGAGGGCATCCAACTGATAGCGCCCCTTCGGGCTGGAGGCCCATGCCTGATAAGCGCCAAAGCCAAGGAAAATCGCCACGCCAAGGGGAATAAAAATCAGCGGGTTGCTCAGGGTGTTGCTCACCCACAAAAGGCCGGTGGTCAGGGCCGGCATCTGCCCCTTTTCCTTCAAACGGTCGAAAACCTGCTCGAACTTGGGAACAAAAAACAGGATGAGGACCAGGAGAATCACCGTTCCAAGGCCCGCCAACACCGCGGGATAAGCCATGGCGCCGATCACCTTGGCTTTCATGTCCTCCTGATGCTCCGTGAAATCGGCGATCCTGCGAAGCACATCCTCCAAAAAGCCGCCTTCCTGGCCAGCAAGAACCATGCTCACGGCCAGTTCGCCGAAAACCTTGGGGTGCTTTCCCATCGACTGGGCCAAGCCCGTTCCGTCGGCGACGCTCGCTCGCACCTCCTTGAGCACAAATTGGAGGGCCGGGTTCGCGGTTTGACGCTCGAGCAGTTCCAGGCTGCGCAACAGCGGTACGCCCGCCTGCAGCAAGTCGGCCAACTGGGAAAAGAACGCGGCCAAAACCCGTGGATTGACGGATTTACCCTGCCCTGCTGGCGCGGTTTTCAACACCTCCAGCTTGAGCGCCATCATTCCGCGCGAGTCAAGCTGGGCCAAAGCTTCCCGTTCGCTCGCGGCGGAAAGCACACCCGTGGACCTTTTGCCACTCGCCAAGGCCACATACGAGTAATCAGGCATGCGCGGGTTTCCTTACAGGACGATGTCGCCCGCCGTCACCCGGCAGACTTCTTCAAGGGTTGTCATGCCCGCCAAAACCTTGCGCCAGCCATCCTGCCTGAGGGTGACCATTCCCTCCTTGAGGGCCTGCTGGCGGATTCGCATGGCGTTTTCCCTGGCCACAATCAACTCGCGGAGCGGATCGCTCGCCACCAGAAGTTCGAAAAGGCCCAGTCGGCCTCGATACCCCGATTGCCTGCACGACCTGCAGCCAGCGCCCTTGAAGAGCGTCAGCCTTCCCCCCGCCCCGGGGAAATCAGGCGGGACATCCGATTGATCAGGCTCATATTCCACCTTGCAGTCCTTGCAGATGGTGCGCACAAGCCTTTGGGCCATCACGCCTTCCACCGTGCTCGACACCAGGAATGGCTCGATTCCCATGTCGATCAGGCGCGTGAAGGCGCTCGGCGCGTCATTGGTGTGCAGGGTGCTGAAAACCATGTGCCCCGTCAGCGAAGCCTGAATGGCGCTCTCGGATGTCTCAAGATCGCGCATTTCTCCGATCAGGATCACATCCGGGTCATGCCTCAGGATACTGCGGAGCGCCGCGGCGAAGGTCAGTCCGATCTTCGACTGCGTCTGAATCTGGCTGATTCCCGGCTGCTGGTACTCGACGGGATCCTCGACCGTGATGATTTTCGTCGTGTCGTCCTTGATCTCGTTGAGCGCGCTGTAAAGCGTGGTCGACTTGCCTGAACCCGTCGGCCCGGTCACCAGCACGATGCCGTGGGGTCTGTCGAGAATCTGCTTGAACAGCTTGTAGGTGTCCGGCAGCATCCCCACGCTGACCAGGTTGAACACCATCCGTCCCTTGTCGAGAAGCCGCATGCAGATGCCCTCGCCATGCACCATGGGGATGATGCTGACACGAACATCGATTTCCCTGCCCTGCACGCGCATTTTGATGCGGCCGTCCTGGGGAAGGCGCTTCTCGGCGATGTTGAGCCTCGCCATGATTTTCAGCCGGCTGATGATGGCGGCCTGGAATCGGCTGATTTCCGGCGGGAAATTCTGCGTCTGAAGGATTCCGTCGATGCGGTAACGGATCTTCAGGCCGTGCTCCTCGCATTCAATGTGGATGTCGCTGGCGCGCTCATTCGCCGCCTCGATCAGGATTTCGTTGACCAGTTTCACCACCGAGGCTTCCTGCGCCATCCGCGCAGCCTCGGAATCATCCGCTTCCAATCCCTCGAGAAGTTCGACTTCCTCGTCCTTGGCCCTTTCCTGAACCAAGGCGCTGACGGTTTCGCCACCAACGCCGAAATGGGCCTTGATCAGCCTGGATATTTCCTTCTGGCTGGCGAGCACAGGGCGGACTTCCAGCCTGGTGATCGAGGCGATCTCATCCAGGCCGTACATGTCGTACGGATTGGAGACAGCGACAATAAGGATGTGTTCGTCGCGGCCAATCGGCATCACCTGCCGGCGGTGGACGAGTTTGGCAGGCACCAGCGAGAGAACTGCTTCACCGACTTCCTTGCCGGCAAGGTCGACCCGTTCCAGCCCGAATTCCTCGGCGAGCACCTCGAAAAGGTCGTTTTCCTTCACCGCGGACTTGTCGATCAAAACCTCGTGGGGCGGCTTGCCGGAAGTCCCAATCGCCGACTCCAAGGCTGGCAGATCGGCTGCCGATAGTAGGCCCTTACTGACAAGGCGCCTCAAAAGGGGCATGCGGTGGCTCCGGCTGGAGGATCTTAATCTCCCCTTTCAGCCTAACCTCTCAGGTGCGCTCGAGCCAAAAGATGGCAAAATCTTCATGAATTGAAAGGGCACCGACATAAGCAGGTATTAACGGTCATGTCGGGTCAGACGGGTGCCCGGCTTCAATTTCCAAAACCGCGTCCATCACCGAGGCGGGGGTGATCCCAACCCGCTCAAAGCAATCAGCAACCACGCTGGATTTGCTTCCAAATAACGAGGCAAGCAAATCCAAGGTCGTGATTCGAGAACGCCTCAGGTCGCGGCACCGGTTCCAAGCATCACGCAGAAGTTTTAGAACGGTATCGGAAAGAAACTCGCGGTGAAGTTGCAGGCGAACCGATTCCTGGGCCTCTCCTTGGAAAAGTTCCATGAACTGCCCGAGCAATCTCGGAAGGTCCGCCTTCAGCTTGTCGCCCCAAGCCTGAATGAAGCCGTCAGGTTCGTCGAGCAATCCCATGAAAATGTGTGGGCTTCGGAGATTATCCCAACTGGTTTGCCGGGCCAGGCGAACGGCTGAGAACAGCGCTCGACGGGAATCCGCATCGAATTTACCCAGCCTGAGTGGACCACCGGGCATCACGATGTCATCGAACAGGGGAACATTGGAACTCACGCCCGGGACCCTCCACCACCGTCAACGAACGGGGGCGGAGTATGCCTAGACCGCACTTCCAAGGCAAGCACATTTCCAGCTGTAAAATCTACTTGTCAGCCGGCACTTTCTTCAATCGCGGCCTGCTGATGCATGGTGTCGGACAGTTCAGCGCCTTTTGTCAGCCACTCCACCAGATTCGGGTGGGTGAGGCGATAAAACACGCGGCGGCCCGCGCGTCGCTCCTTCACAATTTTCTGAGTCCTCATCACGGCAAGATGCTGTGACACCGTCGATTGGCCGAGGGTGAGCGCCTCTTGAATCGACTGCACATCCATTTCGCCCTTTTGCAGGCAATCGACGATGGAAAGGCGGTGCTTGTGGCTCAAAGCCTGCATTAATCCGCACAGATGGTTGGAAGTGATCGAACGGGTGGAACTGGCCATTGAATGGTTACCTCTGCATCCACGAATCAAAAAAACGGCAGAAAACAAGGCGGGTGAATAAAAGACTGATCAAAACAATTCCAAGGGTACCTTCCTGCCGTGGCTCACTTTCATTGCAACACGCTTCGATCCTTCAAGTACTGGCGATTTCCAAGCGTTGAGAAGGCCGCGGCCAAACACCCCTAGCCTTCCTCGGAACAAAGCCCTCACTCCACGAACCAACAACAACAAACAATGAATTATTAAAGCAAAGTTTTTATACAACAACATTCCATGCGTGACGAAGACCAATTCCTGATTCCTGACCATCATCTCCTCAAGTTCAGGTTTCATCAGGCTGCCGTATGAGGCCGTAACCTTGTGCCATACAACGGATTCCGGGGCGAACCAAACTCGCCAACCAGCTTTTTGAAGCTTCCAAGAAACTTCCACATCCTCGAAATACGCTCCGAATTCCTTGGGAAAACCACCCACCTCGAGCAAAGCCTTACGACTGTAAAAGGCGCTTGATCCGCTTGCGCCAAATACCCAGCGTCCTTTCAAACCAACGGGGACGCGCAATCCCCTTAGTCTTTTGAAAGCCCTGCCCGAGAGCGCATATCCATCGCCGGCGCTGTCAATTCGCGGTGGGGTCAGACCATTATCCTGCAAAACCAGCGGGGTCACGGCGCCAACCCGAGGATCGCGAAGACATTCCAAAGGTCGATCAAGCCAGCCTGGTTCAACGCGCGTGTCATCGTTGAGAAGGTGAACCACCGGGGCGATGGCGAGTTCGATACCGCGCTGAACGGCCAAGGAAAAGCCGATGGGATGCTCGTTCCGAACCACCACGACACCCGCGAAAAGACCGGCTATCCGGGTCACTTCGCCATGGGTGGAGCCATCATCAACAACGATCACTTGAGCAGGGACGCTCGCATGGGCCATCACTGATTTCAAGCAGACTTCAAGCAGATCAGCCCGGAATCGTGACGGAATGATGATGGAAACGGCGGGAGGCGCCGCGTTCTCAGGCGACCGCGCGAGCATCGCGACCGTAGGGATTTGAGGAAGATTCCAGCAATTGCTCGAGGCGAACGCGGGCACCCTTCAGGTCGCCCTTTCCTATGGCGGCAATTATCGCGGACAAGGCAACCCAACTGGCCTTGGCGCGAAGGTCTCCGTCCGACCATTTCCGCCAGACAACCTCCAGGCGCATGATCTGCCTGAGAAGGAAGTTATGCCAACCGGGCCAATGCTTATGTCCGTAGAGAAGCAAGGCGTGCCGAGTGACCACCCGCAGGTGTGGCGGCACCTCTCGCAAGTGCAGCGGACAGTGGTGGGTCAGGGTCACCGCCGGTTCATGCCAAACCGCCCAACCCCTTTCCCAAGCCCGCCTGCACAGGTCCACATCCTCGTAATAGAGGAAGAAGTCGGAATCCAACGCGCCCAAGTCATCGAGACATTCACGCCTGATCAGCAGGCAGCAACCGCTCGCCCAGGGAACCATTCCGCGACCGGGTTGGCGAAGGTGGTACTTCCGCTTGGCCCTGCTGAGCATCAAACGAGCCAGTGATGACCACAAAGTCGGGAAAGGTCCGGTTGAGGCTTGCGCCTGCCCATCCGAATCAAGCAGCCCGAAGCCCACAATTCCGGCCCTGGGATCCTCGGCAGCGAGACGCTCGCCCGCGGCAAAAGCCGCTTCCAAAAATCCGGGAAGGGCCGTCATGTCGGGATTCAGCAGCAAAATCCAAGAACCACGGCTTAATCTGACGCCCTCGTTGACGGCGCGAGCGAACCCCTCGTTGCGCCCCCAGCGCCGGACTGAAACCCCCTCTTGCCGGCGCAATTGCCGGGCGATCCGATGGGGGCCGGAATGGTTGTCGACAATCACGACTTCGGCCCGCCCATTGGTCACAAGGGGACTGGCCACCATGCGCAAGGCAATGCGCTCGGTGTGCTCCCATTGCTTGTAATTGACCAGAATGACGGAAAGGCGTGGAGATTCGGGCTTGGCTTCGGGATGAGGCGCCAGACGGAGATCCGGCGCGACGGTTTCCCGCGGCTTGCTGAACGATCGCATGGGGCCGGATCCATCCCGGGCCGTCCCGGAACCGAACCGGGAACCATGAGGCCGGAATGAGCCTAATCAAAGTCAGGTTTCGGCCTCAAGCCGATTCGTTCAGCCGGATGGAACCGCGAGAATCAACCTTTTTTCGCTTCGGCTTTGGAATCGCACGGCTTGGAACCACAGCATTCCGCATGATGCTTGGCCAAAAGCCTCGCGGTTTCGCGCTTGATGCGCTTGATGCGTTGCTTGCGGATCGTTCCAGCCCTGTTGCCACCCATGACAGCCTCGCGATTCAATTAAACACTCATCCGGCCACGCGCCGGTGTTTTCAACATCACATTACCCGGCTTTCGTTCCCGCCGGAAGTCCCGGACTCGTCCGTTTTTGCTTGGCGAATGGACCCAGAATCAGCATAATGAGGCGGTTGGAAGCAGGTAATGGCCAGGATTCCGGCCCATATCCGCCTTTTTTGCCTGTGGATGCCCCTCGCGTGCACTTCGCCCTTCTTGTCGTCTACAGCGCGACAATTTTCTTAAGCGCCATGCTTTTGTTCATGGTTCAGCCGCTGGTGGGCAAAATCCTTCTCCCTTACCTTGGCGGAACACCCGCGGTCTGGAACACCTGCATGGTGTTCTTTCAGGCCCTGCTTCTTGGCGGGTACTACTACGCCCACCGCCTTAAGCGGGTGCCATCACTCAAGACCCAACTGATCATTCAGGCCGTTATTTTGGCCTTGGCAATCATCCCATTGTCGGCATTCGGGTTCCGCGTCGAAATGCTGGCCAAAACCATCCTGCCAACACCCACGGAATCCAATCCGATACCCTGGCTGTTGGCCGTGCTATTCCTGACCACGGGGCTCCCCTTTTTTGTGGTCAGCACCACCGCGCCCTTGCTGCAACGATGGTTCGCCGGAACCAACCACCCCGCGGCCCGCGACCCGTACTTTCTGTATGCCGCGAGCAACCTTGGAAGCATGTCCACGCTGCTGGCCTATCCGTTCCTGATCGAGCCTGCGCTGAGCATCGGACAACAGGCGTTGGTCTGGACTGTCGGATTCATCCTTTACGGGATTTTGATTGCGGCCTGTGGTTTTCTGGCCTCGGCAAGCCCGGCCACAAACCGGACGAATGAAGCGGAATTTGATGGCGCCACACCTGAAAAGGCACCCGGCCTGGCCACCATCACGGGTTGGGTCGCCCTGGCATTCATTCCCAGCAGCCTGATGATCGGGTGCACCACCCACCTGACCACCGACATCGCCCCGATTCCCCTTCTTTGGATTCTCCCGCTCGCCCTTTACCTGCTCACATTCATCCTCGTCTTTTCCAGGATTCCCGGCTGGGTCTACCTGGCAGGCTGCCTGCTCCTGCCGCTCTCCATTCTGCTCCTGCAATCGGGCGCGTTCCTCGAAATCGGCCGGGCCGGTTCGATCGCCGACATTCCGGGTGCCTTGGCAAAGGCCTGCGAAAGTGGCGTGAACCTGAAGGCCCTCGACTTGGCCATGCTTCTGGGACTGCCCCTGCTGGCCGGCCTGCTGGGTGGCACCCCGAACCGGCAACACATTTTCTGGGTCCTTTTGCTGCCGATAACCCTGTTGCTTGTCACAGCACTCCCCGGACTCAAGCGCACCATCGAGATCCCCGAACAGCAGGCCATCATTTGGCACCTGGCCCTCCTTTTGGCCGCGTCGATGGTTTGCCACGGGGAACTGGCCCGCGACAGGCCTTCCGCCACCCACCTCACCTCGTTCTACCTTGCCATGTCCATGGGCGGGGTGCTTGGCGGAATATTCAACACCATGGTCGCCCCGCTGGCGTTCCACAGGGTCGTTGAATACCCGCTTGTCGCGGCTTTGGCGTGCCTCATGATTCCCGGTTTCGATGTCTCTCCCGGTCGCGCCTGGCTGCGCGGCCTGACACAGACCGGGGTCGCGGCGATCGGCGCGGGGGTGGGAGTCCTTTTGCTTGCCATCGGTTTCGTGTCCATCGACGACGCCAGACGGTGGGCGGCAAATTGGCTCCCGCGCGACAAAAACCCGGCGTTCGCCTGGGTCCACTCGATCATCGACAACAACCTGCTGGAACGCCACCTCTTGGAAAAGAGGAACTTTTTCGGCTCCTTCACCATTCAGGAGTCCGTCCATCCGGCATCGTTCTGGTTTCCGCTGGCCGAGACCGAGGTGCACGAGACCCTGACTTACCACAAGATGCTCCACGGCACCACCAACCACGGCATGCAGATTTTCGCCCCGGAATGCATGCGGCGGGAAACCGTGACCTATTTCCACAAGACCGGGGCGATCGGCCAGTTGTTCGAATCGATAAGCGAGAGGCAAACCCGCATGGGCAGGCCCCAGCGCCTCGCCGTGCTCGGTGTGGGCACGGGCACCCTGGCCGCCTACGCGGAAAAGGACTGGACGCTCACCCTGTTCGAGATCGACCCGGAGGTGGTCAACACCTCATACCGTGATCCGCAGGATCGGTACTTCACCTTCCTTCGCGACGCCGAGCGAAGGGGGGCCAAGGTCGAGGTCAAGTTGGGGGACGGACGCAAGCTGATCGAGCGGCACGACGCGTCGCAAGGGAAGTTCGATGTCTTGTTCATGGATGCCTTCGCGTCCGACTCGGTCCCCGTTCACCTGCTCACCCGTGAGGCGTTCCAAAGCTATTTCGACAAACTCGAGGACGATGGCATGGTGGTGGTGAACATCGCCAACCGGTATCTCAACTTTGAGCCTGTCCTGGCCAACCTCGTGGAAACCATGGGCTGGTCGATGCTCATCCAGGGCGGCTATGGCATCGACCGCATCGACAAGTACGGCACCAATTGGGTCGTGATTTCACGCAGGCGCGAGCACACGGGCATCCTGCCCGACCTCGGGCGCCGGTTCGATTTGGACGGCGAGGAACCATGGTTCGAGTCATGGCGGACGGGCGAGGCGCGCCCGGACCTCGGCGTCTGGACGGATGACTATTCCAACATCGTCGGCATTTTCAAGTGGGCGCGCTAGGCGCCCTTAGCGGATCGGAGACCACAATGTCCCAGGCCAACTCCCGGCAACCGGCCATCAGCCACGCCCAGACGCTGCTGCTGTTCGTGATGACCATCTTCACGAGCGCCACCATCCTGTTCCTGGTGCAACCCTTGGTGGGCAAGATCCTGCTCCCGTTCCTGGGTGGAACCCCGGCGGTGTGGAACACCTGCATGGTGTTTTTCCAGGGCCTTCTCCTTGGCGGGTATTTTTATTCCCACATGATCACCACGCGCCTCCCCCTTCGGTCGCAGGTGTTGGTTCACCTGGCCGTGCTGGCGGTGGCCGCGGGGGTGCTCCTCCTCCTGAGGTTCGATATCGAACCCCTGACCCGCACGATCTCCTGGCTTGAGCCGCCCACCGAGTCCAACCCCATCCCTTGGCTGCTGACGGTGCTCCTCATCGCCGCCGGACCTCCGTTTTTCGCCGTCAGCACCAGCGCGCCCCTGATTCAGCGCTGGTTCTCGCGGACGGGGCACCCGCAGGCGGCCGACCCTTACTTCCTGTACGCAGCCAGCAACCTGGGCAGCATGCTCGCGTTGGTGGGGTACCCCTTCGTCGTGGAACCGAGCCTGGCGCTGGAAAGCCAGCGTTGGCTGTGGGTCGCGGGGTTCATCACGCTGGTGGCGCTCACGGCATTGTGCGGATTCCTGGCCCTGAGCGTGAACACCGAACCCACCGGGGAGGAGATCAGCCATACCCCCGAGGTGACCGAACCGCTCACATGGGCCCGGCGTCTCCGCTGGATCCTCCTCGCCGCCGTGCCCAGCAGCCTCATGCTTGGCGCGACCACCTACATGACCACGGACATCGCCGCGATTCCGCTCCTGTGGATTCCGCCGCTGGCCCTCTACCTCCTGAGCTTCATCTTCGTTTTCGGACGCATGAACCCTTACATCTCCTACGGCTTCCTCGCCGCGCTCCCGCTGGCCTGCATGCTGCTGGTGTTCATGATCATCACGGAAATACGGCCCGGTAACATCCTCCTGAGCGTCGGCATCCACCTGGCGGTCTTGTTCATCGTCTCGATGGTGTGCCACGGCGAGTTGGCCAAGGACCGCCCCGAACCCGCGCACCTGACCGAGTTTTACCTGTACATGTCGCTGGGCGGCGTGGTCGGCGGCCTGTTCAACGGCCTGATCGCCCCGTTGGCCTTCTTCTCCCTGGCCGAGTATCCCATCGCCCTCCTGGTGGCCTGCGCCCTGTGCCCGCCCCTGGGCCGCGAGGCCGAGGACACCCCCTCCACCCGCGCCGCGGAGTGGGGACTGGCCGGACTTGCCCTCTTCGGATCGCTCATGCTCTTTATTCTGCGCGGCCAGGACCAGGATGTGTCGTACCGCACCTGGTCCCACCATTACCTGGTGGGCGCCCTTGTCGCCGGGCTCATCGCCTGGCTGATCACGGCGCACCTTTCCGGCCAGCTTTCTTACCGCGGTCTCATGGACTGCCTGCTGCCGCTGAGCATGGGGGTCCTGGTGCTGGCCCTGCTGCTGGGCACTTATTCCGATGTCCTTTTCGCCCCCCTCAAGCGCATGGCCGCGACTGTCGGCCTGAGCTTCCCGCAGGTGCAGGCGATACTGGCCATCGGCGTCCCGCTGGTCATCTGCTACACCTTTGTCGACCGATCCCAGAGGTTGGCGCTTGGCACCGGCGCGGTGCTTCTGGCCGCCACCATCAATGCCATGGGAGAGGACGCCTCGCTGATGCAGCGTCGGGGCTTCTTCGGCGTGCTTCAGGTGGAAAACCGTCGGGAATCCGACGGCCGGTTCCGCCGCTTGCTCCACGGCACCACCCTGCACGGCAAGCAGTTCCTGGACGACAGCCTGGCGGATGTCCCCCTCACCTATTACCACCGCTCAGGACCGATCGGCCAGGTGATGACTTCGTGCCTGGGTGACGGTTACGCCTCCACCCAACCCAAGTCTCGTGGCCCACTTCCCAAGGTGGCTGTCATCGGACTCGGCACCGGAACCATGGCCTGCTACGCCCAAAAGGGCCAGGACCTTGTCTTCTTCGACATCGATCCCCTGGTGCGCCAAATCAGCTTCGACGGCAAGGAACGGTACTTCTCATTTGTCGAGGATGCGAAGCGACGCGGCGCCAATGTCGAATTGCGCATGGGCGATGCCCGCATCCGCATGGCCAAGGAACCCGACGGTTCCTATGACCTGATCGCGGTCGACGCCTTCAGTTCCGACGCCATCCCCGTGCACCTGATCACCCTCGAGGCCCTGCGCATTTTCGTCTCCAAGCTCAAGGACAAGGGAATCGTCGCCTTCCATGTGTCCAACCGCTACCTCGACCTGGTTCCCGTCCTGGCCAACCTTGCGGAAAAGGAGGATCTGCGGATCCTCTTCAACAGCGACAGCAGCGAGAATTGGCCCGGCAAGACGGCCTCCACCTGGGTGGCGCTCTCCCGTTCGCAGGAAAGCCTCGCTCCGTTGCTTTCCTCCAGGATGGGCCCCGGGCAGGTGATGGAGATGTACCGGGGGCTCATGGCCCTGCCGTCGTTCGCATCGACCACTCCGGGCACCGGCCGCGGCCTCGCCTACGCGTTCGACAAAATGAGCCTCGACATGAACTTCAGCGAGGCGAATATTCGCAAGATGGTGGAAAACCCCAAGGAAGACGAGGCCAACCTCCTGAGGCGGATCAGGAACCTCTACATGGAACCGGCGGATGTGTTGGCAAGCCCCGCCGGCGGAGTCGGCGCCGCCGGGTTGATGCTTCAATCCGTCATCCCCCTGTGCCGGGGCGCTTCGCCATGGCGCATGCCTGAACCCGACCCCAAGGTGGGCCTGTGGACCGACGACTATTCCAACCTCATTGCCGTCTGGAATCGCAAGCACGGCGAGGGCAAGGAATTACCACCAAGCGACTGATGTTTCGGACATCCGCGCCCAGCCGAAACAAACACGCGGCCGATACCGGGGCAAGCAAGTCGCCCCGGAGACCTTTTCAGTAGATTTATCGTTGAATAAGGCGCGGAAGCCGACTGTGCTAGAAGTCGATGGCCGTGCCGACGCCCTGCTCCACGGCATGCTTGTAGACGCGCATGGCGCAGGCGACATCCTGAATGGCCAGTCCGTTCGACTTGAACAGGGTGATCTGGCCGGGATTCTCACGCCCGGGATAACGGCCGACCAGGAGAGGGCCAAGGTCGCGGATGTCGGTCCAGGCGATCAACTTGTCTTCAATGGGCTTTTCCAGGTCGCCAGACTCAAGTCGCGCCTGTTCCCGCTGGTCAACCACGATCAGGTCGCAACGCTTGACCGCCGCGGGCGTGAGTTCCGCCTTGCCCGCGAAGTTGGATCCGCAGGCGTTGATGTGCGTGCCCGGCGCAAGCCAATCCGCTTCCACGAAGGGGTCGTAAGCCGAGGTGATGGTGCTGATGATATCGTGACCGACAACGGCATCTCGGGCGCAACTTGCCACGGTGACCTTGATGGCGGGGAAAGCCTCGGCAAGTTTGGCCGAGAAAGCCTCTCGGTGCGCCTGGGTCGGACTCCAAACGGTCACTCGCTCAATGGGCCTCACGCTGGCGATTCCCTGAACCTGGGTGAAAGCCTGCTTGCCCGTGCCCAGCAGACCCATCGACTTGGATTCAGGCCGGCTCAGGGCCTTGGTGGCCACCGCTGAGGTGGCACCGGTGCGGATACGCCCGAGGTGATCGCCCTGCATGATCGCCAGCAAAAGGCCCGTTTTGCCATCGAACAGCGGGACATAAAACTGGGGGGGATTCTTGCGGCCCGTTGAATAGATCTTCGCCCCCATGGCACCCATGCCCTTGATGGTGGCGGCCATGATGTGAATCTGGGCGTGGTCGGTCACGGCCCGGGACCGCGAGATGTTCATCGCCTCTTCCAGGCCAATCTTGCGGAACGCGAGTTCGACGGCTTCCATCGCCTCGGGCATGGGAAGCAACTTGTCGACATCAGCTTCCTTCAGCAGCAACACAGCCATGGAACAACTCCAGGAAAGGATAAACCGGACAATTTCAGGACTTGGCCAGCCACGCGGCCAGTTGCGCGACACCAGCCTCAATTTCCTCATTGCTGGTGGCGAAACTCAGTCGGGCAAACCCCTCGGCGCCAAAGGCGCTGCCAGGGACCAGGCACACATGGGCGCCTTCCAAGGCCCCGTCGCAAAACGATGACGAGTCGGTGATCTTCTTTCCGCCGGGCGCCTTCCCGTAAAGCCCTTCAATATTGAAAAAGGCGTAAAAAGCGCCATCGGGAATCGGACAGCGGATGCCGGGAACCGCGTTGAGGAGTCGGCAAACCAAGTCGCGCCTTTGCTGAAACACCTTGCGCATCGATTCCACACAACCCTGTTCGCCAGTGATGGCCGCGAGCGCCGCGGCCTGACTGACGCTGCACGGATTGCTGGTTTGCTGGCTCTGAATATTCCCCATCGCCTTGGTCAGCGGAACCGGGGCGACCGACCAACCGATCCGCCAGCCTGTCATGGCGTAGGTCTTGGAGACCCCGCTTACCGTGATGGTGCGCCCGGGCAGATCCGGGTGCAGGGTGGCGAAGCAGACCGGTTCCCTGCCGTCGAACATCAATCGCTCGTAAATCTCGTCGCTGAGCACCGAGATGCCGGTCTCAAGCACCACCTTCGCGATCGCCTCAAGCTGTGACCGGCTGTAAACGGCCCCGGTGGGGTTGCTTGGCGCGTTCAGCAGAAGCATTTTGGTTCGGGGGGTGACCGCTGCCTTGAGCGCTTCCGGCGTTAACCTGAAACCGCTTTCCATGGTGGTGGGGACCAGCACGGGAATACCCCCGGTCATGGCCACCAGGTCGGAATAGCTGACCCAGTAGGGGGTGGGAATGATCACCTCGTCGCCCGGATTGATGCTTCCAGCCAACGCGTTGTGCAGCGAATGCTTCGCGCCATTGCTGATCAGCACCTGCTCGGGAGTGACCGCAAGGCCGTAAGTACCGCCGTAAAGTTGGGCCACCGCCGCCCGGAGTTCGGGCGTGCCACTGGCTTGGGTATATCGGGTTTTTCCAGCCTTCATGGCTTGGCGCGCGGCTTCGCAAACATGCTCGGGAGTGGGAAAATCGGGCTCACCCAGGCTGAAATCCCGGATGCGCACCCCTGCCGCTTGCAACTGTTTTGCCCGGGCGGCGGCAGCCAAGGTAGCCGAAGGCTTGATTGAAGCGGCGAGACGGGAAACCTGAAGCATGCCCACCCTTTCGAACAACGACCCGAACACACGCCCGTGGCCGAACCATTAGTGTATCCATCTGGCCGCATTCGAGGGAGTGCCGCCGGACCATACTTGGGGGGGCCGACCGCGCGATGGCCCGAATGATCCAACTCGTGCACCGATATCCGCCTTCGCAGGGAGGGGCGGAGTCGCACGCCCAACGACTGGCAAAAACCTTGGCAGGCCGTGGACACACGGTTCGGGTGGAAACCACCACGGGACAAACCCACGACGCTTTTGTGAATCCTCGGGCATCACGCCTACCGCCGGGAATCGAAACGGATGGCGCTGTCATGGTTCGCCGGCATCCCGTGTGGGTGCTGCCCGGGCAAAGGTTGGCGCTCAGCGCCCTTGGTTTACTGCCGCTGCCTTATTCCATGGCACCTTGGCTATTCCCATGGGGACCCGTTTGCCCCGGCCTTGCACGCTTGCATGTGCCGGAAGAGGAAAAACCCGATGTGGTGCATGCGATGGCGTTCCCTCATGGAACGATCGCCGCGGCGGGCTTGCGCCTTGCCCGCCGGCATGGCGCCCGCTTCGCACTCACACCGTTTTGGCACCCCGGGCCATCTGGCCCCTCAGGCGATCGATTCCGCCGTGGATTCAATCACCCTTCTCTGGTTGCCATCGCCCGGCAGGCCGACCTAATCATCGCCCAAACAAAAACCGAACAGGCTCACCTGACCGGCTTGGGAATCGCTCTCGAAAAAATCGCCGTGGCTCCCCCGGGAATCGATCCCAGCCAAGTGACCGGGGGCAACCGGGAACGCGGCCGACAACGATGGGGATTGCCTTCGCATGGCGTTGTGGTTGGTCACCTCGCGCCCATCTGCCGGGGCAAGGGGTCGGTGGCGTTGATCGAAGCGCTCAACGCGATGAAGGGCGATGGTGTTCACGGCCTCTTTGCCGGTCCGGTGTTGGCCGAAGCCAGCAAGGCTGCCCAATCGTTGCCCCCCCACATCCGCATGGTTCCGCCTCTTGATGAGGAAGCCCGAAGGGATTTTTTCGCGACAATAGACATTTTTTGCCTACCAAGCGTGATTGATTCCTTCGGCCTTGTGCTGCTGGAAGCCTGGGCGGCAGGAGTCCCGTGCGTGGTGGCCCGGGCAGGGGGCCCCGGCGACCTGGTGGATTCGGGCGGCGGAATCGTTGTGGACCATCCCGAGGCCGCAAGCATCGCACCGGCACTGATCCACTTGGCACGAGACCCCGGACTCCGCGCCCAACTAGGGGCGGAAGGCTCGGCCCGCCTGCGAAAAAGTTTCTTGGCCGAGCACCGTTATGGCGCTATCGCCCAACTGATCGAAGGCCTCTCCAGCCAAAGCGTCAGGGTACCAGGCGAGCACCCAACCATTTCCTGAGATCCGCGAGGGTGTATCGCATCAGGGCCCCGTGAACCACATCGGAATAACGATGGGGCAGCGACTTCTCCACAACCTCAGACCAATCCTTTGGCGCCTCTCGCAGCGTCACCTGTCCGAACGCTTCGGCTTTCGCCACGGCCGCATGAAGCGCGGGCGTGGTTGTCCACCCGAAAGCCACCAGGTCGGGCTTTCCACCGCCCATGGTCTCGAGCCAAGCCGCCGCGGCCAGCAAATCTTCCGCCCTCTGCCCGACGAGCGATTCACCCAGCAGATAGGCCAGATAAGAATCAGAACCATCCGAATCGCCATAAAAATTGTTCAGTTTGTTCATGGTCTCACCATGACCTCGCAGATCCAGGTTCAAAACCACGCGTCCCTCTGCAACCAATGGTTCGGCCAGGGCCCGGGCCTTTTCCTTGCCGTCGGAATGAACAAGCAGCACGGGAGGCTTATTCCCCTTTGTCGCCGGCATGTGAAACAACCCCGGAAGGGGCATCCCCTCGCGGTCCAAAACCAACCGCTCCGTTTTTCCGGCCGCTGGCAACGCAAAGTTGCCGCGCGCGGTCACTGATATTCCCGAACGAATTCCGGCGGATTGACGGACCGTCAAAGGAAGCTGGCCTGCCGGCGCGGGTCGGACCGTCTTCAATCGATCCCGGACAATATCCACCGCGCCGCGTTCCCCCGCCAATTCAGACACATGCCCCGTCCGTGTCACCTGAATCTCGCGCTCATCGATCAGCTTGATCGAATCGGCCTCGGCTACCGGGGCATCGACTCCCTTGAGCCAGCGGGACATCCAGCGCACCGAAGCCTCGCGCATCGGCTTGGCCCAGCCGTGCTTGTCGTCGTGCTCCACCTTGGCGATCTGGTCGGGCTTGCCAAGGATGGCGTACATCCCACGGGCCTCCTCCACGGCGGCGCGCGCCCCCGCTATGGGAAAGAAATCCTGAATCGCGGCGGCGACCAGGGCGGGTGAGGGGGCCCTCATGGTGAGATAATCGGGATGATCCATGCCAAATTTCAGCTGGCCGAAGATATTCTGCTCCGCGTCCTGCGGCCCAATGGCCCGCGCCACCCTTGGAAGGGTGGTGATATAGCAAGCCGGCGCCGCCGCCTTGATGCGATCATCCAGCGCCATCATGTAGGCGGTCTGGGTTCCACCCCCCGAGTTACCCATGAAGCCGATCTTGTCTTTGATGATTTCCGGCCGCGATTGGATGTAATCGATGGCGCGCATACCGTCCCAGATTTCAATCTGAGCGGTGTTTGAACCCAGCAAAAGCGCGGGTAGGCCGATGGCGTTGTGACCTCTTGTGCTGCCCCTTCCGCGCTCCCCCTGTTCGATCGGATCAAAGATCAGCGCCGCCATGCCGTTCAGGGCGGTGAGGGCGGATCCCCGCTGGTAGGCTTCCATCGCCTTGCCGTTGACCGAGTGGCCGCAGGCGATCACCACGCCGGGCCATGGCGGAGGAAATTTCGCACTGTCTGGAAGAAATAACGCGGCGGTCACATGGAATCCGGGTCGAGATTCGAACAGGATTTTTTCCACCTTGTAGCCTTCCCGATGGATGGTGCCCGTCACCAGCGGTTGCAGCGGGGTGCGCTCGGGAAGTCCACCGATGGCGGCAATAAAAGCCTTGCGCATTTCCGCCTGCCTGGCCTTGAGCGCCTCAGGCGTGCGGATAGCGGCGACCGCCGCTGAGCGAGCCTTGTCAGCAGCGTCGATACGGGCCAGCAGCCAATTCTTGAGCGCGTCCGGCCCCGGTTCGATCGGCCCGGTTTCCCCGGCAGGAAGGCTGCTGGCCATCAACAGGAACATGGAGACACTGAACACGCGGGGCATGGGAATACTCGCGGGATGCGGGTTGATAGGAGGGAAACCGGACAATACCCCATGCCCTGCCAAGGTCAATCAGAAGGTTCAACCCGTTCGCCTAATGTGTTGGCCATGGTTTAAGACGGGCAGGCACTCGGGCCTCACCCCAAGCTGACGACATGAGGTTCGATCGTTGTTCGTGTTCAGGCTTCGGATACGGAAGGCGTGAGAATGGCCGCGCGCGTTTCCACACCCACCAAGGGTGCCACGGCCTCGAGGCAGGCCCTCATGCTGGAACCTTGGGCAGGAACCAGATTCAGGTGCCCCACCTTGCGCCCCGCGCGGGCCTCCTTGGCATAGTCATGAAGACGGACAAAGGGCAGCGAAAGAACCTTCGCCGGATCAGGGATTTCGCCGATCAGGTTCACCATCGCCACCGCACGGCATGGATTCGGGTCGCCCAACGGCAATCCGGCCACGGCGCGGACATGGTTCTCGAATTGGCTCACGCCGCCACCATCTATGGTCCAGTGGCCGGAATTGTGGACCCTCGGCGCCATTTCGTTGGCCACGATACCGTCTTCAGTGACGAAAAACTCAAGGCATAGCACGCCCACATGCCCCAATTCAATCATCAGCCGCTCCATTGCGGCCCTGGCCAACGGAGCCCAACAGGACGCGGTCTTTTCCGCCAACGGTATCGACCGACGCAAAATACCTCCGGAATGAACATTTTCAGTCAATGGGTAATGAACAATCGCGCCGTCGGCACCCCGGCAGGAAACCTGCGACACCTCGGCCTTGAACCGGACAAAACCTTCAAGAATCAATTCTGCACCAAGGGCACCTCCGGTCACGGCGTTCCACGCCTGGCGAACCTCGGATGCCTGGCGGATCATCGCCTGCCCCTTGCCGTCGTATCCCAACCGCCGGGTCTTGAGGATGGCCGGGCAACCCAGAACCGCCAAGGCCCCGTTCAGTTCTTCCGCGGTGTTCACGGCCCGATGGGGGGCCGTGGCCATGCCCAGTGAACCGAAAAGCGTTTTTTCCACCAGCCGGTCTTGCGAAGTCAAAAGCGACCGAGTGGGTGGCCTTACAGGAACGGCAGCGGCCAAGCCGTCCAAAGCGGCGGCGGAAAGGTTCTCGAACTCGTAAGTGACCACATCGCTCAGGGAGGCCAAATGAGCCAATGCGGCGGTGTCGTCGTAGGGTGCGACCACCAGTCGGGCGGCGGCGGAGGCGCACGCGTCTGATCCGGGGTCCAAAGCGGTGAATTCGAGCCCTAGAGGTCGCCCCGCCAAGGCCAACATCCTTGCCAGTTGACCGCCACCCACGATTCCGACGCGTTTCATGCCTGTTCCGGGTCCGGATGTTCCAGCACCTCGCGGGTGCGTTGGGCGCGCCACTGCGCCAAACGGCCGGCCAGCGCATTGTCGGTGCCCGCGAGGCAGGCCGCGGCCAACAGGGCGGCATTGATGGCGCCCGCGCGCCCGATGGCCAAGGTTCCAACGGGAACCCCGGCGGGCATCTGAACGATCGACAGCAGGGAATCGAGTCCGGACAAGGCTTGGGATTGCACGGGAACCCCGAAAACCGGAACCCATGTCTTGCTGGCCAGCATGCCTGGAAGGTGCGCGGCACCCCCGGCGCCCGCGATTATCACCCGCAGTCCCTTGGTTTGAGCTTCCTCGGCATACCGAAACAGCAGGTCGGGAGTCCTGTGGGCGGAAACCACGCGGGCTTCCACCGGCACCTGAAGTTCACGGAGCGTTTCCACCGCGTGCCGCATGGTTTCCCAGTCGGACCGGGAACCCATGACCACACCCACCAACGGCAAGGAGTCCTTACTGGCCATCAACCCTCCCGGAAACACCACTCATGCTCTATTTTCAGGCTTCTTCGATGCGATCCAGTGGCCGAATCATAACTCATCCAACTGATTATTGCCGGGCTCACCTTGACGGCTGGAGGCGCCTCCTTGGCGGGTCGGCATGGGGCCGGTTCGATTTTGACGATTTTTCCTTGCGTAACGGGGCTAGCAATTGAAGCGACAGGTCGCCAATATTATCCGTGGATTGAATTCCCGGAACGCCCCTTGGCGGCGGCTTTTGGGGACATAGGTAATGGCACGGGGGATTTGTTGAACATCCGCCCGGATATTTGTCTTCTGGAACGATGAGGAAATCAGCATGCTCGGAAGGAACTGGCTCGACATTTTCGGCGATGCGCCCACGCATTCCGCCACGATCGATTTCCCTCTTCCCGCAGGCATCTCCCCCCTCGGCCCCGTCCTCTCCGTCGATGACGACGAAGACGAGGACGATGACGAGGATGAAGACGATGACGACGATGATTTCGAAGACGATGACGACTTCGAAGACGATTTCGATGACGACCTCGATGATGACGAGGACTTCGACGACGACGAGGACCTCGATGACGACGATGACGATTTCGATGACGACGACGATGAGGAAGAAGAAGAGGAAGAGGACGAGGAGTGACCCATGGTCACTTGGCCCGGTGGATTGAGCTCCATCCGGGCCAACTTTTGATCACCTCGCAACAAGTCTCCTTTCCACCCCGCTAAGGAAACGACTCCCATGGCACTAGGTGGCAAGCCTTCCAAGACTTCCCCGGGGGCCCATCAGGCCCAAGCGAGCGTTTCGGCCCAACAGACGGATTTCGAGCTTGAGTTCTTCGTTTCCATCCTTCATCACATGCCCGATTATGTGGATGTGCTGAGGGTTGTTGGTAATCTTCTCACTCTCAAGGGCAGGTTCGCGGAAGGCCTTGTGGTTGACAAAAGACTCGTCCAATTGCGGCGACATGACCCCCTTTCCCATTACAACCTCGCATGCAGCTACGCGCTTTTGGACCGGTTAGACCAGGCGATTGAATGCCTTCGCAAGGCCCTTGAGATCGGTTACCGCGACTTTCGCTACATTCGCGAGGACCACGACCTCGAAAACCTGCGCCGCGATCCCCGGTTTGAAACGCTCCTTCTCGAATTTGAACCTTGCTGAATTCCTAGCGGGCAGGTGGCTTGAATTGAAACGCATGGGGCAACAGGTCCCTGACCCTGTGCCACGATCTTGACTGTTGTTTTCCCACCAGCCAGACATTCGCATCCG
>CAWUNZ010000011.1:0-30438 GCA_963923445.1 uncultured bacterium
TGTTCAACGGCAGTCACTGGGTGATCGCGGACTTGGGCAGCAGCAACGGAACATTCGTCGATGGTCACCAGATTCTCCAGCCCTCGCTGGTGATGCCTGGTTCGGTGATCGGCATCGCCAGGGTCGAATTCCGGATCGAATATGTCCCTGTCGGGCGCGCCGCCGTTGCCCCAGGCGGAAATGACATCGAGGCTGAACTGGTCGAGGATGACCTCATCGTGGGGGAGGTGGCCCTGGGCTTGCCCGATGCTCCCGGCGACATGAAGAGCATACCGGTCGATCCGGATATGCAAATCGAGCTGGAACTGGATGCCCTGCCCGACGGCAAGGATGACGGGCTCGACTGGAACTTCAACCAGACCATCAGCCCTGATGGCAAGTAATTTGCACGGCGACGACCTCCATAAGGCCTACAACAAGGTCTTGGCGGATCTGATGGCGCTCCGACAGCCTGGTGGCTGGTGGGAAGGAGAGCTGTCCACCTCGGCATTGTCCACCGCTGTCGCCTGCTCCGCCCTCAGACTCTGCGGCAGGACCGCCCTTGTGGACCGTGGCATCGTTTGGCTGGCTGGCAACCAGAACCCCGATGGCGGTTGGGGGGACACCGTCGCCAGCAAAAGCAACCTCTCCACGACGCTTTTGGCGGTGGCCGCTTTCCACATCACTGAAAGGGCCGGCGGATTCGCCGAGACCCTCCTTCGGGCCCGCGATTGGATTGTGGCGCACGCAGGGCAGACACCGGCGCAATGGGCCGAGGCGGTGCGCGCAAGTTATGGCAAGGATCGGACTTTTTCGGTGCCCATCCTCACCACCTGCGCTCTGGCCCGGCTGGTTCCGTGGTCCGAGGTCCCGCCTTTGCCCTTCGAACTCGCCTGCCTGCCTCAATCGTGGTACCGGTTGGCGAGCCTGCCGGTGGTGAGCTACGCGCTGCCTGCCCTCATCGCCATCGGCCAATGCATCCATGCCCACCGGCCGACCTGGTTTCTTCCCTGGCGCTGGCTCAGGAACGCCTGCCGGGGACCGAGCCTAAAGGTGTTGGCAGCAATACAGCCCTCCAATGGCGGATTTCTTGAGGCCACGCCGCTGACGGCCTTTGTCGCCATGGCGTTGGCGTCCTCTGGCAACGCTGGGCATCCCGTGGCGGCCAAGGGTTGTGATTTTCTCGAGGCCTCAGTCAGGCCCGATGGTTCATGGCCCATCGACACCAATCTGGCCACCTGGGTGACGACGCTCGCGGTCAACGCCCTGGCCGCTGGTAAAGACTTGCCATCTCTGGGCGATGCCGGCCCGCTACGAGACTGGTTGCTGGCCCAGCAATACCGCGTCCGCCACCCGTTCACGGGCGCCGATCCCGGGGGATGGGCGTGGACCCCGCTGCCCGGTGGCGTTCCTGATGCTGATGACACCCCCGGTGCCCTCATCGCCTTGGCGAATCTGGGCACACCGAATGGAGATTGGCTGCGGGCCGGGGTGGGATGGCTGGGTGGACTTCAGAACCGCGACGGGGGCATGCCGACCTTTTGCCGAGGTTGGGGCAAACTCCCTTTCGACCGCAGCGGCACCGACCTGACGGCGCACGCCCTGCGGGCCATCGCCCCGCTTCGGGAACAGGCGGAGACGGATCCCGAACTCAAGCCGATCGCCACCGAGGTGAGGGTGCTGTTCGAAGGGGGCCTGGAGTACCTTGCCCGGCAGCAAAACTCCGATGGCTCATGGAACCCGCTGTGGTTCGGGCATGAGGATGCCCCTGAAATGGGGAATCCCGTGTTCGGAACCGCCCGGGTTCTGATGGCCTACCGGGACCTTGGCCTGGGTGAGTTGAATGAGGCCAGGAGAGGTGTGGCCTACTTGGCCAAGGCCCAGAATTCCGATGGCAGCTGGAGCGGTTCGGCCGGATTGACCGGGCAAGTGGAGGAAACCGCCTTGGTTCTGGATGTTCTTGTCGGTTTGGGAGTGGAACCCAAGCGGGTGCGATCGGGGACGGAATGGTTGGTGCGGGCGGTGCTGGAAGGGCGTCATCGGGTTCCCTCTCCCATCGGCTTTTATTTCGCGCGTCTCTGGTATTCCGAACGGCTCTACCCCATAATCTTTTGCGTCGCGGCACTGGGGCGCGTCAGGAGCGCCGGAGGGCATGTTTCCCTGTCCGGAACCTGATGTTCCCTTGAGTTGATGAGCGAGCGCGATCCCGCCCGAGGATAATGCCGTGTCCACAATGATTGAGGAACAACCGGCGGCCATCGCCGACCGCAAGAAAGCCAGCACCGCCCACATCAAGGTGGTTCCCGAGAATCGGGAGACACGCGACAAGGTTCGCGATGCCGCCCGGGTTCTCGCCGCCAAGCTGGACCGTAGCCGCGGCTTCACCCGCGATGAACTGCGGGCCTTGGCCGACGCCTTGCTGCGCGACATGGGCCTGGGGACGCAATACTCCGGGTTCGCTGCCGTGTGCATCGCCAACGAGTTCTGGCGCGAGCAGGTTCAGGCGATTCCTTTCAACAGGCGATTGCTGCTTCTGCCCCACTGCCTCAAGCACGCGGAGGGTTGCCCGGCCGACTACGACGAGTTCGGACTCGATTGCCGCAAGTGCGGCGCCTGCTCGGTGGCCGACTTCAAGACCAAGGCCGAGGACCTCGGCTACAAGGTGCTGGTTTCCGAGGGCACGCCGATTGTTCTGAAAATCATTGTCTCGGGCCATGTGGACGCCATCGTCGGCGTCGCCTGCCTCAATGTGCTGGAACGCGCCTTCGACAAGATCCTGCTCGCGGGGGTTCCCTGCGTCGCCACGCCTTTGTTGTCGAGCAACTGCAAGAGCACCTCGGTGGACGAGGACTGGGTCATGGACATGATCCAGCTTGAAACCCCCCCGGCGCCCGTGAAGACCCGCAGCTTCATGCCGCTGTTGCGCGCCGCGCACGCATTGTGCGAGCAGCCCGAGCTTTCGCGTCTGGCTCCCGGTCCCCGCGCCGACATGCCCGGCACCGACCCGCTCAAGGCGCACGAGGATATCGCCTATTCGTGGATGGCTCAAGGGGGTAAAAGGTCGAGGCCCTTCATCACCCTGGCCGCTTATGACGCCATGCGTGGCGGTGCCGCCACGCGAGGCGAGGCTTTTGACATCCCCGATTCCGTCAAGCGCGCCGCGCTGGCGATTGAGGCATTTCACAAGGCCTCGCTGATCCACGACGACATCGAGGATGGCGACGCCTATCGTTATGGCATGGAGACCTTGCACCGCCGACACGGCGTGGGTCCGGCGATCAACATCGGCGACTATCTGGTGGGTTGGGGCTACCGCCTGTTGGCCCGTGATCGCCAATCGGTTGGCCCCGTGGTGGCTGCGGATCTTTTGGCCAAGTTCTCCGACGCCCATGTGAAGTTGGCCGAGGGGCAGGGAGCCGAACTCCTGTGGCGACAAGGCTCCGAAAAGGCCCTCAAGCCGATCGACGCTTTGCGGATCTACGCGCTCAAGACCGCCCCCGCATTCGAGGCGGCCTTGGGAGCGGGCATCCGCCTTGCCGGCGATCACCCCGAACTCGACAAAACAGTGACCGAGTTTGGGAAGAACCTCGGCATCGCCTTCCAGATCCTGAACGACCTCAAGGATTTCGAGGCTGACGGCGACAACAAGATCATCGCCGGGCAGGATGTTCTCGCCTCCCGGCCCACGGTGCTCCTGGCATTGGCTCTCGAGACTCTTCCGGCGCCCCGCCGCGAGGAACTGCTGTCGCTGGTGTCGCAGGGGGAAGCGCCCGATGCCGAGAGGGTCGCGCGGGTGAAATACCTCTATGACCTGGCCGGGGTTTTCGACAAGGCGGAGCGTCTGGTGGACAAATTCAGGGCCAAGGCGGAAGACTTGGCCGACTCGGTCACCCCGGAGGAATTGCGCCACCTCCTGCTCTATCTGGTCGATTCAGTCCTCGACGGTTCCAGCCATGTGGTGCCTGAACCCGAGGAACAGTCCCATAAACAGGCCGGAGGCCTGCTGAGCTTGCCTGTGGCCTGACGGGGGGGCGGCGCGATGGGCCCCTTCCTTGAACGCCTCATGGGTTGTTTCCCGGACGAACCTCCCATCCAGCCAGAATTCCTCCGGGCCATACCCGAGCCTTACTCCGGGCTTTTGGCCCACGATCACCACATGACAGTTGCCTTGGAACACCACCACGGCAAGCCCGTGGAGGTCCGGGTTCTCAACAGCCGGTCCGTCGGCGAAGAATATCACCGGCGAATCATTCTGGTGCTTCGGGGCACCGACACCGTGGTGCTTTACGGGTTGGTGAGGTTGCACTTGCCCATGGTTCCACCCGGGGCCCGGGAGGAAATCCTCGAGGAAAAAAAGCCGCTTGGCCGCGTCCTGATCGAGCGCGATGTTCTTCGCCGGGTGGAGCACACCGCCCTCTTGCGGTTTCCCTCCCGGGAGGTTGACATGGAGAGGTTCGCGCTGCCCGGTCCCAGCCAACTGCATGGCCGCCTGGCCTACCTGCACTGTGACGACAAGCCCGCGATCGAACTCTTGGAAGTGGTTCGGCCGTAGCGAAAGGAAGAAGGGAAGAGATCCATGGTTTCCACCCTCTTGGCGGCCATCTTGATGGCCGGTGCCGATCCCGCCACAGCAAACCGGATCGAGTTCAACAGGGATATTCGCCCCATCCTGTCGGACCGTTGTTTCTTTTGCCACGGGCCCGACAAGGCGCATCGCAAGGCCGATCTGCGGCTTGACACCCGCGACGGTCTCCTGGGGGCCGGAGGCCAGATGGGGACCGTGGTTCCGGGCAAGCCCGCTGAAAGCGAGTTGATGGAGAGAATCCTCTCGCCTGATGCCGACAAGCGGATGCCCCCTCCCAAGGCTGGCAAGGATTTGACCGAGGCGGAAAAAGGCTTGATCCGCCGCTGGATCGAGCAAGGGGCGCCCTACGAGGGGCATTGGTCATTCCAGGCGGTGAAGAGGCCGTCGCCTCCGGCCGGTCCCTCCCATCCGGTTGACGGATTCATCCGCTCCGAACTTCAAAAACGCGGTCTGGCGATGTCGCCCGAGGCCGACCGCCGCACGCTGCTCCGGCGCCTCTCGTTCGACCTCACCGGCCTGCCTCCCACCCCGGAGGAGGTTGACGCCTTCATCGCGGACAAGGCGCCGGACGCCTATGCCCGGCAAGTGGAGCGATTGCTCAACTCCCCCCGTCATGGCGAGCGTCTGGCGATGTGGTGGCTCGACCTTGTCCGCTATGCCGACAGCGTCGGCTACCATGGCGACCAGCAGGTGAGCGTGCACCCGTATCGGCAGTATGTCATCGAAAGTTTCAACGCGAATGTGCCGTTCGACCGGTTCACGCGCGAGCAGTTGGCCGGCGACCTGCTGCCGGGGGCGGGCGACCGGGAAAAAATCGCCTCCGGTTACAACCGGTTGGGCATGATGAGCGCCGAGGGCGGCGTCCAGCCCAAGGAATACCTGGCCAAGTACATCGCCGAGCGGGTCCGGAATGTCTCGGGGGTCTGGCTGGGGGTCACCCTGGGCTGCGCCGAGTGCCACGACCACAAGTACGACCCGTTTGCCACGAAGGAATTCTACCGCATGGAGGCCTTCTTCGCCGACATCAGCGAAAAAGGACTTTACGGAGGTGGCAAAGATTGGGGCCCCAGCATGGCCGTTCCCGGCAAAGCCCAGCGGGAGGAATTAGCCCGGGTGGACGCGGAAATCGCCCGGGCCCGGGCGGAAGGGGGCAAGCCTGACCCGAAATTGGAGGAAGCGTACACCCTGGCCCGGGAAGCGTGGAAACCCTTGGAGGTTCGCAACCCCCAAAGCGTTGGCGGCGCCAAGCTGGCCTTGAGGGACAAGGGTTCCGTCCTCGCGTCCGGAAAGAACCCGGCCACCGACACCCATGTGATGGAAATCGTGGCTCCCCCGGGTGGCTTGTCCGCGATCCGGCTCGAGGTTCTTCCTGCAGATGGCTTGCCAGCCCGAGGGCCCGGGCGGGCCGGCAACGGCAACTTCGTCCTGACGGAGTTCGTGGCCCGCAAGGCGGGCGATCCCAAGGAGCAGCCGCTCGCTTTCACATCCGCCCGCGCCACCTACGAGCAAACCGGCGCCTCCGCGGGCAATCCTTGGGGCAAATGGACTGTCCAAGCAGCGATCGACAAGGATGCCAAGGGGCGTAATTGGGGCTGGGCCATCATGGAGGAGGCCGGCCAACCCAACGCCGCCGAATTCATTTTGGCCGCACCGGTGCAAGCGGGGACGGTCATTGAGATCAGGTTGGAGCAGAACCACCCCAACCCCGGACATACCCTTGGTTCGTACCGGCTCATGGGTGCTTCCAACCGAGTGGAAACGCTTCTGAAGCCGGCTGCCAGTGACATACTTCCCATCCTGGCCAAGGCCAGGGAGTCCCGCACCCCGGAGGAGAAGGCGAAGCTTGAGTCCGCCATACGCCGCGACATCGCGGATTCGTCGAAGTCCGGGATCGAGCTTCGCAAGCTGGAGAAGCGCAGGGCCGACCTTCTGGCGGTGTCACCCACAACCCTGGTGACTGAGCGGGTGATGCCCCGGCAGGTCCGCGTGCTCAACCGCGGCAACTGGATGGATGACAAGGGAGATCTTGTGACCCCGGGCACTCCCGAGGTGCTTGGTCCATTCAAGGCCCGCGGCGCCGTGCCCGACCGTCTTGACCTGGCCAACTGGCTGGTTTCCCCCGGGAACCCACTCACCTCCCGCGTGACGGCCAACCGCGTCTGGAAAATGTTGTTCGGCGCCGGGCTGTCACGGTCCCTTGACGATTTCGGATCCCAGGGCGACTGGCCCAGCCATCCGGAATTGCTCGACCATCTGGCGGGCCGATTCGTGGATTCCGGCTGGGACTTGCGGGGGTTGATCCGCTCCATCGTGATGTCGGACACCTACAGGCAGTCGTCAGTGGCGCCGAGAACAGTTCGTGATGCCGACCCCTACAACCGCCTTCTGGCCCGCCAATCCCGATACCGGGTAGACGCGGAGATGGTGCGGGACAACGCCCTGAGCGTTTCCGGCCTGTTGGTGGAGGAAATCGGCGGCCCCAGCGTCTTCCCATTCCAGCCGCCTGGTTACTGGGCTTACCTGAACTTTCCCACCCGCGAATGGCGCAACGATGACGGCGCCTCGCGCTATCGGCGGGGACTGTATGTCCATTGGCAGCGGCAGTACCTGCATCCGTCGTTGGCGGCGTTCGACGCGCCATCGCGCGAGGAATGCACCGCCGAGCGAACGCGCAGCAACACGCCGCTTCAGTCGCTTGTGCTTCTCAATGATCCGATTCATGTGGAGGCGGCGCGCGAATTGGCCCGCCACGCCTTGGAAACACCCGGAAACGACGCGGCGCGAGTGAGGTGGATTTTCCGTCGTGCCCTGCAGAGGGATCCTTCCGAAGGCGAGGCCAAGGTTTTGGCATCGTTGGTGGATGGGCAAAGGCGCCACTTCAAGGGCCAACCCGCCGACGCCGCTTCCCTGGTGGCGGTGGGTGGCTTCAAGCCCGCCCCGGGCACCGACGCCGTGGAACTCGCGGCATGGACCGGCGGCGCCCGGGCCCTGCTGAACCTTCATGAAACGATCACCCGCGACTGAGAGGACAAGAAATGCTTCCCCCACCAATCGCCCGTCGCAGTTTCCTCCGCACCGGCGGCATCAGCCTGGGCGGCATCGCCTTGGGCCAATTGCTGGCGCGCGAAGGGCAGGCCGCCGGGGCTATTCCCCGGTTGCCGTTTGCCCCCAAGGCCAAGCGCGTGATCTGGCTTTACATGGCCGGTGGCATGAGCCACATCGACACATTCGACAACAAGCCGAAGCTGGCTCAAATGAATGGCCAGCCCATGCCCGAATCGGTGACCAAGGGCAAGCAGATCGCCCAGCTTCAGGGTGCCAAGCTCAACTGCCTGGCCCCTCAGCACCCGTATAAAAAATGGGGTCAATCAGGGCAGGAAATATCGGTCATATGGCCCAAGTTGTCGGAAGCCTGCGCCGATAAAATCTGCATTGTCCGGTCGCTTTCAACCGAGGCGATCAACCATGACCCGGCGCACACCTTCATGAACACCGGATCGATGATTCCGGGCCGGCCGGCGATGGGTTCGTGGCTGCTGTACGGGCTGGGCAGCGAATCCGACAACCTCCCCGGGTTCATCGTGCTGGTCTCGACCGGAAAGTTCGGCCAACGGCAGCCTATCGCCGCGCGCCAGTGGCATTCGGGCTTCCTGCCCGGGCAGCACCAGGGGGTTGAACTCCGTGGCACCGGTGACCCGGTGCTGTATGTGCGCAATCCCGCCGGCGTGGACATGCCGGCCCAAAGGCAGGTGGTTGACGCGGTGGGCGACCTCAACCGCCTTCGCGACCGCGCCGTGGACGACCCCGAGATTTCCACGCGCCTCAGCCAGTACGAACTGGCGTTCCGCATGCAGACTAGCGTTCCGGGCCTGATGGACCTTTCGAGCGAACCCAGGAATGTTCTCGACCTGTACGGCACGAAGGGTGGCGACGGCAGCTTTGGTTCCAACTGTCTCCTGGCAAGGAGGTTGGCCGAGCGCGGCGTGCGGTTCATTCAGCTTTACCACCGCGACTGGGACCACCACGGGGCGGTGAAGGACCATGTGGCCGGCACCGCCGCGGAAGTGGACCAGGGTGCCGCGGCGCTGATCACCGACCTTGAACGCCGGGGGATGCTCGACGACACGCTTGTGGTGTTCGGTTCCGAGTTCGGGCGCACCCCGATGGCGCAGGGCAGCGGTCGCGATCACCATCTGGCGGGGTTCACCATGTGGTTCGCCGGCGGTGGCATCCGCCCAGGCTTCAGTTACGGTGCCACCGACGAGTTCGGCTACAACGCCGTGCAGGACAAGGTTTCCGTCCACGATGTGCATGCCACGCTGCTGCACCAGTTGGGGATCGACCACGAGCGGTTCACCTACCGGTTCCAAGGACTCGACATGCGCCTGACGGGAGTTGAACCCAGCAGGGTGGTGAAGGAGATTTTGGCCTGAGGAGGGGACAATCCCCGCTCGCGCGCGTGCTTTGCTGGTTGGAATCAGGCACAAGCCTCGACGGTTTCCTTCACCGTCCGGTGCGTGAACAACGCCATTTCCAAGGCGCTGTCAGCGTCTTGGCGCGTATAAAATTCGGATGGTGTGAGATCCTCGGATCCGTAAAAGGCCAGTTCGCGATCCCGGCGCAATGTTCTGGAGGCGGTAACCAATTTTTCAATTGCTGAACGGGCTGGCTCCCCGATTGAGGATTCCTGTGCCTGGATAAGCGCGCTCACATCATGGATGCGCGGCACATCCATGCCTGATGCCCTGAGCAGGGCCTTCAGGCACAGTTCCACGATTTCCTGACATTCCCGTACCACATCCGCCCAGCTTTCCTCACGGTGCAAAACCTCCACGGCAAGTAGGCGTTTGCCTGCCCGTTCGATGTGATCCCTTATCAGCGAATCATTCCGCATGATGCACCCAGAATCCTTGACCGTGGGTTGTCAAGCGAACGGACCTGCCGGCGGAAATGTGTTCCCGCAGGCGGGCGATCGCCTCGCGCACGGATCCGCTGGGGTCGTGAAGAATCCGGCCGTGGCTGGCCACCTCCAGCCAAATGCCGCCGGGGGTACTGTCGGAGGCCGGCAGGTGGACCAAGGCCACCGAAACTTTCGGATCGATTCCCTTGATTTCATCAACAAGGTTGTAAAGACCCCGGCGCAAGGGTGTGTCGGCGGAAAGCACCACCAGCACATCGATGTCGGAATTCGGTGTTGTGGTGCCACGGGCGGCGGAACCGTAAAGCACCATGCCCACAATCGACGGGGACAACTTGCAGGACGAATCCAGCAAAAGGTCAAGGCCATGGGGAATTGAAGCTTCCATCAGTCCATTCTAACCATGCCCAAGCCCTTTATCCCGCGGGCGTGTCGGGTTAGGCTTGGAATATCCCACCGCAGGTGCCCTCCCTATGCTTGCCGCCATGATTCTGGCCTTTTTCCAACCTGCCGCTCCACCGGATTTTGCCCGCGATGTGAGGCCGATTTTGGCCCGGGCCTGTTTCAAGTGCCATGGCCCCGATGACGCGGCACGCAAAGGCAAACTCAGGCTCGACGATTTCGTCTCCGCCCGTGCGGGTGGTCGCTCGGGCCAAGCGGCGGTGGTTCCCGGCAAGCCGGCGGAAAGCCTGCTGCTGGCCCGATTGGACGCCGAGGGAAGCGCCCATATGCCGCCGGCCTCCACCGGCCTTGTTTTGTCCGACAAGGAAAAGGCCATCCTGCGGGCCTGGGTGGCGGGTGGCGCCGAGTACCGCCAGCATTGGGCTTTTGTCGCCCCGGTAAAGCCACCGGTTCCCCCGGTTAACCATCAGGCATGGTGCCGTGGTCCCATCGACCGCTTCGTGCTGGCTCGCTTGGAGGCAGCGGGCCTGAAACCATCGCCTGAAGCCGACCGTTACACGCTAATCCGTCGCTTGTCGTTCGATCTCACCGGTCTGCCTCCAACCCCTGAGGAAGCTGATGCCTTTGCCGGCGATAGCCGCCCTGATGCCTATGAACGACTGGTGGACCGGTTGTTGGCCCATCCCGGCTATGGCGAGAGGTGGGCGCGCAAGTGGCTTGACCTGGCCCGCTATGCCGACACCAACGGATACGAGAAGGACCGGCCCCGCACCATTTGGCCGTGGCGCGACTGGGTGATCAACGCCTATCGGCGCGATTTGCCTTACGACCAGTTCGGCATTGAGCAACTGGCCGGTGACATGCTCCCGGGGGCCACGCGCGACCAGGTGGTGGCGACCGGCTTTCACCGGAACACCATGCTCAACGAGGAGGGAGGAATCGACCCGCTCGAATTCCGCTACCACGCCGTGGCTGACCGTGTGGGCACCACGGGCACGGCGTTCCTTGGCCTCACCCTCGGCTGCGCCCAATGCCACACCCACAAATACGATCCGGTTACACATACCGAGTATTTCAGGGTGATGGCATTCCTTGACAATACCGACGAACCCGGGCTGGAAATGGCCGCCGAGGGCGCTTTGGCCCGGGCGCGCGAGGTGGCCATCAAGGCCGTGGAATTGGAAAAGGCGCTTCCCTCGAAGTTCCCGGGCAACGGTTTCGACAAGGCCTTCGCGGAGTGGCTGGCTAGGGAAAGGGCGCGGGCAATCAGGCGCGATCCCCTGTTGCCATCGCGCCTGGCCAGCAACCTTCCCCGGCTTCGCCATGAGGGGGATGGAGTCGTCTTCGCCGACGGCGACGCCACCAAGAACGACATTTACACCCTCGAGGGTGATGGTTCGCTCGCGGGCATGACGGAGTTGCGCGTTGAGGCGCTTCCTGATGAGCGCCTGCCCGCTGGTGGCCCGGGCTTGAGCTATTACGAGGGCCCCAAGGGTGACTTTCTTTTGACCCGCATCCGGCTGGAAGTGGATGGCCTGCCAGTCGCTTTCAGCCGCGCCACCCAGAGCGCCGGATCCTCCGCGATGCTGGTGCTGGACGATAACCTGCAAACGGGGTGGGGCGTTCCCGGTCAGCCCGGCAAACGCAATGCCGCCTCGTTTTTCACGGACAAGCCGATGCCCGCGGGCAAATCCTGGCGGGTGGTGTTGGAATTCGGCAGGCACTATGTCGCCAGCCTTGGCAAGTTTCGCTTGACCGTGTCTGGCCCCGGCCCCAAGGATCAACCTGCATTGATGCCGGTGGCCGTGGAAAAGGCCCTTGCTGGGAAAAGCGAACCTGCCGGCGAACAATTGCTACTTTTGCGCAGTTATTATGCCCAAATCTGCACCGAGTTGGCCGGCGCTCGCAAGGAGATCGAGGCCCTGCGCGCCTCGGTGCCCAAGGGACCGGAAACCTTGGTCATGCGCGAGCGTCCCGCGGACAATCCCAGGCCCACCCGCCGCAGGCACCGGGGCGAGTATCTCGATCCCAGGGAGGAGGTATCCGCCGGCGTCCCGGCTTTTCTCCCTGGCCTTCCTCCGGGGACGGCGGCCAATCGTCTCGGGTTTGCCCGCTGGCTGTTCGCGCCCGAAAACCCGCTGACCGCCCGCGTGGCGGTCAACCGCATGTGGGCGGCATTGTTCGGCCGGGGGATCGTCTCCACACCGGGTGACTTCGGCCTGCAAGGGGCGTTTCCATCCCATCCGGACCTGCTCGACTGGCTGGCCGTCACCTTTCAGGAACGGGGATGGTCGCAAAAGGCCATGCTCAGGGAGATGGTGTTGAGCGCAACTTACCGCCAGGCTTCGGATCAACGGCCCGAGCAAGTCGCGCGGGATCCCGAAAACATTTTGCTGGCCCGCGCCGGCCGGTTCCGCCTGGAGGCGGAAATGCTCCGTGACGGTGCCCTCAAGGAATCCGGGCTATTGTCGGAAAAATCGGGAGGGCCCGGGGTCTTTCCACCACAACCCGCGAACATCACAACCGAGGGCACCTACGGTCCGTTGGCTTGGAAGGTGAGCGAGGGGGAGGACCGCCACCGGCGGACCATCTACACCTTCACCAAGCGGACCGCGCCGTTCGCCTTTCAGGCCACCTTCGACGCGCCCAGCGGCGAGGCATGCGTGGCCAGGAGGGAATCATCCAACACCGCCCTGCAAACGCTGACACTGCTCAACGACGCGATGTACCTGGAGGCCGCCCGCGCCTTGGGTGGTCTCGGGGCGAAGCAACCCGACGATACCGCGGCCGTATCCCTCATGTTCCGCCGGGTTCTGACTCGGCCGCCATCGCCCGCCGACCTCGCGCTGTGCCTTGAGTTTGTCGGCAAGGAACGCGCCCGCCTGTCCGCATCAACCGCGGATGCCAAGGCCTTGGCGGGCGGCAACGGGACCGCTCGGGAAGGCGCGTTGGTTGGCCTGGCGAGGGTGCTGCTCAACCTGGATGAGGCGGTGACACGGCCATGACACGGGAAAACCAACTTTTGCCTGCTCGCCGAGCATTCCTCCGCCAAGGAGTTTTTTCCCTGGCTCCGCTGGCCTTGGCGGCCATGCGGCCGGACCGGGCGGTGGCCAACCTGACTCCGAAGCCGTCGATGGCTCACGGACGGGCCAAGGCGGTGATCCACCTATTCATGTCCGGGGCACCCAGCCAACTCGACCTGTTCGACCCCAAGCCGGAACTGACCCGGCTGGAAGGCAAACCCCTGCCGCCCTCGGTGATCGGCAACCAACGCTACGCGTTCATCAGGCCGGAAGCGGGCGTGCTGGGTGCTCGCTTCAAATTCCGCAAGCATGGCGCCAGCGGTGCGGATATTTCAGAGGTCTTTCCTTATCTGGGCCAGGTGGCCGACAAGCTGTGCTTCATCCGCTCGATGAAAACCGAGCAGTTCAACCATGCCCCGGCGCAGACGCTGCTGCAGACGGGGTTTTCACAACCGGGCCGACCCAGCATGGGCTCATGGGTTGTCTACGGACTGGGAGCTGAAACCACCGATCTGCCGGCTTACATGGTTCTCTCCACCGGCGCGGGCATTTCCGGTGGGGCGGCGCTTTGGTCGAGCGGGTTTTTGCCCGGGGTGTATGGCGGGACCAGACTCAGGAACCAGGGCGACCCCATCCTGCACCTGTCGAACCCGCCGGGCATCACCCGCGAGGCGCAACGCTCGGCGCTCGACTTGGCCGCCGGACTCACCAAGCCCCGCATCGCCGTTGCCGACTCTGAAACATCCACCCGCCTTTCCGCCGCCGAAATGGCTTTTCGGCTGCAGGCCTCGGCGCCGGAATTATTCGACCTTTCGGGTGAAAGTCAGGCGACCCTTCAGCGTTATGGCTGCGACCCGGCCAAGGCCTCGTTCGCCCGGGCCTGTTTGTTGGCGCGGCGGATGGTGGAACGCGGCGTCCGGTTCGTGACGATCTTTCATGAAGGCTGGGATGCCCACAGCGATGTGGCGGGCAACCTTCGTCGCAACGCCCTGGCGACCGATCAGGCCAGCGCGGCCTTGGTGGCCGACCTGGCGGGCCGGGGCATGCTGGACGAAACGCTGGTTGTCTGGGGCGGCGAGTTCGGCCGCACGCCGATGGTGGAAACCAACCCCACGCTCGGCCGTTCCCAAGGCAGGGATCACCATCCCCAGGCCTTCACCATGTGGATGGCCGGCGGCGGTATCCGTCCAGGGGTCACCATCGGCCGCACCGACGATCTTGGCTTTCATGTCGTGGAGCGTCCGGTGGAGGTGTACGACCTGCAGGCCACCATTTTGCATCTGTTGGGTCTGGATCACACCCGACTCACCTTCCACCATGCCGGCCGCGACTTCCGCCTGACCGACATCCATGGGAATGTGGTCCGCGAGGTGCTGGCGTGAGGATCATGGCGATGTCGGCTTGGCTGGCGCTGGCCCTGATGGCCGGCGGGGCCGACGACTTCGCCACACGGGTGGAACCGGTCCTGAAGCGGCATTGCCTGGCGTGCCATTCGCACGCGGCGGGAACCATGAAGGGCGGCTTGGCCCTCGACAGCCGATCGGGGTGGGCCCAAGGCGGCGACAGCGGCCCGGCGATCGTTCCGGGCAAGCCGGAAAGCAGTTTGGTAATGAAAGCCGTTCGCCGCGCCCCGGGAACCAAGGCGATGCCCCCCAAGGGGCCGATTCCGGAAGCGGACATCAAGATTCTTGAGGATTGGATCCGCGCCGGCGCGCCTGATCCCCGGGTGTTGGCGACGAACAAGGGCGGCGACTGGTGGTCGTTGAAGCCTTTGGTCCGGCCTGCGGTTCCGGCGGGATCGGCCCACCCTGTTGACGCGTTTATCGCCGCTCGATTGGCCAAGGCTTCACTCAAGCCGTCGCCCGAGGCGGATCGGGCCACCCTCATCCGCCGCCTTCATGCCGACCTGACAGGCCTGCCTCCCACCCGCGCGGAAGTGGATGCCTTTGTCTCCAGCACCGATCCCAAGGCCTATGAGAAGCTGGTGGACAAGTTGTTGGCCTCCCCACGCCATGCCGAGCGTTGGGCCCGGCACTGGCTCGATGTGATCCATTTCGCCGAGACTCACGGCTACGAGCACGACCTGCCGCGCGACAATGCCTGGAGGTACCGCGACTATGTCATCGAGTCGCTCCACGCTGACAAGCCTTGGGGCCGGTTCATCCGCGAGCAGTTGGCGGCGGATCATTTTTACCCCGATCAGCCGGGTGCCCTGCGGGCCCTGGGTTTCCTCGGCGCCGGGTCGTTCGACCACAGCGCCTTCACCACCGCGCGCGCCACTTTCGACTACATGGATCGCGATGATCTGGTGAACCAGACCATGGCGGCCTTCACCAGCACCACGGCGAGCTGCGCCCGCTGCCATGCCCATAAGTTCGATCCCATCTCGCAGGACGATTATTTCGCGCTTCAAGCGGTTTTCGCCGGGGTGGTGGAGGGAGATATTCCCCTGGACGAGGACGCGGTGGTGGCCGCGAATCGCAGGCGCTGGACGGCCCTTGCCACCGCTGCCAAGTCTCGTGACAAGGCCGTTTTGCTGGCGTCGGAAAATGAGTCGCTTGTGGAAAAGGCCTTCAGCGGCCAGAAGTCGGCCAAGTGGACGACACTGGCGCCCGATTCCTTCGTGGGTATCGATGGGACTCCCCTTGAATTGCTGCCCGATGGTTCCCTGTTGGCCTCAGGCCGAAAGCCGGAGAAGGACACCTATGAGATCACCGGGCCCATCCCGGCAGGCAAGATCACCGCCATCCGTCTCGAGGTGCTGCCACACGAGTCCCTGCCGATGCGCGGACCGGGCCGTTGTGATAATGGCAACCTGCACTTGAGCGAATTTGAGGTGTGGGTGGCGGAAACCGGCCCGGGAAAATCGGCGCGGCTGAAAATCGCCCGCGCCACCGCGGATTTCAATCAGGCGGGCTGGGACATCACCCGGGCGATTGATGGCAAGCCCGAGACGGCTTGGGGAATCTTCCCCGAAGTGGGCAAGCCCCATGTGGCCGTGTTCGAGTTGGCCGCGCCTATCGAGGCCAAGGCTGGAACCCGCCTGACCGTTTCGCTGCGTCAACTGCACGGCGGCGGCCATCTCATCGGCCGGCCCCGGTTGTCCGTCACGGCGGATGATCCCAAACGCGCCGCGGCTGTTCCCCCCAATGTGGAAAAGGCCCTTGCAATGCCCCCCGCCGCGCGGACGGAAGCCCAACGGCTCGAAATAGCATCTTTCGCGATCGACTTTTTGGCTCGCAGGGAACTGGCTGTTTTACCACCACCTGCCAAGGTTTATGGCGCCGGCCCCCGTTCCGAGGTGGTCTTGGCCGTGGGCCCGGGCACTCCTCAGGAGACACCCAAGCCCAGGCAGGTTTTCGTGCTGCGCCGGGGGGATCTCGACAAACCCGGAGCGGAGGCGTTTCCGGGGGCCCTTTCCGCCGTGTCGGGTTTGAAGGCGCGGTTCGCCTTGAGCGAGCAGGCCCCGGAGTCGGCCCGGCGGGCCGCCCTGGCCGAGTGGATTGCCAGTCACGACAACCCGCTCACCTGGAGGTCGATCGCCAACCGTGTTTGGCAGCACCATTTCGGCAAGGGAATTTGCGACACGCCGAGCGACTTCGGGCGCATGGGGGCTGAACCCAGCCATCCGGAACTCCTCGACTGGCTGGCCAGCAGGTTGCGAGATAACGGGGAATCCCTCAAGGATCTTCATCGCCTGATCGTCACCAGCGCCACCTACAGGCAGACATCCGCGCATCGGCCCGATGCCGCCGGGGTGGACGGCGACAACCGGCTGTTGTGGCGCCAAAACCGCCGCAGGGTGGATGCAGACGCCTATCGCGATGGCGTGCTGGCGGTGGCCGGATGCCTCGACCTTGGAATGGGTGGCCCAGGCGCGAGGGAATTCCGCACGGGCCCGCCGATCCAGGTCACGCCCTCGGTGGACTACACCGCGTTCGATTGGGGATCGAAGCCGGCGCACCGCCGCGCCGTTTACCGGTTCGTTTGGCGTGGAATCCCCGATCCGTTCATGGAAAATCTCGACTTCCCAGACCTTGGTTTGCTGACACCCGTGCGCGCCTCATCGTCCTCGGCCTTGCAGGCTTTGGCGCTTTACAACAACAAGTTCATCCTGCATTTCAGCGGCATGCTGGCGAAGGCCATTGACAAGGAAAAGGCAAACTCCCACGAGCGCGCGGCCGAGGCCTACTCCCGCGTCCTGTCACGCGCCCCATCCGCCGAGGAGGCCCGCATGGCCGCCGACCTGATTACCCGGCATGGCACCGCGGAATTGTGCCGCGTGCTGTTCAACACCCATGAATTCCTGTTTGTGGAGTGACGCCATGAGCCAACCCACCAGGCGGGACTTGCTCGACGGCATCGCCGGGGGATTCGCGGGCGTGGCCTTGGCGGGCATGTTGGCGCGCGACGGCTTGGCCGGTCCCGTGGCGCCGCATGGCGGCCTGCACCACCGACCCCGCGCCCGGCGGGTGATTCAGTTGTTCATGAACGGCGGCGCCAGCCCCATGGACACCTTCGACTACAAGCCGGCGCTCGAAAAACTCCATGGCCAGAACCTGGGGCCCAAGGTGAAGCCCGAGGGGTTCACCGCCATGCCCGGGGCGATCATGAAAAGCCCCTTCCCGTTCCAGCGGCACGGGCGATCGGGCCGCTGGGTCAGCAGCGTCTTTCCCGAGCAGGCGCGTCTGGTGGATGAGATGGCTTTCCTGATGGCCATGAAGGGCACCACCAATGTGCACGGCCAGGGCGCCTACCTCATGACCACGGGATTCACCCTGCCCGGGTTCCCTTGCATGGGGTCTTGGATTTCCCTCGCGCTTGGCAACATCGCCGACAACCTGCCCACCTTCGTGGTGCTGCCGGATGCCCGGGGACTTCCCTACAATCAACAAGGATGTTTTTCATCCGGATTCTTGCCGGCGGCGCATCAGGGAATGGTTATCAACGCCGCGGCGGCCCAGCCGGTGCCCGACCTGTTCCCGGCAAAGGCCTTTCCCTTCGCCACCCGGCAGGCCGATATCGACGGGCTTGGTTTGTTGGCGCGCCTCAACCGGGCTCATGGTGACCGGCATCCCGGTGATTCGCGGCTGGAATCGAGGCTGGCGGCCTACGAATTGGCGGCGCGGATGCAGGCGAGCGCTCCGGAGGCGTTCGACATCGGCCGGGAACCGGCATCAGCACACAAGGCCTACGGTATTGGCGAAAAGCCTACCGATGATTTCGGCCGGAGGTGCCTTTTGGCTTGCCGGTTGGTGGAACGCGGGGTTCGATTCGTGCAGGTGTGGAGCGGCCCGCAGGGTGCGACCAACAACTGGGACAACCACGGCAGCATCGTGAAGGAATTGCCGCCGATGGCGCTGAGCGTGGACCGTCCGATCGCGGCGCTTTTGCGCGACCTGAAGGCGAGGGGACTGGACGAGGATACCTTGGTGGTATGGACGACCGAGTTCGGGCGCACGCCGTTCGCCCAAGGCTCCACCGGTCGCGACCACAACGGCGGTTCGTTTGTGAGCTGGCTATGGGGCGCTGGCATCAAGGGCGGTGTGGCCCATGGTGAGAGCGACGAGTGGGGTTATCAGGCCGCGCGCGACATCACGACCGGTCACGACATGCACGCGACGATCCTCCATCTTTTGGGTATCGACCATGAAAGGCTCACGGTGCGCCACAACGGCATCGATCGCCGGTTGACCGATGTGCACGGCAAGGTGATCGACGCCGTGCTGGTGTGAGCGGCGCATGCTTGAGACAGGCCTCAGCGGGTTGAATTCCGTGCCAGGGCTTCAACATGGTGCCCGGCGGCTTCGGCCAATCGCGTGAGGTTGTATCCACCTTCCAGGAGCGAAACGACCCGTCCGCCTGCGGTGTCGTTCGCCAAGTCCAGCACGCGTCGGGTGAGTTCGGCGAAAATTTCCGGCGACAATCCGATGTCGCCCACCGGGTCGTCCACGCAGGCGTCGAACCCGGCGCTCAGGAGCACCAGTTCGGGCTTGAACCGGCGGGCTGCTTCCAGGGCGCGATCCATCAGGCCCAGATAGGCCGCTTGACCGATTCCGGGGTGGGCGGTCAGGTTGAGGGTGGTTCCCATCCCCTTGCCAGCGCCGGTCTCCGACGGATGTCCGGTTCCCGGATAAAACCCGTTTCCATACCGGTGCAGGCTGATGAAAAGAACCGATGGATCCTCGTAGAAAATATCCTGTGTGCCGTTGCCATGGTGCACATCCCAATCGAGGATGAGCACGCGACCGATCCCTTGGCGCGCTTGGGCGTGGCGCGCGGCGACCGCGACGCTGTTGACCACGCAGAATCCCATCGCCTTGGTGGGTGTGGCGTGATGCCCGGGCGGACGGATGGCGCAGAAGGCGCGCCGGGACGGGGCATCGGGGCGAGTGACCGCATCCACCGCCGCGCACGCCGCGCCCGCGGCCAACAGGGCGATTTCAGGCGATGCCGGGCAGACGGGAGTATCCGGGTCGAGGTGACCGCCGCCGGCCTTGGCTGTTTCCACCGCCTTGGCGAACATCGCCGCGGCATGCACCCGGTGAACGGCTTCCAGCGGTGCCTGGCGGTACTCCAGTGGCCGCGCTTTTTCGGTGAGCCTTGCCGTTTCCAACGCCTTCCAGACCGCGCGGAGGCGGTCGGGCCGCTCAGGATGCCCGGCGCCGGTGTCGTGGTCGAGATGCCGCTTGTCAGTCAGGTACCACATGGGTGACTCCCATTCGGTTCAAGGTTGTCGGCACCGTGTTGTGCCGCCAATTCCCGTATGGCAGCAAGGCTTGTTTCCAGCCGTTGTTTCGGGTCACCATTCACCTCGATGAACTTGCGACCTGACTTTTTCAACTCCTCCCGGAAAACGGCATCCATCCAGCCCCGGATATTCTCCCCGTCCCTGGTACCGTCCTGTTCAAACGGAGTTTTAATATCTGTAAGAATGCATAAGTCGGGCTGCTTGTCAGCGGCGGCGATCGACTCCACCTCGGCGGACCTGCAACTCATGTATCGCCTGTGCCATATCGCCGTTGCGAAGGCGTCGGTGTCGCAAATCAAAACCCTGTTGCAATGACCCGCCGCCTCGTTTGCCATCTCAACCTGACGCTTGGCGATGACCACGAAATCCTCCGTGTTCCAGACCGATCCGGTCCCCTGCCGAATCTTCTCCTCCGTGTAGGCCCTTCCGAATTCGGGAACGGCGATCGTGCCGAGCGCATGGGCCAACATTCCGGAAAGGGTACTCTTGCCCGTGGATTCGGCACCCAGCAGCACCACCCGCAAGGCATAGTGGGCCCGCACCGGCTTTTCAAGATAATCCCAACAAGCCAACGGCCTTGTCCGAACCATTGTCCCCGAGACGGGAAACGCGATCCTCGCCTTGTCAACCTGGACATGCCGGCAGCCTAAAAAGCGGCAAAAGGAGTATCCGTAGTCTTCCGATGTGTAGGCCGAATCGGGAATGAACCCCAGCCATTGCCTGACAAGTCGGGCCCAAAGCTCGGAATCGTCGGGAGGATAGGTGTCCTCGACCACCATGACCCGTGCCCCGGGATGGATTTCCCTGATCCATCGCGCGCGCAAGGGCGCGGGTGGATCCTCGCCCAACCTGTCGCAAATAATCACATGAACTTCGTCTGAATCCGACATGGCGGTGTCGATGAGGTGCTTATGGCCCCGGTGGGGCGGATAGAACTTGCCGATGACCAGGCCGCGGCTAGGCATGTGCTTGGGCTTCTCCAGGGTTCATCTCGGCTCGCCAGCGGACCCACCCGGCAACACACATCGCCAGGTAAAAAATGTAAAGCGTTGCCAAGAGATACATTCCCCTCCAGACACCCAGGCCGATGGTCAGTACATCCACCGCGATCCATACAACCCAATTCTCAACACGCTTGCGGTTGAGCAACCACTGGGCGTTCAGGCTTAGTGCCGTGATCACCGAATCCAATAAAGGTGCCGACCCGTTCAGCCCCGTCAGAATGTACCAAAGCAAGCTCGTTTGTGGGACCATTCCCACCGCCAAAATGACAGCCTCGGTCTTCTGAACATGGCCAATCCCCTTGCGGGATTCCATGGTGGACTTGCTGCTTGCCCAGTGGATCCACCCGTGAAATCCAAGGGCGATAAACACGAGTTGAAGAGCGGCTTCACCGTAAAGTTGTTGCTGCCAAAAAAGGATCATGAAACAGGTGCAACTGATGATTCCGACCGGGAAGTTCCAAATATTGCCAATCACCACCATCCACACACAGGACAGACCGGTGATGAACCCACCCGCTTCCCAAGGTGATATTCCTGCCAGAAGGTCCATGTTCGTTGTCCCTCGAGGCTGCTCGCACTTGGATGGTAAACCGTCAGGAGGGCCAAGTCTCAATCCCACGCTTGCTTCCGCCGATGAATGAGGCAATATAGCTGGATCCTGCCTGCCTCATCCGAGGTTCTGTCCATGCTGCGAATCACGGGCCCATCCGTCCCTCTGTGTGATGGCATCAGCCGTCGCGAATGGTTGCGTGTCGGTGGCCTTGGATTGGGAGCGTTATCGCTACCAGGCCTGCTGCGGGCCCGCGCCGCCGGCGCTGCTGGCAAGGCCAAGTCGGCCATTGTGCTTTACAACACCGGCGGCATCGCCCACCACGAGACTTGGGATCCCAAGCCCGATGCCCCGGCTGAAATCCGCGGCGCGTTCGGCACCATCGCCACGCGCACCCCTGGATTGAGGGTGGGGGAACTGATGCCACTGACGGCTGGTATCACCGACAAGGTGGCGGTGATCCGTTCGATGGTCACCCTCGACAACGCCCACTCCTCCAGTGGATACCAGATGCTCACGGGCGTGCCCCATGTGCCGCTCAATCGCGAGAACGCCAAGCCCGGCAAGCCCAACGACTGGCCATCGTTCGCGGCGCTGGTGCAGGCCCTGCGTCCGGGTCGAGGCGGTTTGCCCGCGGCCATTTCCATGCCCCAGCGCATCGCCAACAACAACGGTCAGGACCCTTGGCCCGGTACCGACGCGGGCTTCCTCGGCCGGCGTAACGACCCATGGTTCCTCGATTGCGACCCATCGGATCCGCATTTTTCCCTGCCCGGTGGCGACTCCAAGGGCGGCTTCCATCCGGACATGATCGGCCAGCGCCGTTCGCTGCTCGAGGGGGTCAACCGCCGGGCCGAATCCCTGCTTTCCGCTGCCGCGAGTTCGTCATTCGACCTCCATGCCCAACGCGCTCTCGATCTGGTTTCGGGCCGTCAGGCGCGCGTGGCGTTCGACATGGAGCGTGAATCGGACAAGGTTCGCGACCGCTACGGCCGCACCAAGTACGGGCAGTGTGTCCTTTTGGCCCGGCGCTTGGCGGAGGCTGGGGTGTCGCTGGTTCAGGTGCAGTGGGCCAATTACGACAAGGCCAAGCCGAACGGTGGCGGTTGGGACACCCACGAGAAGCACAACGAGTCGATCAAGGGATGGCTGATCCCGCCCACGGACCTGGCCTTCTCCGCGCTGGTCACCGACCTGCATGAGCGGGGCATGCTCGAAGAGACTCTCGTGTGCTGGATCTCGGAATTCGGCCACACGCCGCGCTTCAATCCCAAGGGTGGCCGGGACCACTGGGGCCGGGTGTTTTCCATCGCCTTGGCCGGTGGCGGCATCCGCGGCGGCACGGTTCTGGGTGCCAGCGACAAGCATGCCGCGGAAGTGTTGCGCGATCCGGTGCGCCCGTGCGACTTCCTCGCGACGGTGTTCCATTGCCTTGGCCACGCGCCCGACACCGAGGTTCGGGATGTCGAAAACCGTCCGCTTGCCATCAGCCGTGGCCGGGTGCTGACCGAGATTCTGGCGTAGGACTCCCTGCTACGCTCTCACCTTGCCCCTTCGGGCAACTCCACCGCGACGGGCTTGGCGTCGAGCGCGATCGGGCCGTTGAGCTTGGCGTGCTGGTTGACAGTCGCGCCTCCGGTGGCCAGGAACATGCCGCCCTTGTCGGCGCCGGCGTCGATCGCCAGGGAAGGATTCGAGTCGGCGGTGAAGCGGGCCTTGGCCACGGGCTTCCATTCGCCCTTGGAATCGCGGACTTGGGTATTCTTGTAGGTGGCCAACCGTTCCAGCTTCAGCGAGGCGCCGTCGCGCTTGAAATCCTCCACAAAGGCGTAATATCCCTTGAGCAACCTGCCGTCGGACTGGGTTGAAAAGGTGGCGATATGCTGCCAAGGCCCGCCGGGCATCGCGACCCATGCCGAGTAGGCGGTGCGCTTTTCCTCGGGAAGCGCCTTGGCCCGAAGCAGGAAGCGCACCTCCTGCCCTTCTTTCCATGGCAGGTCATCGATGAACGACTGTCCGCCCGTCCCTTCGCCGCCAAAGCGCCCAACCCGAGTCTTGGGGCCTTTTTCGACCAGTTTCACCCGTTTGGCCGGGTCCACCTTGGAAGGGTCGTCGCCGCTGGTGGGATCCCAGACCGAGAAAATGGCCAGGCGCTTGCCGTTTGCCAGTTGTTGAATGCCAAGGTACCCCTGCGAAAATCCACCCGCGCAGAAGTAGGTTCCCGGTGCCGACTTCTCCACCACGATGGCGTTGTGGAACCACTCAGCCTCGGGTGCCTGGTACTGAAGGTGGACCGACCTGCAGGCTTTGCCCGCCAGTTTTTCGTCCCCGTGCGCTGACAACGCCGCCAAAAGCATCGCCGCTGAAACAACCAGCCTTTGAATCCGTCGCATGGGCAATCCTCCGAGGTTTTCAATTTACACGAAAAAACACCCGGCGCTTTCGGCCGGGTGTCAGGAAGACATGTGGGGTGGAAACAATCAGCGCGCGGGCGCTTTCGCCCCCGCGGGAACAATCTCTCCGCCCTGCGGCTTCACGGGTTTCACTTCCCCGGTTTCCTCGAGCAGTTGCTTCACCTGCTGGCCGATATCCTCGGCGGTGGTGCCACCCATGAGCAGGCGGGGGTTGGCGCGTTTGCGCATCTCGGCGAACACGACAGGAATCTCGGCGTTCACCTTTTTCTCGAAGATCTCCTTGGTCAGTTTTTCCTTGACCGACTCGATGGAGACGGCGGTGTCGGCGGCGATGCGCTTGTCGCACTTCACGCAGACGATACCCTCGGGGGTACCGATCAGGGCGCTCACCTCGCCCGGTTGGAGGGCGAATGCGGCCTTCTCAAGCTCGTCGTTGCCGGTCGTGTTCCTGCCGATGGGGCGGATGCGCCCGGCGGCGCTGGCCAGCGAGGGCGATTTCTGGCCGCGGGCGGCGCGTGTGAACTCCTCGTCGGAGTCGCGGATCTTGCCATACGCCGACATCGCCGCCTTTTCCTCACCCTTTTGCCACATGATGAGCCGGCACTCGACCTTCTCTCCGTAGTAGGCGTCGTGAGCCTTCTTGAGATCCTCGTCGGTGACCTTCACGCGCGAGCGCACCAGCTTGGCCAGGAGAATCTGCGGGCGCAGCACATCCTCGCGCCATTCGAACAGGGTTTTTTTGTACTTGGCCAGCACCTGGTCCACGAAGGTTTTCCGGTCCACATTCAGGCCCGCGAGGTCGTTGTTCAGCTTCTCGTCGATCTCGGCCTGGGTGACATCCACCCCCGCCTTGCGGCATTCGATCTCGATGATCCGCTTGTTGACCAGGAGGTCGAGTCGCTCCGTGCCGAAGCGGGCGATGAGGTATTCCCCCAACTCCTCGCGGGTGATCGGGATGGTCTCATAGATGTAGGCCACCACGCGGGCCTGGCCGGGGTCGTTGGCCACGGCGGCGGGCAGGGGCGCGGGCGCGGCGACCTGGGCATGCGCCGTTCCCGCCAAAGCCAATGCCATGCCCGCGGCCTTCCAAGAGAAGCTCAAGCGCATCCGATTTCCTCCCGCGGATATTTCTTCCGGAATTCCTCAAGTTGGCGCATACCACGGCCGGGGAGCGCGGGACAAGGCGACCTGACGGGCGGGAATCATGGGGCGGCGGGTGGATCATCGGCCGGGGTGGCGGAAGCCTTCGGTTTGTTGGGCTTGGGCCACATCCAACTCAGGCAGGGAGGGAGGCATCGGCGCACGATCGACTGCTTGCTGGTTGCCACCGATACCTGGTCGAACGGCATCAGGCGGATTTGCCGTGCCGCTTCTGGGTGTTTTTCAAATTCCGTCAGGTCGCTCTTGAGCGTTTCGGGGGCTTTGCCTTCCGCGGCGTTGCTCCGGCGAACCTCCACCTGCTCGGGAGCGGCGGAATCGGTCAAGCCGCCGGCGCGTTTCAGAAAACTGGGCAGAGTTTCAGGCCCGATGTAAGGAACAGCCCGCGCCTGGCCCTCCACCTCGCCCTCCACAAACACCACCTGACTGCGGTAATCCACCACCCGAACGCGCACCTGCTCGGGTCGCAAGTCCAACAGGTCCGCGATGGCGCGGGATATTTCGGCCACCGGCAAGCCGTCCACCCGGATCTTGCGACCATCGGCGAGCGGGACGCGCCCGTCGGCGCCCACCGGAATCACCGCGTCGAGGTCGTCGCGACCCTCCACCTCGACACCGATCACATCCGGGGAATGCACCTTGTAGCCCCGTTCCAGTTCCCTGACCGGGGTATCACCGATAGCCGAGAGTGATTTGTCCTTCAGGCGTGGTGAGAGCGCGCACCCGCAAGCGGGAATCGCCAAGGCAAGACAGGCCATCCGCGCCCAAGGTCGCATCCGTCGCGTACTCCTTCCCCAACCGGTGGCGTGTACCCGGGGAAGGTTGGGCAAGGCAAGGCGATTCCGAAAAGCTTGTTTGGCGAGCGTGGGGCGTTGGCCCCATGAGCACAATCCATGGATCCTTTTGAACCCACACTATTGCTCCCGTTTGATGCTCGGTTTGCGAACGCTTGGATCGAACCCCTCCTCCTCCTCTTCCCATTCAGGTTTCAACGCTGGGTTGTCGAACTGGTCGATCTCCTCCGGGCGCATGCCAAGGATGGGCAGGCGGGTGTTGGTTCCGTGCATGGTCACGCCGGAGCGGGTGAACGATCGCAAAACCGGGTTCCCGATGTGGTTCTCCCGTGGCGCCACCACGGTTCTCAACCACGGCATGTTCGAGTCATTCATCCGGACACGCGCGGTGCGCAGAATGCGTCCATTGCCGAGGATGTCCACGCGCACCTGGTCGGCGCGTGAGTCGCCGAAGGCGCCGTGCCCGGTCAGGCTGAGGGCGAACAGGCAGGGTTCACCACGGGGAATGCGGTGCCAGGTCTGGAACAAGGTGGAGGGGGACTGGAAATACTGCACCAAGGGCGGATCCGCGTCGTGGTGGGCCTGCCGGCAGGCCAGGCGAACGCCCGATTCCTCCGCCTCCACTTCCAGCAGCCAAACCTCCGGGTTGTTGAGGTCATCGCCCCGCCGACGCAATTCCTTGGTGAGCGGATCGCCCTCGTTGGTTTTCCAATTCGCTTCGGCGGCAAGGCTGTTCACTGTTTGAATGGTTTCAGCGCGAGCGGTTTTCGACATGACCCAGGCCAGGGGCATCAGGCCCAACCAGGTGGCCAACATCATGCCGGCGCCGCCCGCGCTGAAGCGGATCCACCGGGTAGGCAATGCCGACCAAGTGGCCGCCCGCCCTTCCGGGGAAAGCAGGTGAACCAATCGGCCTAGGCCCGCGGCGCCCAAGGCGCACATGGGCAGGACCAGAAGGCCGGCGTGCTTGAATTCTGGAAGAACAAGAAACAGAACCCCGATATACCCGAAAGAGAAAAGACCCAAGCCCAAGGCCAGTGTCCGCTCGCGAAGTCCCGGAGCCAGGCCCGCGCCTGCCACCATGGCCAGGCCAACCACGAAAAGAACCGGTTCCGCCTGCCCGATCCAAGCCATGGGCGCCAGCAGGTGACGGCCGATGCCGCCGATCGGTTCGTCCCGCAGCGGTAGAACCCGGATGTGCCCGCCGATGGGAAGGTCTTCCAGCAAGGTGGCGCGCAGGGCGCGCCAGGCAAACTCGGGGGCCTTGGTCACCCAGGTCCAAGCATTGGTCCGCAAGGTCCGAAACAGCATTTCCCGCGTCAGGCGGGCATGGTCCGGTCCATAAAGCTCGTCGCAGCGGGTCGCCTCCAGCGGAATCGGTTCCATGCCCCGCTCGAGTTTCTCGTGCGCCACCCGCTGCATCACCTGCAGGTCGTCCCTACTGACACCGGTGCTGTTTTCCAGGTGGAAAAGCGAGCAGCGGGTTTCCTCGGCGTAGTAGGCCATATGAAAACCCACGCCTGATTGCTGCGGTGGCGCCGGGCAGGCCAGATGGATGGCGGCGATCACCCCCCGGGTTCCCGCCCACGAGACCAGCGGCGCGGCGGCGGCCTTGGCCCATCCTCGGCCCGAAGCCAGCACCAACGGCGCCGAAAGCCCGGCGACTGCCATGCAGGTCACCAGGGCATCGTGCCGAAAGCCGAGGCCCAGGCCCGCGAGGCAACCGGTGAGAAGGCACGAGGCAACCAACCCTGCCCACGATGTTCCCCGGCCGACAAGGCAGGCGAGGGAAGTCCAGGCCGGAACCGCGAACCAAAGCGGGCTGATGTCGCGTGGGGAAAAGGAGACAAACACCATTTCCAAAGGGTTGCATGCATATAGAAGGGCTCCCACCAGCCCCGTCCAGCCTGATCCTGTCAGCGCCCGTGTCAGGAGCCACAGGCATGGAGGCCCGGTCGCGCTGATCGCGAGGTAGAACAAAAAGAGGCAATCCCAGCGGATGCCGAACACGCTCCAAACTCCGGCCGCGGCCAAAAGGTCGAGCACCCGTGTGGTGTACAGCGGCCAAGTCATGTGCTGGTCCTCAAAGGTGAGGAACCGATTCATGGGCCCGGTCGTTTCGTGCGGAGAGTTTTTCCAGATGTTGAAATCAGTCGATGAGATCGAGTCGGCCTGCAGGGCCAAAAAGTCCTGCAACGGGATCGATGCCGGGTCGCCGGAAAACGGGATCGGGCGAAGGCCGAACCCCGCCATGATGGCGAGCGAGTAGCGGAAGGTCTCGGGATAGAACTGCCGCTTGCCCAGCGAATATTGGCGCAAACTTTCCAGCCGCGTGGCGATGTGGGCCAGGGTGATGGCGGCCAGCAGAAGCAGTTGGGCCGCGCGCGCCGAAATCCGCATGGACCCTAGCACGCCCGCGTGGGCACCGGCACCCGCTTGCGCCCCTTGGCCGGGTTGCTCAGGAAACTGGTCAGCGAGATGGCCATGTGCTCGAGCATGGGCTGGGTCAGGCCCGGATACACGCCGAGGAAGAACGCGTCGTTCATCAGCTTGTCGGTCACGCGGAGGTCGCCCACCACCCGGCGTTCGATGTTCATGAAAGCCGGGTGGCGCAGCAGGTTTCCGGCGAACAGCGGCCGGGTCTGGATGCGGCATGCCTCCAGGTGGGCCACGAGGTCGGCGCGTGTGAACGGGGCATGGTCGCGAACCACCACGAGGAACCCGAACCATGAGGGATCGGCCCGGGGATCAGGTTCGGGCAGGTGGATCAGGTTTTCGAACCTGTGCAGCACCTCCATCAGGAAGGCGTGGTTGGCGCGCCTGGAAGCGACAAAGTGGTCCAGCCGCCTCAGTTGCGCCCGGCCGATGGCGGCCTGCGGGTCGAGCGGCTTCAGGTTGTACCCCAGGTGTTTGTAGACATACTTGTGGTCGTAACCCTCGGGTAAGTCTCCTATTTTCCAGCCGAAGCGTTTCCCGCAGGTGTTGTCCTTGCCGGAAGGGCACCAGCAATCGCGACCCCAGTCGCGAAAACTCTCCGCAAGGCGGCGCAGGCGAGGCTTGTCGGTCAAAACGGCGCCACCCTCGCCCATGGTGATGTGGTGGGGTGGGTAGAAACTTTGAGTGGCCAGGTCGCCGAACGATCCGGTGCGCCTGCCGTTCCACTCGCTGCCCAGCGCGTCGCAGTTATCCTCGATCATCCAGAGGTCGTGCTTGTCGCAGAACGCGCGCACGGCGTCGATGTCGAACGGGTGACCCAGCGCGTGCGCCGCCATCACCGCGCGGGTCCGCGGTCCACGCGCCGCCTCCAGCATGTCGGCCCGCAGGTTGCCCGTGCCCATGTCCACATCGATGAACACGGGAACGAGTCGGTTTTGCACCAAGGGCGCCACCGTGGTGGGGAACCCCGCCGCCACGGTGATCACCTCGTCGCCCGGTTCCAAGTGCCCCTCGAGCGTCGGGCTGGTCAGCGCCGAGACGGCCAGCAAATTGGCGCTGCTGCCCGAGTTGGTCAGCAGGGCCTCGCGCACGCCAATCGACGCCGCAAGTTCGCGCTCGAACGCTTCCCCCTGCGGCCCGAGCGTGAGCCAGAAATCCAGCACCGAGTCCACCGCCGCCTCGACCTCGTTGTGGTCGAAAACCCGACCGGCGTAAGGAACCATGGTTTCGCCCGGCACAAAGGGCTTGGCCGCGTGCTTCTGTTCGGCATGCTTGCGAACCAGGGCGAGGATCTCGTTTTTCAGGCTGTCGCTCATGGGTGTGCTCTCCGAAGGGGTGTTTTTCAGGCGCGTCTGACCGGGGCCCAGGCGGGCCTCTGCCGGCCGGGCAATGACAGGGTTGCTGGCGCTTCCGGTGGCGTGTGGTATCCCGTGAAGCTGGCGCGGGATTCCACTTGGGGGGCGACTTGGGCCGCCGCTATTTCGGAAGTGGCTTCCCAGCGAATGGAGGCATCCACCAGGTATTCGGGCCGCTTGCGGCTTTCCTTGTAAGTGCGCCCGGCGTATTCACCGCAGGTCCAGCCGGCGGCAAGCACGGCGGCCAGCGTCCACCATTGCAGCACCAGCGAGACGGTCAGGGCCTGTGCGCCGGCCAGAACGCCGATGATCCAGAGTGCCGTTGTCAATAATGCGGCGCCCGTGGCCGCCATGGCTCCCAGGCCCAGCAGGTGCACCGGCGCCATGGAGAATGAAGTCAGAGCGCGCGCCGCCAAGGCCATCATGTAAAACGGCGGCGCCTTGCTCACGCCGGCGGTGCGCGGGCGGCGATCGTACCTCATGGCGAACGACCGGTAACCCACCCAATGGCTCAGCCCGCGGAAATAGCGGTTGCGTTCACCGCACGAAGCGACGGCCTCGCGTGCCCGCCGCGACAGCAGGCGAAAATCGGTGGCATCCGGCGGCAAGGGGGTCTCGCCCGCGGCGCTCATCACGCGGTAGAACAGGCGCGCCCCCAGCCTTTTCCACCACGGTTCGCCACCCCGGCGGTTCACCACGCCGTAAACGACATCAAAGCCTTCCCGCCATTTGGCCACCATGGTGCCGATCAGTTCGGGTGGATCCTGCAGGTCGCTGAACAGCACCACCGTGGCGTCGCCACGCGAGGCCCGCAGGCCCGCCAACATGCTGGTTTCCACGCCGAAGTCGCGGCTGAACCGCAGGTAGCGCCAGCGGGCATCGCCCTGGCAAATGTCCTCGGCGAGCGCCCGTGTCCCGTCGGTGCTGGCATTGTCGATCAGCAATACCTCGTAGCTTTCACCCAGGCGCTCGAGCACCCTGGTAATCTCCCGGTGGGCCCGTGGCAGGTTTCCCTCCTCGTTGCGTGCCGGCACCACGATGCTCAGGGTGGGGCGTCGCGCCGCGCCCT
>CAWUNZ010000012.1:0-29911 GCA_963923445.1 uncultured bacterium
GGAAGTTGCCGGTATTGATGAAACCAAGCCACCGGCCTTGATGGTGATGGTTCCTTGACCGTCCGAAAGGTTGAAAGCCCTGCCGCCGGTAAGCTTGAGCCATCCAATCCTGGAAGGCTCAAAAGACGCCTCAGCGGTCAAATCCTCTCGGGTGCCGTCTGAAAGAATTTTGGTGACAAGAATTTGAGCCGAGGAATCTCGCCCGGAAAGAACAAGTTTTGGAGGAAAAATCTCAAGCTTTCCGTCGGCAGCGATCAGTTGCCCATTCCCAAAGAGCAAAACCACAAGAAACCCAAAAGAACGGAACATGGCTTCGCATCTCCATTTTTCTGCAAGGAATGCAGCAGACGGAGCGGGGCCATCGACGGCAGGCGGCGAGGGTCCCGCCCCGCTGAACGGGGGCGGGCAATCAACAGCAAGCCGGTTTGGATTAGACCAGTTCGGTCACCAAATCGCGGTCATCAAGAACATACATCGGACGACCATTTCCATTTTGGAAGGTCTGGGCGGGGTCGATACCCATCGCATTGTAGAGGGTGGCAAGGAGGTTGGAGACCTTGTAGGGCCTGTCCTTGGGGCGTTCGCCACGGGCGGTGCTGGAACCGACCGCCTGACCCATTTTCAGGCCACCGCCAGCGACGAGGGCTGACATGACGGGAGACCAGTGGTCGCGACCAGCCGATCCGTTGACTTTCGGTGTGCGACCGAATTCGCCCCACATCACAACAGCGACATCCTTGTCCATGCCCCTTTCATGCAGGTCGCCGATAAGGTTGGCGATCCCTCGGTCGACCTGTGGCAGTTGCTTTTTCAGGGTTTGGAAGTTGTTGCTGTGGGTATCCCAGCCACCGATCGACAATGTGACGCAGGAAACGCCTGCTTCGACAAGTCGCCGGGCGGTGAGGAATGACTCAACACCCTTGTAGCGCTCGCGGACCGCGGCGGCTTCCTTCTCGTTGTTCAATGCCTCGCGGACAACGCCCGAGGTCACCATGTCGAATGCCCGGGCGGTGAAGGTATCAATGCCGGAAAGAGTTCCCGTGGCATCGATGTCACGGCGCAGGTCATCGAAACCGGAAAGCAAATCCTTCCTGGCTTCGAGGTTCAGCCCGGTGTTGGAGGTGGCGGGCTTCAGATTCGCCAGCCCAGGGCCTCCGGGAGTGAAGGGGCGGTGGGCGACGCCGAGGAAACCAGGTTCCGTGCCACGGCTCATTCCGCGAAGGCTCACGAAAGGAGGAACGGAATCGGCACCATTGGCAGAAGCGCGCAGTTTGGACATCACCGAACCGAAGCTGGGATGCTGCATGACTCGGTTGGTTTGCTCGCTGTAGCCAGTCATCACGAGCGAGTCTGAGTGCTCATCCACAGAGACAAGGGAACGAACAACCGCCAGCTTATCGAACATTTTGGCTTGCAGAGGGAAGTGCTCGGAGATTTGAATGCCCGGCACATTCGTGGAAATGGGGTTGAATTCACCGCGGAACTCTTTGGGGGCTTCCGGCTTGAGGTCGTACATGTCCATGTGGGAGGGACCACCGGGCAAGTAAATGAGAATGGCGGCCTTAGCCTTGCTTCCCGCGGCCTTGGCGGCGCCGAGGGCGCGCTGACGAAGGATGTCGGCCATGGTCAGGGAAGCGCCCAAGGCACCCACCTGAACGAAATCCCGCCGGGACACACCGTCGCAAAACTGTTGAGCCTTGCCCCAAATCGTCAGCATGTGCGCTCTCCATGAGGAACTGTCTTAATCAACACCATCCGACCAAAGCCTAATTGTGCCAATCGCAAGAAATCAAACTAAATCTTCACAAATTCCCAACAATCTCAAAAAAACTCTGTTGTGCAATCGACCGGCACTTAAGGTAGGCTCTCATCAAGACGAAGCTGCGGCCTTAAAAGTTCCTCAAGTTTAAATCCATCACGGGGAATTCTCATGAATCTTTTCGATTTCAGGCAAATGTTCTTTGGAATAGTTGTTTTTTTAACTTTTTTGCCGGAAATAAGGGCCGATTTTGAACCGGTGCCCCAAGTCGTCCGATTGCAACCCGGAGTCCTTCGGCAAGGTGAGACCGCGACGGTAACCTTTCATGGCACGGGCCTTGAAACCCTCAAATCCGTTGATGTCTCCAGAAATGGAGTCCGCTGGAAGGTTCTTCCCGTTGAAATGGAGGAGAAGTCAGCTGCTGGTTCCAATCCAAGGATGCCCAACAACGGCGGGAGGATGATGGCGGCGCAAGGAGCACCTGGTTCCAGACGCATTGAGTTCAGCGTTCCAGCGAGGGAGGCGATGGGCTGGATCGAAGTCAGGCTGATGACCGAGGGCGGGGCCAGCAACACCAGAAAAATATTGATCAGCGACGGACCCGCCGTGGACGAGAGCGAACCCAACAACGATCTGGAAACAGCTCAGGATCTTGGGCTTGGAGCCGTCGCCAGCGGGTTTCTGACGGGATCGAATGATGTGGATTATTACAAGGTGAACGCGAAAAAAGGCCAAAGGCTTTCCGCCTGGCTGGGGACCACCAGCACCGACAGCAGGTTGCCAGGGGCGATTGAGGTCTACGACTCAACCGGTTCGCTTCTGGCGTCGGCCCGGGACAAGGCAAACGAGGACGCCTGGGCGGAACTGGAACCGCGTTCTGATGGTCCTATTTTCATCAGGGTTTTCTCGTTCGGTTATGTGCAGGGCGGGCCGGACAGCTTTTATCTTTTGAAGGTCTCCGCGGGTTCGCGCGTCGAGGCCGTTTTTCCACCCATCGCATCAGCCAATCGAAGGGATTTTACTGTTTATGGCCGTGGTTTAGCCGGAGGAGCCCCGGTTCGGGGAGGGGCACCGGGCCTTCAGCAGGCCCGGTCGCGCATCAGCCCGCTTCCAGGCGGACCTGTGCCCAACATCCTCAGATCGGCCTTGGTCGATTTCCGCCCGATCCAGCTTCCCGACGGCACGCCGGCATCGGTGGCGGTTTCCTCGATCGACCCCACAGAGGAAAATCCGGACAATGATACTCCAGATAAAGCCATGAACCTCAAGTTGCCCGCGCTCGTTGCCGGGCGGATCGAAAAGGCCGCGGACAGGGACTGGTATCAGTTCGAGGCCAAAAAGGGAGAACCCCTTTGGATCGAGGTGCTGGGAGACCGGCTCGGCACGGACTTGGACTTCATGATGGTGATCAAGGGGGAAAAGGATACCCAGGGCCGGGAGATCGATGAGGGGAATGAGCCCCTTCACCCCCAATGGTTCTTCAACCGCAGCGAGGACCCGGGCCCGTTCCGGTTTGTTCCCCCGCAGGATGGGATCTACAAGGTCATGGTTTCGGCTCGAGACGGTGAGCTGGAGGGCGGCCCGCACCTTGTCTACGCGTTGCGGATTGATTCCGGAAATCCGGATTTCAAGCTGTTCACGCTTAATGGCCTGGGGCAGTACGGCGCTCCCCGAGTGAAGCCGGGCTCCCCGGCCACCGTCATGGTTCTCGCGGCAAGGATGGATGGTTTTGACGGCCCCATCGACCTGGCCGTCGAAGGTTTGCCGCGCGGGACGAGAGCCTTGCCTTCCAGAATCGAGGGGGGGCAAAAGCTCGGAACCATCGTTGTTGAGTCGACTGGCGGCGCGGGTATCTCGCTTTCCCACATGGTTGTGACCGGACGAGCGGTTCTTGCTGAAAACACCCGTCCTGTCAGAAGGGAGGCCCGCCACGCAGGGCTGATTTGGCCTGGGAATCCAGGCAACAACAACCCGTATCCGGTCCGGATTGAAGAGGCGATGGTGGTGACCACAAGCCAGGAAACACCAGCGGTGGAACTTTCCTTCGGAGGTAAGGCAAAGGAAATCGTGGTCGAGCAGGGCGACAAACTCGGCCTTTCTTGGCAGGTGAAGAGAAACCAGAGGGTGAAGGACCAGGTTCAGGTCACCATCGGCTCAGTCAACCAGCAGGACATCCCTTACCGCGTGGCCAACGGTAACAACAACATGCTGATGGTCGCGAATGACAAGACGACCGCGGATTTTCAATTGGAGGTGCGCAGCAACGCCCGGGCCGGCACCTATTTTGTGGTCCCGCGATTCCAAGCCAATGTGACGATGCCGCCGGCTGAGGGCGCTAACGCCAAGGCGCCGCCCAAGACCATGCCGGTCTCCGACCAGGGGCAACTGGTCACCTTGATCGTGATTCCCAAGAAGCCGATCCAGCAGCTTTCCGTGACAGGACCCGGAAGGGGTGAAGCAGGCGGGAAGGCAAAGCTGCCCGTGAAAATCGAAAGGCAGGGGTTCCAGGGCACTGTCAAGCTGGTGTCACGGGAGGAGGGCGTGAATGTTGTCGTGCCCGCCGATGCGACCGAGGCGGTGCTGGATATCCAGGTTCCACAGGGTGCCAAGCCTGGTTTTTCCAAACAAATCAGCCTGAAGGCCATTTGCGAGGTTCTTCCTGGCCGGACCGTCGAACAAGACGCCAAGATCCAGTTCAATCTGGCCAGACCCTGACGGTTGCACCGCCGGAAAGCAGCGGTTCTGTTGAGGTCCGCCCCTGATGCTTCCTCCTTAGACAAGGCGAGCAACGCACATTTGTCATGGAGGCACGCGAATGAAGTGGCAGGGGCGGACAGGTTTGCTGGTGGGACTGGCCTTGGTGGTTGCCGCTGGCTTGGTCGTGCCCGGCAAAAAATCAGCCGTTCATGACGAAACCCAAGTGTTGTCTGAAAATCCGGTGGCCTCCTCAAACAAGCCTGAATCTCCTGACGCTGTCCCGGTATCCCGACCGGCGCGGGAACCTGTTCCAGTCGTCATCAAACCCTAGATCGATCCCTCCGCGGTCAAACGGACCAAGTGGCGAAGCGCCGCGCCAAGCCATCTGATATTGAATTTATTTTTCGAATTCGCTGGCTTTCGCCAGATTTTCCGGCGGGCTTTGAATTCCCGCGCCTAATCATGTGTTGCCGGTTCGGCCGGCCTGATTACTTAAAAAACGATTGGGAGTGTTTACGATGACGATTCGTCCATTGATTGCCGCGACTTTGATGGGCTTCGCCCTGGTTTCCCTTGCTCGCGCCGAAGAGAAGACAATCGTCGGCGTCGCCGCCGGCAACGACAGCTTCAAAACCCTGGTCGCAGCCGTGAAGGCCGCCGGCCTTGTCGAGGCGCTTGAAGGGAAGGGGCCTTTCACCGTTTTCGCGCCGACCGATGAGGCTTTCGCCAAGCTTGGCAAAGACAAGATCGAGGCGCTTTTGAAGGACAAGGAAACGCTCGGCGCCATCCTCAAGTACCATGTCGTTTCCGGCAAAGTGATGGCTGAACAAGCCGTGAAACTCAACGGAAAGTCGGCCAAGACCCTCAACGGCAAGGAATTCAAGATCGAAGTCAAGGACGGTGGTGTTCTACTCAATGGAAAGGTCAAGGTCATCAAGACCGACATCACCGCCAGCAACGGCGTGATCCATGTGATTGACGCCGTTCTCGTTCCCTGATTTTAAAGCCTTAAGACACACATTTGGCCGGGGCAAAGACGCCCCGGCCAAACCATTTTGATATTGTCAGGCCGCCTTGGCTCGAGGTGCCGCGGCGCGAGCGCGCGAGCGCTCGATGTGGCATCGGAAAATCTGGATGTCCAGCCCCGAGGAAGTGGCGCATGCTGGCTGCCATTGGATGCCCAAGGCCCACCATGGATCCTCGGGATTGGTTTCGATCGACTCCACCATTCCATCCATCGCCCGGGCGCCAACCTTGAAGGCGCGAGCCACCCGCCCCACTGCCTGGGAATGCTCGCTGTTGACGATGATCTCACCTTCGCCATAAAGCTTGGCCAAGCGGCTGAACTCCTCCACAACCAGTCCGTGACGCAGGCCACGCTCCGGCGGATGACGGTGCTGGAGCATGTCCGGTGCCTCCCGCCCCATGTCGGTCATGATGGTGCCGCCGAACGCGGTGTTCATGGCGTGCATTCCTCGGTCGATCGCCAGAACGGGGATCGCGTTCTTTCGGCAATATTGGAAGAGTTCTTCCATGTCCGAATGGCGGTAATGCGATGCGTCGTGGCCCGTGACTACAAGGCCGTCGACATTCGCCAGAAGGTTGGAGACACGCTTGCCTTCAAGTTTTTCCGGCAACGCCACGGCCTCGGCCTCGGCGTATTCCAACGAGGCCCTGATTCCGGCATCCCAAAGGTTGCTGCCGTGGCGGCGATCACCGTGATAACCGTTGGGTCCAAAAAAGCCGATGCGGGCGACAGGCTTAAAAACAGGCGCGGTGTTGCTCATGAGAAGTTGCTTCCTTGCTTGACCACCGGTTCATCCGTGAACCGTATCGGAGGATTGAACCGCCGACAGGTAAAAAGTTAATCAGCAAAAAACCGATATTCCAGCCGAGTTTTAAAAACGGGTCGAATTCGCCTCAAGTTCTTGCGCATAATGAAGATGAGTGGTCTCGGAGCCGAAGGATGGTGTCGAATTATTGGGATAAGGCGATCCTCAAGGGGTTGGTGCGAATGGCCCGGCTGGATGGCCCACCGGGAATCCGGAGCGGTTCCATATCGGGAAATCAGCTTCAGATTTCGCAGATGTCCGCACCCGGTGCCAAGGCGTTGCTGGCCGAGACCGTCATAACCGCGTTTGTGGCCTCGGGAGGAGGTTTAGCCTCCCCTTTTCCCGCCCCTTATCGGGAGAATGAGGTGGTTCGAATGCCTACTTGGCGACGGTGGAAACCCGCGGACCTGTCCTTTTCATTCGGTCCAGCCTCTCTTCGCATTGCCGCAAGCGCCTCAGGTGCCCCGGCACTTCCGGACTCCTCCGAACCATGGCTAAGCGGAGATTCGCTGGCGGCTTGGAGATGCCTGAGCTTGGCCTCCGAACCCGAGGTGGCCCGATGGGCGAACGCGGGGTGCCCGGAGGGGGCTTGGTTCGTACTGGGGTTTCCCGCCCAATCTCTTTCGAAGGCGCACCGATTGGATCCGGAAAAGTTGTTCCGGCCCCCTTTGTTGCCATTGATTGAATCCCTCATGCCTTGGTCCGAATGGAGGTGGCGCAAGGCGTTGACCCAATGGAATTCTGCGGGAACAGCAGGCCGTTCGGCCATTTTGGCGGCATGGGAGGTGTGGAGTGGGATTTGCGCCAAGGCCGGCAGGCCGGACCTGACTCGCGGGATGATCAGGGGCGCGGAAGCGGCCTGTGGCAAAACGGACTGGATGAATGCCCTGCGGGATCGTTTGCCTGCTCCCGGGGCAATGCCCTTTTCGGAACTATCAGCATGGGAAACCGACTTTTTGGCTGTCGAGGAAATGTTGTCAGGGATGGCGGCATTCAGGGATCGGGCCGAGGAGCTGGTCTATATTGACGAGACTTACGCGTCTGCGATGGCCTTCAAAGAGGCTGTCCCGGCGATGACCAGGGACCGGCTTCAGGTTGCCGCACTGGAAATCAGGAACATGCGGGCACTGAATCGTGGAGACAGTCGATGAGCCAAACCTACAAGCTGGAACTTGCCGAAGTCGAGGTCGTTGCAAGCGGATGTGATTCAATCACGACCAAGCTCTCATCCCTCTCAGTCCTGCCTGAAGCGGAAATGAGGGAGTGCCTTAAAAATGTTCTTGCCGAATCCGGCTACTCGCCCGTTGAGGGTGGGGGGCTTGTGTCTCGAAAGGTGGATGGATGCCGGGTGGAAATCGACCCTGACAGCCTGGCTGTGAGGGTGACGGTGGAGCGGGAGGTCGCCAAGGACGAGGTCGTGAAGGTGATGGTTCCAAGGAATTTGGCTGACCAGAAAAGGGATCGGGAGCGCTCGGAAAAAATCGCCAAGGCGGTCGAGGAAAAGAAACAGCAGCTAAGCGAGGAAGCAACCCGTGAGGCAACGGCGGAATTGGCCAAGGCGCTGCCGCTGGCGCGCCGCGAGATCGATGCCGTGAACCATCGCTGGCTTTCGGAGGCGCTCAAGCGCAAGGCGGCCCAAATAGGGGAGGTGCAGCGGATTGAGCAGAACGACGCCGAGCGCACCCTGACCATCTCGATCAAGATCTGAGAACCCGCGATGCTAGTCATTCGGCCCGAGGACTGTCCGGAACAAATCAGCGTGGCTGACGCCATTGACATCGCCTATGGCGAGGTTTTGGCCGAAGCGGTGAGGCGGTTGAGGCTTGGAGTCTCGGTTCTGATCGAATGCGAAAAGGAACTGGGGATTCCGGTGCTTTTGTCGATGCGCGCCCGGCTGAAGACCCTTCAGCCGCCCATCGCCACCCAAGTGATCGCCGGAAGGCCGACCGGTGGAGACACCGCGGGGCCTCCCGTGTCCCTCACCACGGCAATGTACCGTGAATTGCTGGCTTACCTGCAGAACCCGGGAGACAAGGTGCCGGTGATCCAGCACCTTGACTTGCTCACGGCCGGGGTGGGAGGTGGAGTGACCGACCTTGGCCGGGATGTGGTGAATCTTCTCTACCAGGATCCCAACCGCGTCTGGCTGGCCTTCAGCGATCCAAGCCTGCCGGTTCCCGAGATGGTGGCCAACGCCTTTCCGCACCGGGTGGCCCTGATGGGAGTTCCACGGGCCAGGATCGGGCGCCTGATCACCCGGGCCGAATGCAGGAAGTTCGGCGCCACCGTGCAAGTGCCGGCGCTTTACAAATATGTCTCCGGGGTGAATGCCGCGCGTTTGCGCAGGCTGTTGGGAGCCATCGAGGGCCCCGACCTGCCCGACAAGCCCGACGCGGCGTACCGCCAACTGCGCCAGGCGACCCTTCCGGGCGAGATGAGCATTCCGAGCGTTGACCTTGATCGCGATATTGGTGGTTATGATGATCTGAAAAAGAGAATTAAGTCGGAAATACTTGATATTCTTTCCCGCCGGGACGGATTGTCCGATGATGGCGGGATTCGCGAACTTGAAAGCCTTCTGCCCAGGGGACTCATATTCTGGGGTCCCCCCGGGACTGGAAAAACCCTTTTCGCCAAGGCCTTGGCGACCGCATTGGGAGCGAGCATCCAGGTGGTCTCGGGGCCGGAACTCAAGAGCAAATGGGTGGGAGAAAGCGAGGAAAACCTCCGGAAGGTGTTCCTGCGGGCCAGGCAATCGGCCCCTGCGGTGATCGTGTTCGACGAGATCGACTCGTTTGCCGTGCGGCGCGGAACGCACACCGGGTCGGGGGTTGAGCATTCGATGGTCAACATGCTGCTCACGGAAATGGACGGTTTTCGCAAGGAGGAACTAGTTTTCGTTGTGGCGACAACGAATTTCGTGGAATCGTTGGATCCAGCCTTGCTGCGGCCGGGACGGTTCGAGCTTCACCTTCATGTCCCCTATCCGGATGCCGCCGCACGGAGGGCGATCATCGGGGTTCACGGCCATGCCATGGGACTGAACCTGTTGCCGGAAACGGTGGACCACATGGTGCGGCGAACCCGCCTCGAGGTTCCCGGCGCCGCTGCTGGAACCCGCCACAGCGGCGACCACCTGAACGCGCTTTGCCGACTGCTGGCCAGGCGTCGCCTGGCCTCCGGGCGGACCGATGCCACCACTCCTGCCGATGTGGATTCGGCGTTAAGTGAAGGGCGAACCAGGCTGGTGCTGGAAGAATCCGAAATGCGAGTGGTCGCTGGCCATGAGTGCGGTCACGCGGTCGCCGGGTTGATCTTGCAGGGTTCCCAGTTGCCCGAGCGGGTGGCGTTGGGCGAGGATGTCGCCGGCGCGCTGGGTTACACGCAGGTCTCCGCGGGGCGGCGCATCCACTCGGTGCCCGAGTTGCTTGACTCCATTGCCGTTCTCCTGGCGGGCCGTGAAGCGGAAATCCTGCTCGAGGGGAAGCTATCCCTTGGAAGTGGCCATGACCTGTGGGTGGCGACCCAGACAGCCCGCGAGTTGGTGGAAGTGTATGGCATGGGAGGCCCCTCCGCCGGTGTTTGCCACTATTGGAAGCAGGATGGGCGCCCGGAGCGATACGCAGACCTGGCCCCGAGCACCCGCGAGGCGTTGGACTCGGAGGTTCGCGGTCTCCTGGAGGCTCAACGGCTTCGAATCGCCTCGTTGTTGGCCGAAAGGGAACCGCTCCTCAGGGGGATGCGCGACCAGTTGATGCTCGACCGGTCGATGGACGCCCAAGGCTTGGCCCGATTGGTGAGGCTCCTGGCACCCGACCTGGATGCCGTGGCGCACAAGCTGGAAAATTTGCCTGTTTCAACCGATTAAGAGGATTAATGGATGGCGGAAATGACCATCAAACTGCGGGTGAATCCCGCCACGGGTCGTTACGAGGTGAAGGTTGACCTCGAATCGGATGCCGATGCCCTGCCTTTCGAGCACGAGGAACTGCACCGAAGGGTGGTGTCGAAATTGCTGCAATCGGGACTGTTGCCCGCGGGCGAGCATCCCGAGGTGGTCATCACCCGGGGTGGAACGGCCGTGGATGTCCCGTCTTCATCGACCAGCCAACAAGAAGCCAGGCGGGCCAACGCCGCCGAAGGGTAACGGAACAGGATTGACATGCCTATCCGGTTGCCCACAGGCGCGAACCTCGTGTCGTTCGTGCGTCGCCTAGGCGCGCAGGTGCCCCATCCCGTGGCATGCTGGCGCCAGCCCGACGGGGCCTGGATTGTTTCATTGGAACGCGAAAAGGCCGAGAAACCGCTGTGTGAATTGGGCGCCCATACCGTTGCCAGGCCTTTGGCGAAGCCGGACCGGGGGCCAACTTTCTGGCCGGAACTGGTTCCTTTTCAATCCGCGTCATTGCCCGATCCATGGGACCAGGCCACATTGATCCTGGTTCCAGAAAGGCGCCGCGCCTCCGTGATCGCGGGGAACTTGATCGCGTTGGGCCACGACGGGGCGCGACTGGGCAGCCTTGGCCGGGAAGCCGAGGGGAGATGGGTCGTTCATGGCACGAGGATGCCGCTATTTGTTTTATTAGGACTTATTAACTCCGGATCAGCGTCTGTCTTGGTGGAGCATGGCGGCAGGGGCGTTTGGATGCCAGCCGGATTCCGCCATCCACTGGAAGCCGGAATCCATGCCGAGGCCGGGAATTGGATCCTTTGTCATGCCGACCGGGCATGGGAATCGGTGGCCAAGCCCTTGCTTGAGGAAATCGAGCGGCACGCGAGGTTTGCCGTGGGGCCCACCATCCCGGTTGAAATGGGGCATTGGACTATTCCCGTGGAGGTTCCCCTCCGTCTGGAGCGACGCGCTGTTCCAGAACAGGCGGTGGCTTGGTGGTATCCGGGCGAGGATATGGGCGAGCTGGAGCGATGGGTCGCGAGGGTGCCCTTGGCGGAGTTGTCCAACTACCTGTTCGGCGTGGTCACCGCCCCGGAACCTGGAGTGATGCTCCGGTGGCGCCCCATCGCGCGTCGCGGCAGGACGGAACCCCCTCCCATGTCGATTCCTTTGGCCATGTTGCCGGGCATGGACGGAATTTATCTTCCCTGTGACAGAAGAATCGCCCCGCAGATGGCTCCAACGATGCTTCGCCGCGCATTTCAGGCCAAAGCCGGGGTGATTCGCGTGGTCCTTCCATCGGGGGAAGGGGAAACCTTTCGAGTTCTGGCTTTGCCGGATGGTGAAGGCGATTTCAGCCTTCTCGATCATTGGGTGAGGTATGTGATTCATCAGGATGCCGAAATCGCCTCTGTTTGGAAGGAACAGCACCGGTTTGATTTCGAAGCATGGATTGTGGAATCGCCACCCGTGATCCAGCCTGTTTCTGCCGACCGGGAACCGCCGCCGCCAGTGAATTCCCCCGAGGACACCGCCAAAACAGTGTCCAAAGTTAAAAAAGGCCGTCCCAAGAAAGAACCAGCCGCTGAAATTCCGACACTCCCCGCGGTTCCCATTCCGGAACAGGAACGAATCATCGAATCCGCTACTTCGGTAAGGGAGACAGTTAATAGTCGGGAATTGGAAGAGCGCCGAAACGCTCTTGTGATGTCTTTTTGGGAAATGGAGGGCCCGCTGCTGGCTCCCAAGCGAATGGGCGTGCTCAAGGACCTGGCGATGATTGAAACCGCCATGGGAAATATTCACGAGGCGGCCAAGTTGTTGGCAGTGGTGGCGTGGCAGGATGAATCGAAGGAAAACTGGCGGGCCTTGTTCGCCTCCGAAATGGCGGTTCACGGCATTTCCTCGACCGCGGACATGGAAAATTGGTTGCCCGATGGAGGGCCAGGAAGGCACTGGGCGGCCTGGGCGGCGGGTGCCCGGCCGGAGTCCGTTCCGGATCCGGTGGCCCATTACCTCCGCGAATCCTCAAGGCAGGCAGCCTGGCCGATTCGGCATGTTTGGTGGGCCGCTCGTGAGGTATCCCGATTGTGTGGCGGCGACCTCCTTCTGTTGGCGGAAGCCCGAGATCGGCTGGTGCGCCGGTTGGTTGAAGATTTGCGCCTGACCGGGGACATGCCTTTTCTCATGACAGAGCGGGTGGGTCGTTCGAGCGCGGCAGGGCGCGAGGCCCAGGTCGCCATGATCGGTCCGCTCGTGTCAGGATTTTTGGCGGAATGCGAGTCCAAGTTGCCTCGGGTCGGTCGGGGGGCTGATGTCCGCCACGCGGTGATGGTTCTGGGGCACGCCGCCCAAGCCGTGGGACTCGCGCTACTGGGTGATGCGGACGCCAACAGGGCGATGGACCGCGCGCTTGAATGGGACCGAAGCGTGCCCAAGGCCAAGGCCTCGCCGTTGCTCAAGGCGGTTTCGCTTGCCCTCATAGCCTACTCCCACCGATTTCAGCAGGCTCCAGGAGGAGGGTTGCCTGGGCCCTTGCCCGCTGAAATTGAACCGGTCGGAAAACTCCCCGAAACCAGCCAGTTGCGATACATGTATTCGTCGCTTCGGGAGATTTCGAGGCTCTTGGAACCTGATCAGCACATCAATCCGTTCGCGGCATTCTTGGGAAGCATCCCTGAGTGTTTGAAGGAGTTGCGGTCAGCCCGGGACGAGGCCTCGGCCAACAAGGCTTTCGATGCCTGCATGCGGGAATTCGACAAAGGAGGTACGCCGAATCAGGAACAATCTTTGGTATTGCTTGGTGTTCTTGAACGGGCCGTATCAATGGACGAGACCAGGGCCGCGCGCGCTCTCGCTGCCCTGGTGGGGCATGTCGGAAGCCTTGAAGTGTCGAAAGGTGTGCCTGGCTTGGACCTGTGGGTCTTGTTGGCTGCAGGATCGCGATTGGCCTGCCATTGGCATTTGATGAACGCTCCCTTGCAAAGCCTGATGATCAACGAGGTGAAGCGGTTGGTGGCCCGGGGAATGCAGGGATGCGTGTCTGTTTTCCTTAGCCGAGTGGCCAGGCGCATGCTGGCGTGCGGCCGGCAGGCGGATCTGAAGGAAGTCACGGGAGCGATTCGCGAAGCCAGGCAAGCGTTGCCTCAGGGTGGGCTTGGGGCGCTTCACCGCGAGCGCTCCGACCTTGCCTTGGATGCCCATTTGGAGGCGGTTGAGTTGGCAGGCGGCCAAGGGCGCGATGAAAGATTCTGGGCCAGGCTTGAGGCGACAGATTTCAGCCGGCCACCAGCGGACCTCCAGGGGCGGGACGCCACGGTGGGATTGATGGATGCCTTGCTGAACCTTCGCTCCACGGTGGATGACATGGTTGGAAAAAGGTTGGAACCGATCTTCCTGACATTAATGCGCTCGCTGGCTGGCGAGGCGGTCACGGCGGCGGGAATGGTGATACCGGGATGCCTGAGCGGGGTCCTGAGGGGTATCGAGGTTTTGGCTGCCCAACCATTGATCGGGGAGATCACTGGCCGCGATTCGTGGATCATGGACGAGATGGAAGCCTCTTTGAGGGGACGCGTGTTCAGGGAGTTCGCGGAGGCCATGGGCGCGGGGGAAGTGTCATGAGCGCTGTGGGTGACCCGGAGTTGGCGCGAAGGCGCATATTGGCGATGCGCGACAGTTTGTATCCGTACTTCGTCGCCAAAAACCACATCATTGACCTGATGACGGTTGCCGCGGTCGCCCAGGAACCGTTGCTGCTGGTGGGTCAGCCCGGCACGGCCAAAAGCGAACTGGTGCTGAAGTTCACCGAGGCGATGGGAATAACCGGGGAAGGTTACTTTGAATACATGCTGACAGAGTTCAGCGAACCCTCGGAGATCCTCGGGGCGCTGGATCTTGGAGGCCTGAAGGACGGGCGTTTCACAAGGCGCACCGAAGGGAAACTTCCCTTGGCCAAGGTGGCGTTCCTCGATGAGATCTTCAATGCCTCTTCCGCAATCCTGAATGTGCTTCTCACGATCCTGAACGAGCGAAAGTACTACGACGACGGGAGGGCCGTGCCCGTTCCCCTCAAGATGCTGTTCGCCGCGACCAACCAGATTCCCGACCATTTTCGGATGGCCGCGCTGCGTGACAGGTTCTGCATCAAGGTTGAAAGCCAGCCGGTCAGGACGCAGGGCGGGGACGCGTTCTCCCGCCTGATCGATGCCGGATTACGGAACGAATCCTGGCGGAACGCCCGCCTGCAACCTTGGCGCGCTGATGTGGCGTCGTTGGATGATTTCCTTTTGGCGCATGAAACAATTTTGACCCAGATGGGGCAGATCCGGACCGATCCGTATGAGGAAACCGAAACCACCGACCGCGACCGCTTCATGCCCAGGGAGGTTCAGGCGGTATTCCAAAACCTTGTGGAAACATTGGCCCGCGAATACCGGATTTTCATCAGCGACCGTAAGGTTGTGAAGCTTTACAAGGTTCTTCGGGCCAAGGCGTGGTTGGAAAGAAACGGTGAAATCCGCAGGCAGGACTTGGGTTTATTGGCATATCTCGGTGACACCGTGGAGCAATTGACGGTGCTGCGCCAAAAGGTTCCCGAATACCTTGGCTTGGATGAGATAGTCCCGGCTGCGAATTAAAAATTTCCCGGGCGGGGATTTTAAGGCTTTCCTTGGCGGAGCGGCCGGGTTATTGTTCCAAATAGTCGGGCGGCGGTCGCCCGCTTGTAAGGAGATGATGTCACCATGCGTTTGCCGAACTACGCCGGCGCGTGGGCTGTGGCAGGGAGCCTGATGGTTTCCATGGCCATGGCCGACGGGCTGAAGTCCGGGCCCCAGGTGGGCAAGAGCCCGGGCGCGTTCCACCCCACCCATGTCACCGGCCCCAATGCCGGCAACAAGGGCTGCCTTGTCTGAAGCAACGGCGCCAACCCCGTCGCGATGATCTTCGCCCGCGAAGTCTCCGACGACTTGACCAGTTTGGTCAAGAAAATTGATGCCGCGACTGAAAAGAACAGCGACTGCAAGATGGGCAGTTTCGTCGTGTTCCTGAACGACGACGAGGCGCTCGAAAAGAAATTGAAGGAAGTCGCCAAGTCGGCAGACCTGAAGAAGGTCGTTCTGACCATCGACAATCCTGCCGGTCCCAAGGGATATGACATTCCCAAGGACGCCGACGTCACCGTTGTGCTTTACAACAAGCGCAAGGTCGAGGCCAACTTCGCCTTCAAGAAAGGTGAATTGAAGTCCGCCGACGTCGAGAAGATCGTTGCCGACCTCAAGAAGATTCTTCCCGCCAAGTGAGTGACCGCCTCATCAGGCGCGATTGATCCAGATCCCGTCGGGTTAGTTCCCGGCGGGATTTTTCATGGCCAGAATTTCTTCAAGGAAATGAGGAATGATCGAGGGGGCGCCAACTCCCGAATTCACCGAATTGGTGAAACTTCGGGCATTCGATGACAAATACATCGACACAATCGAGGAGCGGGACATTCTGCAACAGGGGCTTGGTTTGGGAATGACCGTGGATCAGGCCCGGCAGGCCTTGATGAGCACCTGCCGATCGCAAGGGTATATTTTGGAAAGTGAAATCAGCCGAGATTTTCTCGCCAAGCTTGAATTCTTTGCCATCCGGGACAACGGACTCACCCGGCGAACCTTTGATGAGGCCTGCGCCTTGGGAATGGGCCTTGTTGGAAAAATAAAGGGTGAAATCGCGGTCAGGCGGATGCACTGCCGGTTGATTGATGACCACGGACTTCGAATCAGGAAGGGGTGGTTTTTCAATTGGTACGCATCCATGAAGAGGGGGTTGGGGCTGGTTTGACCAATCCGGGTCAAATTTCCCGAGCGGGGGTTCAGCTTTTGCCATCCCTCGTGTAAGCTGCCTTAATTCAAGGAGTTCATCATGCGCGCTCGCAAGCTTCGTACTGCCGCCAAGCGTCGTCGCAAGGCGTTCAACCACCCGACCCCCAAGATGCTCAAGCGCGGTGCCCAGCTTGACCGGAAGCGCCGCAAGGATCGGAAGAAACCCCGTTAATCCGGTTTTGGCCGAAGGCTATTGATCAGCCGCGGGAATCACAGCCCGCGGCTTTTGTATTTGCCTGACGGCGGTTAAAACAAAGCGAATCAGATTGAGGGCTTCAGCCGGAATCCATCACATGGACTACATCGACCCGCATATCCACATGATCAGCCGGACCACGGACGACTATCACCGGATGGCCCGGTGCGGTTGTGTGGCGATTTCCGAACCCGCGTTTTGGGCAGGGTTCGACAGGGGATCCGCCGACGGCTTTCGCGATTACTTCCGACATTTGGTCGAGGTGGAACCGCGAAGGGCGGCGCAGTTCGGTATCCAGCATTATTCATGGCTTTGCATCAACGCCAAGGAAGCGGAAAATGTGGCCCTTTCCCGCGATGTGATCGCGATGATTCCCGAGTTTCTCAACCGCCCGGGTGTTCTGGGCATCGGTGAGATCGGCCTCAACAAAAACACCCGCAACGAGGCCATCGTCTTTCAGGAGCATCTCGACCTGGCGATGAAAACCAATGAACTCATCCTCATTCACACGCCCCACCTTGAGGACAAGCTCAAGGGCACACGCATGATCATCGACATGCTGAAGGGCGACCGGCGCGTGAACCCCGCCCGGGTGTGCGTCGACCATGTCGAGGAGCATACCGTCCGGGCGGCGCTGGATGGCGGCTTCTGGTGCGGAATGACCCTGTATCCAACCACCAAGTGCACGCCCCAGCGCGCGGCCGACATCATCGAAATGCATGGCGCGGACCGAATCATGGTAAATTCCGCTGGGGATTGGGGGAAATCCGACCCGCTCGCGGTTCCCGAATTCATCCTGGAAATGCGTCGTCGCGGGCATCAGGAATCGATCATTCGCAAAATCGTTCATGACAACCCGTTGGCGTTCTTCAGGCAGTCGGCGCGATGGAAGGAGCCCGCCCTTCGGGCCGAGGCGCCCCGTGCCGGCTGAAATTCGGTTCCTTGGGATCGAGACATCGTGCGACGAGACCGCCGCTTCGGTTTTCACCGACAACCGACGAATTCTTTCGAGTGTGGTTTACAGCCAGCACGCCGTGCACGCCCGCTTTGGCGGAGTGGTCCCTGAACTGGCGGCCCGCGCCCATTTGGGCCGGGTGATTCCTGTCATTGATGAGGCGTTGAAACGCGCGGAAACCAGCCTGACTGACCTGGGGGGAATCGCGGTCCATCACCGGCCCGGTTTGGTTGGAGCGCTGGTCATGGGGGTTTCCGCGGCCAAAATGCTGGCGGCGGTCCTTGGCATTCCCTTGCTGGCGGTTAGTCACCTGGAAGGGCATGTTTACGCCGCCCGTCTTGCCGCTGGCAAGGATATCTACCCCTGCGTCGCCTTGGTAGCCAGCGGTGGGCACACCGTTCTATTCCACGCCCGAGGTCCGTTGGACCTTGTGCGGATCGGCAGCACCCGTGACGACGCCGCGGGTGAGGCATTCGACAAGGCGGCGGCATTGCTGCAACTGGGGTTTCCGGGAGGTCCAGCCATTGAGCGGGAAGCCGCCAAGGGAAGGGCCGGAGTGTTTCGCCTTCCGCGTCCCATGATTCAGGAGGGGCTGGATTTCAGTTTTTCGGGGCTGAAAACCGCCGTGGCGGTGGCTTGGCGAAAATGTCAGGAAACCGAACCCGAATCCGCGTGGGATCGCGCCCGGGCCGACTTGGCGGCTGAATTGCAGGCATCGGTGGCGGAGGTTTTGGTGGCCAAATGCCGCCGTGCCTTGGCTGAAACCGGACTGCGCACCTTGGCTGTCGGGGGTGGGGTGGTGGCCAACACCCTGTTCCGAAGCCGGTTGGCTGAGATTGCGCGTGATGGAATCGAGGTGGTGATTCCTCCGCTCAACCTGTGCACGGACAATGCCGCGATGGCGGCAGTGGCGGTGGAAGCCTGGCGCGAAGGAAGGTTCGCCCCGCCCGATCTTGACGCCGAGCCTGTTTGATCATGGTGCGGTGGCACGGCGCGCACCGATTGTATGGGGAGGGGTGAGGGTTAATTTCGTGGGTCGGTATCGGAATTCCTGCACGATGCGGCGGACGGGTTAAGTTTTTTCATTCGCCCTTGCGCAATATCCAAGCCGGTTTCAGCCGGGGCTCGACTCACCGGGGATTGGCCCATGAAAAAGATCCTAATGGCATTCGTTGTGGCTATTCTGGCTTCGCCAGTTTATGCGGGTGGCACATTCGGACTGATACCCTGCCCTTACCATCCCAAGTTCCATCGACAGTACAACGCGTTCTCCTCGAATTGTCCGGAACCACGATGTGCCACACCTTGCGCCATGCCGGGTGGATGCGGGGTGATGGAGTCACAAGGGGGTGGCGTGATCAAGGAAAATCAGAAACCTGCCACCAAGCAGTTGGATCAGCCCAAGGCCATGCCCCAACCTGTCAAGCCGACAGCACCGACTCCCAAAGCGGGCTGATCAGGTCAGCCACGCGCCCACAGGGCGTGATCGAACCAATGTTGGACGCGCGCTGTCCTCTTGGGAGTGCCGGCGCGCGTCTGGCCGTTTTGATTCGATGGAGTTGCCGTGGCCATGGGGGGGCCTTCCTCGAGGCTGACCCTGGCCGCGATTCCACCCGGACTGGTGACGGAACTGCTCGCGTTAGCGCCCTGAAGGGCACCTCCCGCGAACGATGCCAATGTGGCGTCGGCCAAGGCCACCGATTTCAAAGCCGAGCGGTTTTTGGTCATGGAACTGGCGGCGTTGGATGTCGTCGCCGTGAAATCCATCTTCCATGAGTTGAGCGTGCCGTTATCCCACCAGGCCCTGTCGCTGACGGTCAGTGTCCAGAATCCCTTGGAACCGCCGCCGTCGAATATCGAAAGTGGGGATTCGGGTTGGAAGGCACCCGTGAACGGGGCCTGACCGTTTCCTATGGCCGTGGTCGCCTCATCGTCAAACATGGTTGCAGCCATGTTTTGGCCATCCGCCCCGCGTCTCTTGAACAAGGTTGCCACCTTGCCCGATGGCGACTTGAGTGTGATGACCAGGTCGCCGACATAAGTATGGTCGAGATTCACCGACACATTGAGGTCGGCGATATTAAAGTTGGCGCCTATGTAGATGGACGAATTGGTGTTTCTGAAGTCGCGAATCGGCTGGGCGGTGGTGTTCTCGAAGGACAGGGATCCGGAGAGAGTTGCCCGCGCGATAAAAGCGTCCGAGTTTTCTCCCGGGGTGCCGTTTCCGTTCTGGTCCATCAGGTTGCCAGCGAGATCGGCGATGTTGGGGCCGATGGCGAGCGAGTAAGCCCCGGTGGCGGCGCTGGCGAATGAAACGCGGAATGTTTTGCCCGCACTTCCTGAAACAGCGGTCACTCCCGTGATGGGCACTGTCCCGTTCGGACCAGTCATGGAGAAATCACCAGAATCGATGGTGCCTGGGTCAATCGCTTCCGAGAAGGTGACATCCGCTCCCGTCAAGGCGCCCCCGGGGGCAAGGAACGAAACGGAGGCAACAATTGGCGGCGCGTCAATCGCCGGTGGCGGTGTGACGGAGGTCTGCGAGATCATGTTGTTGACATTGAGTCGGCGCGATCCGACCACCCGATTGTTGAGGCTTGCAAGGCGGTCGGCGCCCGCGTAAAGGCGATCGATGACTTGGCGGTAGGTCAGGTTGGGTTCGCTGTCCCAGAGAAGACTGAGGGCGCCCGTCACATGGGGCGTGGCCATCGAGGTGCCGCTGTAGGTGGCATAGGAGTTGTTTGGAACGGTGCTGTAAATTCCGACACCCGGGGCGGCGATATCGACGCTGCTTGCGCCATAGTTCGAGAAGAAAGCCAGATTGTCGTTGAGGTCGGTCGCGGCGACTGAAACAACATTGTCGTAGGCGTAGTTGGCGGGGTAGGAGGCCGTGACATCGTTGTTGGAGGACTCGTTTCCGGCGGCGGCGACGAAAATGTGGCCAGCGGCCCGGGCGTTGGAGATGGCGCGGGCCAGCAGCGGATCGAAGCCTCCTCCACCCCAACTGTTGTTGGATATTTTGGCTCCCATCCTGACGGCGTAATCGAGCGCGGCCACGGCGTCGGAAACATAACCGCTCCCGGTGCTGTCAAGGAATTTCAGGGCCATCAACTTGCCGCGCCAGTTCACCCCGGCGACACCGACGCCATTGTCCCCGACGCCGGCGATGGTTCCGGAAACATGGGTGCCGTGGCCGTTGTCGTCCATGGGGTTGCCGTTGTTGGCGACAAAGTTGTAGCCGTGAATGTCGTCGATATATCCGTTGCCGTCATCGTCGCGACCGTTGCCGGCGATTTCACCCGGATTGGTCCAGATGTTGGCGGCCAAGTCAGGGTGCCTGTAATCGATGCCCGTGTCGATGACGGCCACCAGGGTGTTCCCGGTACCGGTGGCGCGATCCCATGCCTCGGGCGCATCGATGTCGGCGTCATTCCGGCCGCCCGTCTGGCCCGTGTTGTTGAGACCATAAAGCCTCGAAAAACCGGGGTCATTGGGTGTGCGCGCGATTTCAATCTTGATGTTGGGGCTGGCGGTCGCGACGAAATTGTTGGCTTGCAAGGTCTGAAGCGCCCTCGTCACGGTGATCCCTGTCAATCGGGCCTCGTAAAGGCCGGGAACCAACGAGTATCCCCGGGTCAGTTGGATGCCGGCGCCGTAAGCGCCCATGCGATAGTTGGGTTGGGTTGTCGGAGCCAAGGTGATCAGGATGCGGTTGGAGGCATAGGAAGACGGGTCGGCGAGCACCCTGGAGTAGTCCTGGATGCTGGCGGGATTCAGGCGCGCTTCCAACGATTCCAACCGCGGGCGGGCAGTCTGGCGGTTGTTTGGATTCGTGGCCATGGTGTCGATTCCAGGTGCTTGGCGTTTTGAAGAATTGACAGGCGTCAAGAAAAAAAATTGGCGCTCCGCACAGGTTAATCACGCCAAAACCTGTAAGCACGGCAAAACTAGGTTTTATTTTGAGTCCAAGCAAATTCCTGTTCCGAATTTTTTCTCAAGTCCGGTTGTGGTGGTGAGGAAGGGCATGGCGAAAATTCCGGGATTGCCGAGCCTTGTCTCGGTGCGCATAAACTCTTTGGCGAATAAGGGATGGCGCAAGGGTTGGCCCGATGACCAACAGATTTTGGATTGTCGATGCCTTCGCCGAACTTCCATTCAGCGGAAATCCCGCGTCGGTCGTGCTCCTAATTGAAGAAGTGCCGGAACGATACCTTCAGGCGGTGGCACGGGAGTTCAACCTTTCGGAAACCGCCTTTCTCAGGCGCGCTTCAGGTGAAAACCAATGGTCGCTTCGCTGGTTCACTCCTTCCTGTGAGGTTGATTTATGCGGTCATGCCACCCTGGCGGCTGCCATGGCCTTGGCCGATGCGGGGGAGGCATCGGATCAAATCGTTTTTCACACTCGTTCCGGGCCGTTGTTCGTGAACATGGTGTCGGGTGGTGTGGAGATGGATTTTCCCGCACTGCCATTCTGGCCATCGGTGGTTGATGAGAGGCTTGCCGGGGCACTCGGTGTCCGACCTGTTGCCCAATATTCCTCAACAATGGATGTCTTGGTTGAAATTGAATCGGCTCAGCAAGTTGCGTTGTTGGCTCCCCGGATGGACCAACTTTCCCAGATCGATTGCCGCGGGGTGATTGCCACGGCGGTTTCCGACTCGCCGGGAATTGATTTCGTTTCCCGTTTTTTCGCGCCCCGCGCGGGTGTTCCGGAGGATCCTGTCACGGGTTCCGCCCACTGCCTTTTGGGTCCTTTCTGGTCCGCGCGCCTTGGTCGCGACAGGTTGGTGGGGCGCCAGGTTTCTGCCAGGCCGGGAACGGTTGGCGTCAGGATGGTTGGCGACCGGGTCACCTTGGCGGGATCCGGACGGATCGTGGCCCGGGGAGAATTGACGGGTGATACCTAGTCCAAAAGATCCAGCCATGCCTTGGCTGCGGCATCTGGCGGCATGCGCCAGTCACCGCGGGGTGAAAGGCTGACGCTGCCAACCTTGGGACCGTTTGGAACACAGTCGCGCTTGAATTGCTGGCTGAAAAACCTCGCGAGAAAAGTCTTGAGCCAGCGCTTGATTTCCCCCGGGGATTGCGGCGCGTCGAAGGTGGCCTTGCGGGCCAGGTAAAGGATTTTGTCAGGCGATGAACCATGGCGGACCAGATGGTAAAGGAAGAAGTCGTGCAGTTCGTAGGGGCCCACGCTTTCCTCCGTGGCCTGGCCGATACCGCCATCCGGCCGGGCGGGCAGCAACTCCGGGGAAATGGGGGTCGCGACAATGTCGCTGAGGCAACGGCGGGCATCACCGTCGAATTCGCTGCCAGCGGCCCACGCCACAAGGAACCGGACAAGGGTTTTAGGCACTCCGCAATTGACATTGTACATGCTCATGTGGTCGCCGTTGTAGGTGCACCATCCCAGCGCGGCCTCAGACAAATCCCCGGTACCCAGCACAAAACCGGAATTCATGAGCACGGATGTGCGCAATCGGGCCTGCACATTCTCGAAAACGAGGTCGTTTCGGTTCGCTTCCGGCAGGGTCTCAAGGCGCGATTGAAAGGCCGTCAGGTCGAGGCCTGAGACATCGATTCCAAAGGGGGAATGCCCCATGGCACGCCATTCCGCCAGCGCCAACGGTCGGATGTCGACGGTTCGGGCGGTGACGCCGACCAACTTCATGAGGGCGAGCGCGTTGTTGAGAGTCCTGCCGGTGGTTCCGAAGCCCGGCATGGTTATCGCGGTGATTTGCGACCGCGGCCAATCGAGAAGATCGAAGGTTTTGCAGGCCACCAGCAGGGCCAATGTTGAATCGAGACCCCCCGAGATTCCTATGGTGACCGCCCGTGGCTTGGAAGACTCGAGGCGACGGGCAAGCGCCGTGGTTTGAATGCTGAAGATTTCCCGGCAACGGTCCTTCAGTGTTGATTCGTTCTTGGGTACGAACGGATGCGCCTCAACCATGCGCTGAACCAGGGTCCCTTCCCGGGATGTGATCGATTTCCCCTCGTTCCAAGGCAGGTGAACGAATTCCCCTTGGGCGGGCCATGGACTGCCGAAGGTTCCCTGTCTCCGTCGCTCGTGGGCCAATTGTTGCAGGTCGATTTCCATCAGGCGCAGGGTGGAATCGTTCTTGAAGCGATCGGTTTCGGCGAGAATCACGCCGTTCTCGGCGATGATTCCGTGTCCGCCAAAGACCAGATCCGCAGAGGATTCCCCCGGCCCGGAGGACGCGTAAGCGTAGGCCGCCAGGCACCGCGCCGATTGTTGCGCCACAAGCGCCCGCCGATACGCCGCTTTTCCCAAAACCTCGTTGCTGGCCGAGAGATTGAGCAGAAGCGTCGCCCCCGCGAGAGCCATCTTTCCACTGGGAGGTTCAGGAACCCAAAGATCCTCGCAGATCTCGATACCCACTGTGAGGCCGTTCATGGTGGAGCAGGGAAACAGCATGGTCGGGAACAGGATGGCGTCCTGCCCCGCAAGAGTTACCTGCCAAGGCTTTTCCATCCTTCCACTGCTGAAGTACCGACCATCATAAAATTCCCCGTAAGTGGGAATATGGACCTTCGGAACCAGTCCGATGATTTTTCCGCCCGCGACCGCCGCGGCGACATTGAACAGCTTGCCCCCGGCCTGAACCGGGAGTCCGACCACCGCCAGTCCGTGGAAAACGCGTTCCGTGGCCTTGGCAATTTCACCGAGAGCCTCCTCGGCCTTCCCGAGCAAGGCATCCTGACGAAAAAGATCCCCGCAGGTGTAGCCAGTGAGCCCAAGTTCGGGAAACACAACCACCGACGCGCCTTCGCGCTCGGCTTGGCCAAGAATGGTGATGGTTTCAGCGGCGTTGGCTTGGGGATCGCCCAGGTGGAGCCTGGGGCAGGCGACTCCCACCCTGATGAAGCCGTGTTGGCGCATGGGAAGACAACTCCACTGTCAGGGCCCGTAATCATTTTCTTATGGCTTGGCCGCCCGGTATTCAGTCTACCCGGCTATGGATGGCAAGTTGGGGGATGGTGATTGATGGGCGGCGCCTCAACAAAACTCACCCGGGGCAAAACCCGGCGGTTGGTTTTCATTCTGGGCGACCAGTTGAACCGCGACTCAGCGGTTTTCGACGGTCACGACCCGGCCACAGACCTGGTTTTCATGGCCGAGGTTTCCGCTGAATCGACCAAGGTGAAATCCCACAAGGCTCGCACGACCCTGTTTTTGTCCGCCATGCGGCATTTTCGCGACCAGTTGCGATCCGACGGACTCCGTCTGGATTACCTTGAATTGGACGCGGATGGGAACCCCGGAACACTCGATGGCGCATTGACGCTGGCCATCGGAAGGCACAAACCCGCTGAAATTGTCGTTTGCGAACCGGGTGAGCACGGTATTGCCGTGGCCATCGAATCGGCCGCCAGGAGAGAGGGCGTTGCGCTTCGTTTTGCCCCCGACCGGCATTTCTTGGTCTCCTCCGAGGAATTCGCAGCGTTTGCCCGGGGCCGCAAATCCCTCCGGCTCGAACACTTTTACAGGCCCCTGAGAGCCAAGTTCGGCATCCTGATGGATGGCAAGGAACCAGTCGGCGGCCAATGGAATTTCGACCACGATAATCGCGGGGCGTTCGGTAAGGAGGGGCCCGGCCTGCTGCCGGCGCCCACCGCCTTTTCGCCCGACAAGTTGACCAAGGCGGTGATCGCCCTGGTGCAAAAACAGTTTCCCGAGCATCCCGGCGATTTAAGTCAGTTCGATTGGCCCGTGACGCGTGACCAGGCCCTGATGGCGCTGGATGATTTCATTGCCCATCGGTTGCCCCATTTTGGCCGTTATCAAGATGCCATGTGGACGGGGCAGCCATGGCTTTACCATTCACGCCTTTCCGCCGCCTTGAACCTGAAACTGCTCGATCCCCGAGAAGTGGTTGCCCGGGCCGAGGAAGCATATCGGTCGGGACAGGCCTGCCTTGCCTCCGTGGAGGGGTTTATTCGCCAGATTGTCGGCTGGCGAGAGTATGTCAGGGGGATCTATTGGCTGCGGATGCCCGGATATTTGGAGCTGAACCATTTGGGCGCCACTCTGCCGCTGCCGGATTTTTACTGGACCGGCGACACAACCATGTCGTGCATGTCCGATGCCCTGGGCCAAACACTGAAGCTGGGTTACGCGCATCACATTCAGCGTTTGATGGTCACGGGCTTGTTTGCCATGCTTTTTGGAGTGAACCCCAAGCGTGTCCACGAGTGGTATCTGGCGGTTTATGTCGACGCGATCGAGTGGGTCGAACTTCCGAACACCTTGGGAATGTCGCAATATGGCGACGGCGGAATCATGGCATCCAAGCCCTATGCGGCATCGGGCAAATACATCGAGAGGATGGGGAACTATTGCCGTGGGTGTCGCTACGACCCCGGAATCTCCAGCGGGCCGAAAGCCTGCCCGTTCACCACGCTCTATTGGGACTTTGTCGATCGACACCGTGACATGCTGGCGGCCAACCCGCGCATGCTGATGCAGGTGAAGAATCTTGAAGGGAAGGGCAAGGACGAGTTGGTCCGCATTCGCGAGGGTGCCAGGAGGATCAGGCTGGAGATGGTTGGAGAGGACCTCATCGGAAAGCGGAGGGCTTGAGCATGCCGGCTGTGCAGGTGGTGATTGGAGCGACGGGAGGAATTGGATCGGCGACCGCCCGTTTGTTGGCCGCGCGCGGAGACCGCGTTGTTTTGGCCGCCCGCGACACCGACCGTCTGAACGCACTTGCCAGCGAGGTCGGCGGGGAGTCGGCGCGCTGCGATGCCACTGATGCCGCGGATGTGGCCAGACTATTCACCCATGTCAAGGAACAGCACGGACGGGTCGATGGTGCCGTCGCCTGCGTTGGTTCCATCCTGCTGAAACCGGCCCACCTGACCACCGACGCGGAATGGTCGGACACCATCACCAAAAACCTGTCCGTGGCGTTTCATGTGGTGAGGGAAGCGGCCCGGGCCATGATGGATACCGGCGGTAGCATTGTCCTTTTGGCAAGCGGTGCCGCCACGATCGGCTTGCCGAATCATGAGGCTATTTCCGCCGCCAAGGCTGGAATCATCGGTTTGGCGCGATCGGCGGCGGCGACCTATGCCGGACGCTTCATCCGAGTGAATGTGGTGGCACCGGGCCTCGTGCGCACCCCCATGTCCGCCCGCATCACCTCCAGCGAATCGTCGGTGAAGGCGAGCCTTGCCATGCATCCGCTTGGTCGCCTGGGAGAGGCTGATGATGTCGCAAGGGCCGTCGGCTGGTTCCTTGACCCGGACAATTCATGGGTCAGCGGCCAATGCCTTGGAGTTGATGGTGGCTTGGCCAGTCTTAAAGGCCGCGCCTGAAACACGAGGAATTCATTGATGAAAACAGCTTCTCCCGTCACTATTTGCTGGTTCAGGCGCGACCTGCGGCTTTCTGATAATCCGGCACTCAGCGCCGCCGCGGACCGTGGCCGGGTGATTCCCGTCTACATCGATGACCACGATTCCAAGGCCCCATGGGCCGAAGGTGCCGCCAGCCGGTGGTGGACGCATCATTCGCTTTCGAGCTTGTCACGGTCGCTGGCAGCCAAGGGTAGCCGCCTGATGATCCGCAAGGGGCAGGCGCTCAAAACGCTTCAATCCCTGATTGCTGAAACCGGAGCGACAGCGGTGTTTTGGAACCGCCTTTACGAGCCTTCAGCGATACGCCGCGACTCGGAAATCAAGGAGAAGCTCAAGGCCGCCGGGGTGGAGGCAATCAGCCACAAGGCGGGATTGCTGCTGGAACCACATGAGGTGGCCAATAAGCAAGGGAAGCCGTTTCAGGTTTACACCCCATTTTGGCGAGCCTGCTATGCCTCGCTTCAACCCGAAAAGCCTCTGGAAGAGCCGACCGCGATTCCTTGCCCTGCCGAATGGCCAAAGCAAGTCAGCCTGGATGACCTGGGGCTTCTTCCAACCATATCGTGGGATTCAACCATGCGGACCACATGGGTGCCGGGGGAACAAGGCGCCCATGAACGGTTGGCTGATTTCGCCAAGTCGGCTGTTCTGGATTATTCGGAGAAGCGAGACATCCCATCAGTGGATGGCACTTCCGCCATGTCGCCTTGGTTGGCTCATGGGGAGATCAGTCCAAGGCAGATCTGGCACACGGTGTTGTCAGCCAATCAGTTGAAACCCGGTTCATCGTTGCCCCGCGGTGTCGAGGTTTATTTCAAGGAAATCGCATGGCGGGAATTCGCCTATCACCTTCTTTTTCATTTTCCGCTGACTTCCGACGCCCCGCTTAAGGCGCCTTACGCCAAATTCCCGTGGCGGAAGGACAAGGCGCAACTGCGAGCATGGGAACGGGGCAGGACGGGATATCCCTTCGTGGATGCCGGAATGAGGCAGCTTTGGGCCACCGGTTGGATGCACAACCGGGTTCGCATGGTGGTTGGCTCGTTTTTGGTGAAACACCTGCTGTTGCCTTGGCAGGAAGGCGCGCGGTGGTTTTTTGACACCCTGGTGGATGCCGACTTGGCCAGCAACACGCTGGGTTGGCAATGGACGGCAGGTTGCGGCGCCGACGCCGCCCCGTATTTCCGCATTTTCAACCCGGTAGGGCAGGGCGAAAAATTCGATCCGGAGGGATCGTATATCCGGACATGGGTTCCCGAATTGGAGCGATTGCCTGCTCCGTACATTCACCGTCCATGGGAGGCGCCCGCCGGGGTTTTGGCGATGGCCGGGGTGGAATTGGGGAAGAACTATCCCCGGCCAATCGTGGAGCACGATATGGCGAGGAAACGGGCGCTGGAGGCCTTGGCCACCCTCAAGGAATGACCGTCAGTTGCATTCCGGGTCGAGGGGTTCGGCCAGTTCCGCCAGATGAAACAATCGGCCCGGCATTGTGGGCATGAATGAGGAGGGGATCCAAGGGGTGGGCTTGTGGCGAAGGGTCATGCGAAGGGAAAGCCCTTGCCATTGCATGCCCCGACCAAGCGTACCATCGGCGCCGCCGATGATCCCGTCGCTTTGCAGGAACAAACCTGGGCCGATGGTGTTGGCAAAGGCGGGCACCAGTGTGGTTCGCGACTTGAAACTGGTGATGGCGTTCTGCTCAACCGTCAACGGGTGAAGCCTGGCACCCAAACGGTGGGTTGCCGCCTTCCAAGCCTGATCGTTGGGATATTCTCCGGCGAATTGGGGTTCCCAGAAAGCGATATGGCAAACGCGCCCAATGCCAAAAACAGTGACCAACCGCGCGCCCTTGGCCTTCAGTTCGGCAATGCGCTCCGCGTAACTGGGCAGCTTGTCCGGTGTGGCGAAATGCCTTTGGGAGAGGGGCACCGTCAGGTGCCCGAGTGGTCCGTAAAAAGCCTGCTCCATGGCGTGCTGGAAAGCGCCGGGGTGGTTGCCCGGCAAGGTTTTTCCCTGACTGTCGCTCCATTCGTCCATGTTGAACCCATGGACATGTTCGCATGAAACATTCCATTCCCTGAGGAAATAGACCGTCCAGCGGTACATGCCCATCGGTCCGACAGGAAGGATAAGAGCCAACTCCTGGCGGGCTTGCCGGGCCCGTTGGATTTCCATGGCGATTTCGTGGCCCATCAGCGTGTCGAAATCCGCCACGGTGCCGCACGAAACCAGGTTGAAACCGGGATTCCACCAAGGTTGGGGAGTGGCAAGGTCTTTTCCGGAGATGGAGGCCAGTTTCTCGATATGGGCCAAATCCCAACCGGCCGGGAAGAACCCTTCCATCGCGGAACCGGGAAGCGTGCTGATAAGATCCATGGTTGAGCGCTCCTGCCAAAGGGTATGGGCACGGCTTGGTTGACCACGGGTCAGCATAAGCCGGAACCGGCAGATTTCGAGGCCTTGCGGGCTTTACCCCTTGTTTCCGTACACGGCCCCGGTACTGTGTCATGTGTATTGTTTCGATCCTTGAGCGATTTTCCCTGCGGGGGAGGATTTCATGATTCGGCGATTCCTTGCCTGTTTTGGCCTGACGGCCCTTTTGTTTGTGGCTCTTGCGCCGGTGACGGGCCAGGAAAAGAAGGATGCTCCCAAGGCTCCTCCGGCTCCGGAAAAGAAGGATGCGGCTCCAGCGGCGACCGGTGACAAGGTCACCCTGAAATGGAAATTCGAGAAGGACAAGTCTTTCTTCCAAAAGATGAGCACCACCACCAAGCAGGAACTGACGGTGATGGGCAACAAGGTGAACCAGGAGCAGAAGCAATCCTTCGTGTTCTCCTGGACACCCGTCAAGCTTGAGGGCGATGTCGTCACCCTGAAGCAGAAGATCGAGTCGGTCGACATGGCGATCGACATCGGCGGCACCAAGATCGAATACAACTCCACCGGTGCCCAGACCTCCGGCAACCCGTTGGCCGAGTTCTTCAAGGCCCTGGTCGGCGCGGAATTCACCGTTCTGCTGGATGCCAAGGAAAACAAGATCACCAAGATTCTCGATAAGGATCAGTTCGTGGCCAAGCTGGTGAACGCCAATCCGGCCATGCAGCCATTGCTCAACAACATTCTCGACGAGAAGGCTTTCATCGACATGTCGGAACCGACCTTCCGCGTGGTTCCCACCAAGGCCGTGGGCAAGGGCGACACCTGGGACTTGACCACCAACCTGAAGCTTGGGCCGATCGGGTCCTACGCCAGCGCCTACAAGTACACCTATGAGGGCAAGGAAGGCGCGCTCGACAAGATCAGCATTGCCGCCACGCTGAAGTATG
>CAWUNZ010000013.1:0-29855 GCA_963923445.1 uncultured bacterium
GGGCTTGGGGCCATTTGATGGGCGCCACCCTCGCGCGCGAAGGACGCCTGCTCAGCGAGCGACTCAATGCCAAGGCTTGCCGCGCCTTTCCATCCGACTTGGCCACCCGGCAGGAAACCTTGGATGAATTTTGGGGGCAGTTGCTGGCGGGCCAGGAAGGCGAGGGCCGTCTTCAGGCCTATCGGGGCACCCAACCCCTGGTTCCCTGGCTGCTCACGACATTTCGCAACCTTTGCATCGACAAACTTCGAAGGCGGGGGCGCGCGCCCGTGGGCCTTGACCATGATGACGACTGGCCGGGAGCGCCATCGGCTTTCAACGGATCAGAAGAAACATCCGCCGAGGTCGAGAACGCGCTGGGTGATTGGCTTGCCTCCCTCTCCGATCGCCAGAGGATGCTGGCCACCCTTCGGTTTCGCCACGGGCTTAATCAGAAAGGGGCGGCGAGCGCCCTGGGCACTACTGAATCAACGGTTTCCCGTGATCTCGACCGCATTCAAGAGGGCTTCACGGCCTTGGTCGACCTGGTCGATGCGCGGGTGGAGGCTTCGCGCGAGGCCGTGGTCGAGGTCCTCCACCATGCCCTGCTAAGCCGCTTGAAAGTGGCGGAAGTTCATTTCCCGGCCAGGGAGGTCGCGAACGCATGAACCGTGGCTTCCAACCGGCATCCTCCGATCCCGATGCGCCCCTTCCCGGAGTCGTGGGGTCGGGTCCGGCCATGGCCGGTATCTACCGGCTTGTCCGCAGGGTGGCGCCCACCCAGGCCACCGTGCTCGTGGTGGGCGAAACCGGCACTGGCAAGGAGTTGATCGCCCGGTCGGTGCATCTGCTTTCCAACCGGTCGGACGGCCCGTATGTGCGCGTCAACTGTGGGGCGCTCAACGAAAGTCTCCTGGAAAGCGAGCTTTTCGGCCATGTGAAGGGGGCGTTCACCGGGGCCATCGAGAACAAGACCGGCCGATTCGAGGCGGCGCACGGCGGCACCATATTCCTTGACGAAATATCGAGCATGTCGCCCAAGCTGCAGGTGAAATTGCTGCGTGTCCTTCAGGAGAACGAGTTCGAACGCGTCGGCGAGAGCAAGACCATCCGCGTGGATGTGCGCGTCGTCGCCGCCACCAACCAGTTGCTAGAGGATGAGGTCGAGGCCGGGAACTTTCGCGACGACCTTTATTACAGGCTCAATGTCGTCCCCGTTTATCTTCCGCCCCTCAGGGAGCGCAAAAGCGACATATCCGACCTCGCGCGCCACTTCATGCGCCGGCATGCCGAGATCAACAAGGTGGAGGCGCCCGGTTGGACGGCGGAGATCGAACCGGTGCTGCAGGGGCACGATTGGCCCGGCAATGTCCGTGAGCTTGAGAACTACATGGCCCGCGCCGTGGTGCTTTGCCGCGGGGGAGCGCTCGACCCCGCCGCCATCGGCCACCCGGGCAGGTCCGAAAGGCGCTTCAAGCCGGCGCCGTCGTCCCGTGTCCGCGGCACCGACCTGCCCACAATGGTTCGGCAGATTGTTCGGCTTGGAATCCAGACGCTTCCCGAGGGGGCCTTGCATGATCGGTTGGTGGGAGACATCGAGCGCGAATTGATCGGCCAGGTGATGTGCGATTGCGAGCAGGTCCAGGTGAAGGCGGCACAGCGCCTTGGCATCAACCGCAACACCCTGCACAAGAAATTGGCTGAGTTTGAGGCCGCCGAAGGCGACGGTCAGTCCGGCGGTTGACGCGGAATTCGGTCCATCGGGTAAGATGTCTGACCTTCATTTAATGTCTTGCTTTTCAGAATGTCGGGAGTGCGGCCATGGCCTTTGATTGCGTGACCTTTGGCGAATCGATGATCCGCTTGGCTCCCCCGGGCCAACGCAGGCTTGAGCAGGCCCGCTCCCTCGATGTGCAGGTGGGCGGAGCGGAACTCAACACCGCTGTGGGATTGGCTCGCTTGGGACGCAAAACCTCATGGGTCTCCCGTCTCACGGATAACCCGTTGGGCCGGCTTGTCGCCAACCATGCCCGCGAGGCGGGCGTGGACACCTCCCATGTGCTTTTCACACCCGATGATCGCGTCGGGCTTTATTTTCTTGAGTTTGGCGCCGCGCCTCGGGCCAGCGGCGTGCTTTACGACCGCAAGAACTCGGCGATCGCGGCCATCAAGCCGGGCATGGTGAACTGGAAAAAGGTTTTTGACGGTTGCCGGTGGTTCCATGTGACGGGAATTCTGCCGGCGCTTTCGGCTAGCGCCGCCGAGGCCACCTTGGAAGCCTGCCAAGCCGCGCGTGCCGCCGGCCTCAAGGTCTCCATGGACCTCAACTACCGGAACAAGCTCTGGACCCCTTCCGAGGCGGGCGCCTGCATGGGTTTGCTGATGGAATTCTGCGATGTCCTCATCACCACCGAGGAGGACATCGAAAAGGTGTTCGGCATCAAGGCCGAAACCTATGAGGCGGCAGCCTCGAGGGTGAGCGAGCGGTTCGGTACCCCCACCATCGCCATCACCCTGCGGGAGAATCCGCTGGTATGGCTGAACGACTGGACCGCCATCCTGTGGCGCAAGGAAGGCGTGCTCCGCACCCGTTCCTACAAGGTGGAAATTGTCGATCGCCTTGGGGCCGGAGACAGTTTCGCCGCTGGCCTGATCCACGGCCTGCTCGACAACGACCCGCAAAAGGGGCTCGACTGGGGCGTGGCGATGAGCGCCATCAAGCATTCGATTCCTGGTGATTTCGCCTGGGTGACCGCCGCGGAGGTGGAATCCACGGTCAAGGGTGGGGGCTTGCGCATCAGCCGTTAGCGGCACCTCCCTTCCCAAGGCGTTTCCGGCGCCTATCTTGATGTCATGAGCGAACCTGCCGCCGGTGGCTCCGGCCTCGACTACAAGGCCGCCGGCCTTGACTTGGACCTGTACGACAAAACCCTCGAGGGCATGGCCCGGTGGGTCAGGCGAACCCACACGCCCCGGGTCATGGATGGTTTCGGCGGTTTCGCCAGCCTTTTCAGCCTCGATTTCAACTCCCGGCTTTTTAACCGGAATTACAAGCATCCAGTTCTGGTGTCGGGTTGCGATGGCGTTGGCACCAAGCTCAAGGTTGCCGCGATGATGCATCGGCACGACACGGTCGGGATCGATCTTGTCGCCATGTCGGTGAACGACTGCCTTTGCGCCGGCGCGGAACCCTTGTTTTTCCTCGACTACATCGCCATCCCGAAGGATGACCCCGCGCTTGTCGAATCGTTGGTCAAGGGGGTCAGCGAAGGGTGCGTGCAGGCCGGTTGCGCCCTCGTGGGAGGTGAAACGGCCATTCTTCCCGATGTTTACAAGCCCGGAGATTACGACCTGGCGGGTTTTTGCCTCGCCGTGGCCGACCGCGACCGTTTGGTGACAGGCAAGAAAATCCGCCCCGGCGACGCCGTCATCGGGTTGGCCAGCAGCGGCCTTCACAGCAATGGATACTCGTTGGCCCGCAAAATTGTTTTCGAACGCGCCGGTCTCAAGCCCGAAACCCATGTCCCCGAGTTGGAACGCTCCGTCGGCGACGCCCTGTTGGAACCGACGCGGATTTACGCCCGAAGCATCGTCGAGTTGATGCGGCATTATCCGGTGAAGAAGCGTACTGTTCGTGGACTGGCGCACATCACGGGCGAGGGCTTGGAAGGGAATGTTCCCCGAATCCTCCCCCCCGGGTGCCGGGTTCGATTGTGGCCCAACTCATGGACCATTCCGCCCATCTTTGGTTGGCTTCAAAAACTTGGCGGCGTCTCTGATGCCGAGATGTTCCGTGTCTTCAACATGGGCATCGGGTTTGTCGTGGTCTGCAGCCACCATTTCGCCGAAAGCATCATCCACCAGATGGAAAAACTGGGCGAGAAGGCGTGGCGTATCGGCGAGGTCATACCCGGGGAACCGGGACTTGAGTTCGCGCCCCGGGCCCAACCGGGATTCTGACGAGGTGTTGGCGGAGGTTGACAATGGAACCTTTTATTCCGCCCGATGAAGAAAAGCCCGTGGATCCCCGCGCCGAGTTCACCCTGCGGGCCATCGTCACGGGCACGGCGCTGGGCCTTGTTTTCGGTGCCAGTTCGCTTTACCTGGTCCTGAAGGTCGGTCTCACCGTTTCCGCCAGCATTCCGGTCGCCGTGCTCGCCATCACCCTGTTCCGGCTTCTGGAATCAGCCAAGGTGGCGCGGCGAACGGGTATCCTCGAGAACAACATCATCCAGACCGCCGGAAGCGCGGGTGAATCGATCGCCTTCGGCGTCGGCGTCACCATGCCGGGCCTGATGCTCATCGGCTTCGACCTCGACCTGGCGCGGGTGATGACCGTGTCGCTGCTGGGCGGGGTGCTCGGCATTCTGATGATGATTCCGCTCCGCAAGCTCTTTATTGTGAAGATGCACGGCGCCGCCGGCCAACCGGGCACCCTTCTCTATCCGGAGGGAACCGCCTGCGCCAAGGTGCTCGAGTCGGGTGAAAAGGGCGGGGCGCAGGGCGGCGCCGTCTTCGCCGGGTTCACCGTGGCGATCATCCACAAGTTCGCCACCGAGGCCATGGGCCTTCTCAAGGCGGGCGCCGAGTTGCCCCTGCATCAGTTCTCCCGGGTCGCGCGTGTCTCAGGCGACCTGGCCACGGAGTTGCTGGGCGTTGGCTACATCATCGGCCTGCGGGTGAGCGCCCTGATGCTGGCAGGGTCCGTCCTCGGCGGGTTGGTCATTGTTCCGGCGGTGGCTTTTTTTGGCGATGGCAGGCCGGATGTTCTGGCACCGGCGACCAAGCCCATCGGCATCCTGCAGGCCGGTGACATAGAAAAAACCTATCTCCGTTTTTTGGGCGCCGGGTGTGTCGCCGCCGCCGGTGTTTTCAGCATGCTCAAAACGCTGCCGCTGATCATCGGTGCCGCTCTTTCCACTTTCCGCGGAAAGAAAACGGCAGAAACGACTGAATCGACCGATCCGCGGCAGCGGGATCTGCCGCCCGTGTTTGTCTGGGGCGGACTCGTGGCGCTTCTGGGAGGCCTCACCGCGTTTCTGGCCCCGGAAGTGGGAGTGTGGGCGGCCTTGGTCGGCGCGTTGCTGGTGCTGGTGTTCGGGTTCCTCTTCGTGACCGTCTCCTCGCGCCTGACAGGCGAGATCGGTTCTTCCAGCAACCCCATTTCCGGCATGACGATCGCCACCCTGCTTCTCACCTGCCTCATCTTCCTCAGCCTTGGAATGGTTGGTCCTCGCGACGCCCTCCTGGCCCTTTCTATCGGCGGAATTGTCTGCATCGCGGCCAGCAATGGCGGAACCACATCGCAGGATCTCAAGACCGGTTATCTGGTCGGTGGCACACCTTGGTTGCAACAGTGGGCGATCATCATCGGCGCGCTCACATCAGCCTTGGTGATTGGTGGAACCCTGCTTTTGTTCAACAGCGCCGGGGTGGTCCACAGCACCCGCAATCTCCCCGAGGCCGATCTTTCCGCCTTCTCCGGCGAAATGACCTCTACCGAAACGCACGAGGGCAAGGTTTACAAGGCCTGGCGACCCACGCCCGAGGCGGTGAAGGCCGTCCCTGGCCTCAAGCGGGCCCGCTACCTGGTGGACGAGAGTTTCCGCGCCCGTTTCCTGGTCGACCCCTCCATCACCGGCGAGTTTGATTCGCGCGATGTCTGGGTTGCCGAATCACGCACGGTTCCCGGTCTTGCCGACCTGTCCGCCGGATTGCCCACCACCGCCCAAGTCGATGGGAAAACTTTCAAGATTGTCCGCGCCCTCGACCCGGAACAGGCTGCCAAGACCACGGCGGCGGATCCCACCGGCCTCACGGCCAAGCTCAACACCGCTCTCGCGGCGGTGCCTCCCGGGGAATACCTGGTCGATCCAGCCACCGGCGGCATCGCCTACCGAAACGATCCCCAACCAGTGAAAATGAAATTTCCCGCTCCCAAGACCCAGGTGATGGGCATCATCATCAACGGCCTCCTGAACCAGGACCTCAACTGGACGCTCATTCTTCTGGGCGCGATGGTGAGCGTGGCGCTCGAGCTTTGCGGTGTCTCCTCGCTGGCGTTCGCCGTGGGGGTTTATGTTCCCATGGCGGCCACAACCCCCATTTTTGTCGGCGGTTTGGCCCGTTGGCTGGCGGACTGGTTCGCCCGTGACAATTCCCTTAACCATGACGATCCGGAGGCCATCGCCAAATCCGAATCGGCGCCCGGCGTGCTGCTGGCTTCCGGATACATCGCGGGTGGCAGCCTTGGCGGCGTGCTCATCGCTTTCCTGGAGTTCGCTCCACCATTGAAAAAATCGCTCGAGTTGGGGCGCTTGGTCGATCCCTTGGGCGGCTGGCTTGAAATTGTTTCCCTTGCCCTGTTCGCGATGCTCATGGCGGCCCTTGTGTTGGTGAACCGCAAGCCCGCTGTCCGATCCTGAACTCTTTTTGGAGGACCTGACATGGATCGAAATTCCTGGTTGCGCGGAGTGATTCTGGCCATGGTGGCGACTTCTGTTTCCGTCCCCGCCCTTTTGGGCGATGAGGGCATGTGGCTGTTCAACAACCCTCCGCTCGCGCGACTGGCCGAGAAGCATGGCTTCAAGCCCGACGCGGCCTGGCTTGAGCATGTCCAGAAAAGCAGTGTCCGCTTCAACTCGGGCGGTTCGGGTTCGTTTGTATCCGCCGACGGTCTGGTGATGACCAACCACCATGTGGCGTCCGACGCCCTCCAAAAGATGGGCACCAAGGACCGCAACTACTATCGCGACGGGTTTTATGCCAAAACCCGGGCCGAGGAGAGCAAGTGCGAGGCGATGGAGTTGAATGTCCTTGAGAGCATCGAGGATGTGACCGCCAAGGTGAATGGAGCGGTCAAGGAAGGCCTTTCCGCCGACGAGGCCTTCAAGGCCCGCCGCGCCGCCATCAACGGCATCGAGAACGACGAGAACAAGAAGACCGGCCTTCGCTGCAATGTGGTCACCTTGTACCAGGGCGGTGCCTACCACCTGTACCGGTTCAAGCGGTACACCGATGTCAGGCTGGTTTTCGCACCCGAGCAGCAGATTGCCTTTTATGGCGGCGATCCGGACAATTTTGAATACCCTCGATTCGACCTCGACGCGGCGTTTTTCCGGGTTTACGAGGATGGCAAGCCCGCCAAGGTGAAGCACTATCTTTCCTGGAGCAAAAACGGTTGCGCCGACAATGAACTGGTTTTCGTTTCCGGCCACCCTGGCCGCACCAACCGCTTGGCCACCATGGCGGAACTGGCCTACACCCGCGACATCGGCTTCCCGTTCCTGATGCAGCGGTTGTACAGGCTAGAGGTGCTACTGGCGGCTTTCAGCGCCCGCAGCGAGGAAAACGCCCGTCAGGCCAAGGAGATGCTCTTCAGTATTCAGAACAGCCGCAAGGCCCGCGTCGGTGGCCTCGGTGGCCTGCTCGACCCGGAACTTATGGCGCGCAAGGAGGCGGAGGAAAAACGCCTCCGCGCCGCCGCGGCAGCCGATCCGAAACTCAAGGATGCCGTGGGTTCTTGGGACAAGATCGAGAAGGCGCACAAGGTTCGCGCCGAGATCATCCGTCGCTACACCCTGCTTGAGGGTGGTTCCGGCATGCTCTCCGAACTGTTCGGTATCGCCCGCACACTGGTTCGCGCCGCTGACGAGAAATCCAAGCCCCAAGCCGAAAGGCTTCGTGAGTTCATCGACTCCAACAAGGAACCCTTGGAGCTTGAACTCTTCTCCGAGGAGCCGATTTACGAAGGATTCGAGATCGTCAAATTGGCCGACAGCCTCACTTACCTGGCCGGCGAACTAGGCCTGGGCGATCCGCTCGTGGCCAAGGTGCTTGCCGGCAAGTCGCCTCAGGCCCGCGCCGCTGAACTGGTGAATGGCACCAAGCTCAAATCCGTCGCCGAGCGCAAGAAGTTGTACGAGGGCGGAAAATCGGCCATAGACGCCAGCGCCGACCCGATGATCCAGTTGGCCAAGCTGGTGGATCCGGAATCGCGCGAACTTCGCCGCCGGATGGAAACCGAGGTGGAGGAGGTCAAGCGCCAAGCCTACAACCAGATCGCCAAGGTGAAGTTCGCGCTCGACGGCACCTCCACCTACCCTGACGCCACCTTCACTCTTCGCCTCAGTTACGGGATTGTGAAGGGCTACGAGGAAAATGGCGCCAAGGTGCCGGCGTTCACCACCTACGAGGGCCTCTACAAGCGCTCCGCCGAGCAGAAGAACAAGCCCCCGTTCGACCTGCCACCTCTTTGGGAGAAAAAGAAGGCGGCGCTCGACCTGTCAACGCCCTACAACTTCGTGTGCACCGCCGACATCATTGGCGGCAACTCCGGCAGTCCGGTCATCAACAAGAAGGGTGAGGTTGTGGGCCTGATTTTTGACGGCAACATCCAATCCCTGGTGCTGGATTTCGCCTTCACCGAAGAGCAGGCGCGCGCTGTTTCCGTTTGCTCCCAGGCGATTGTCGAGGCGCTCAACAAGGTCTACGACGCCAAGGATCTTGCCGCCGAACTCACGGGTTCGAAATAGCCCGCGGGGTTCACAGGCGGATCCACAAGATCCGCCTGTCGTTCAATCCCGCCATGATCATGGTCCCGGCCGAGTCCATCGCCAGGCAGTTGATCCTGACGGGCAAGTCCAAGGTGAGTGGTTCCTCGTCCTGACTTCGGAGCAGGGACAATCGCCCGCGGTCGCTACCCACGGCGACGATTGTCCCCATGTGGTTGCAGGCTGCCAGTCTGCAGGCGGGGGCGCGCGGAACAATCCGGTGGGGTGCTCCCAGCGGACCGTAGCTGACCAGTCCGCCATCATGGCATGGCAGGTACCAGGTGCCCGATTCACCCGCCATGGCGATCGGACCGAGTTGGTGTGGCAATCCCTCGCGCCATCGCATGGCACCGTTGGTGTCGGTACAGCCCGCCATACCGGTTCCGGCGGCGAAGGCGAGCCAGGGATGCCTGATTCCGAAGGCCATGGAGGCCGCCGGACTGGGTGCTTGAAATCGGCTTCCCTCCTTCCCGTGGCCATCCCAGAAGCCGATGGTCCCATCCGTGAACCCGACCGCGATCTGCCGGCCATGCTTGTCGATCGCCACTGAGGATGCCTGTGCTTTCGCATGAATTTCAAGGCATTGAGCGAGTTTTTTGTCCAAAATGTGAATCAAACCATTCCGCGTGACGGCGACGACCCGCTTCCCATCGGCGCTCAAGGCCGCGCTGATGACTCCGTTGACGAGGCGTTTGGCCAATACATTTCCCGCTTCGTCGTGGAGGGTGATGCCGCCATGGGCATCCCAAGCCATGAGGTCGGTTGAATCCGCGCCAGCGGATAGCCCGACGGGTGAGTGGGGCAGGGACTTACCGAAGACGATTTTCATGCTCAAGGAGGGCCGGACGGGGAAGGGACAGTTGGAACTGATAGCATGATAACTTGGGAATGATTTCGGAGAAGGTGGGCATGGATCAGGCGGATGACGAGGGGCGGCGCAAGCGGACATGGGACGACGCGCGCACCGTGGTGGTGAAGGTTGGCACCCAGGTGCTGGCCGACGAGTCCGGGAAACTTTCCCGCGCTCGCATGGCTGACCTTGCGGCCCAGGTGGAACGCCTGCGCAGACCCGGTCGCAGGGTGCTGCTCGTCAGTTCCGGGGCCATTGGCGCCGGCATGGGTAGGCTGGGATTGGCGGTGCGCCCGACCGAATTGCGGACATTGCAGGCCTGCGCGGCGGTGGGACAGCCGTTTTTGATGACCGCATGGGAGGAGGCGTTCGCCCCGTTCGGCTGCCATGTGGCGCAGATCCTGCTCACGGCGGCGGATTTCGATCACCGTGTGCGTTATCTCAACATGCGCAACACCTTGTCGAGTTTGTTCGAGATGGGTTGTGTCCCCATCATCAATGAGAACGACACCGTTTCCGCCGCCGAGATCCGCTTTGGCGACAACGACACCCTGGCCGCCATGGTCGCCGCCCTTGTTCAGGCCGACGCGCTGGTCCTTCTCAGCGGTGTCAACGGTTTGTTCACCGCTGACCCGAGGCATGATCCTTCCGCCCGCCGGGTTCCCATGGTTCGCCGTGTGGAGGATGTGCGCGAACTGGCGCAGGCCACGCGCAGCAGGCTGGGAACCGGCGGCATGCGCAGCAAGCTGAAAGCCACGCGGCTTGCTGCCGCCTCGGGAACCGCTGTTTTCCTCGCTGATGGAGGCGAAAACTCGGTGATCGACAAGTTGGCGGCCGGCGACGATATCGGCACGCTCTTTTTGCCGGAGCAGGAGCAGCGCCTGCCGGCTTGGAAACGCTGGCTGGGCTTCACCGCCCAACCCTCGGGGGATGTGTTGCTGGATGCTGGGGCATGCGAGGCGGTGCGCCGGCGTGGATGTAGCCTGCTTCCGATCGGTGTGACGGGCGTGACGGGAGAGTTTGGCAAGGGCGCCGTGGTTCGGCTTGTTGACCAGGCGGGCGAGGAGATCGGCCGTGGCCTGTCGGAATATCCTTCAACAGAGATCAACAAATTAAGGGGTTTGCGCACCGAGCAGCTTAGACGGTTGATAGGCCCCCTGGCGGCCGAGGAGATCATTCACCGGGATAACTTGGTCGTGACCCGGTCGGGCGACTGACGGGGAATCAGCGACCGGATTCCTTTCCGGCCTTTTCAAGTGAATCCAGCTCCTTTTGGGCCTTTTCAATCTGCATGGTCAGGTTCTGGACATCTTCCTCCGCCTGCTTCACCTTGGGTTCCAGCTTGCGCCGTTCTGCACGGTCGCCGTTGATCGAGGCGCTTTTGAGGTCGAGTTTCAGTTCCTTCAGTCGTGACTTGGCACTATCGAGACCATCCTCCAGCTTTTTGAGTTCCGTTTTGGCCTGGGCGGCCAGTTCAGCCGGGCTGGCCCGCTTGGCTGCGGTTGTTGAGACCTTGTACTTGCCAGCGATGAACTCGGGGATGAGTTGGGACACCAGTTCACCCGGAAGCGCGTACGATTCCACCCGGCCAGCCCGCGCGATGTTCAGGCCGACCACCCGGCCGGCAAGGTCGACCAACGGCCCGCCGCATTCCTCAGGCCGAATGGCTGAGTCGTGCTGAAGGATTTTTTCGAACGGCCCCTTGAAGTGGCTGAGGGCGCCACCCATCGCATTCTGGATTTCGCCGCGGGCATTACCGCCCAGAGGGGGGCGTTTTCCCAAGGTGACCTCGGCGACTGACTCCTCCCCACCGCGCAGGTATTTAAGTTTCACAATGTCGCCGGGACGGGTGCGGGAAAGCGAGCGGATCATCTCCTCGGCCTTGGTGACCTTGGCGCCACGCACCTCAAGAATGATGTCGCCCACCTTGATTCCGGCCTTGGCAGCGGCGGAATCCTCCTTCACATCCTCAACCTTGGGACCAGGGTCGCCTTCGCCCAAGGTGACGCCCATGAATCCGCTGGTGGTGGGGGCGTTGCGTTCCCGAAGTTTGTCCTCGCGCGTGGCGACACTCACCACGCCAGCGGCGGCGGGCAACTCCCCCGATCCGGCGACACAAACCCAGTTGCCGACCTCGGCAACCTTGCTGTCAGCCCAGGTGACGGACTTGAGTCCCTTGGCGTCGATTTTGATCATGGCCAAGTCGTTTTTTTCGTCCACCCCGATAACGGTCGCGGGAAATGAGCGTCCGTCGGAAAGTTTGCACACCACCTTCTCGTGGCGGATCTCGCTGGCCTTGGTCAGGATATGCCCGTCCGCTTTGACCACGGTGCCAAGGCACACCACCTTGCCCTCACACATCACCGCAACGGTTGCCTTGGTGGCTTCGGCCACCACTTTTTGAAAGGCCGTCAGGTAGCGCGTGCTGTTCTTGTGGGAAACAGCCCGCTCATTCGCTTTTGTGTCATCGGCTCGAACAGGTGCCGTGAAGGAGATGGCCAGTAGCCCGGCTAGAACGGCGCGTGCGCGGATGCCAGTCATCGGATCGATCCCCTCGGTTGTGGTTCAGATGCCTGGAGGAGGGCTTAACTCGGCCTCTTGCCTAGTTTCACGCCGATCTCCTTGGCCTTGCCATCCCGGCTGTATTCCACCTTGATTTCATCCCCGGGCTTTTTCCGGGAAAGCATGCGCGGCAATTCCTCAGGAGAGTTCAGAGCCTTGCCGTCGATCTTGAGGAGCATGTCCTTGGGTTTCAGGCCGGCTTTGGCGGCGGGTGAATCGGCCACCACCTCAGCGATTTCAAGACCGTTGCTTGTCTGGGTTACCTGAACTCCCAAGTATCCTGCTTGACCTGAACGGAAAAGGTCAAAAAATCCGCCACCTCCGCCCCAAACTTCAGACTTCACCAGTCTGTCCCATGTCTCTTCGTAGGTGTCCACCGGCACATGGAAGTTCACATTCAGGCTCAAACCGATACGGCTATGGATTCCAATCACCCTTCCTTCGAGGTCAAAAAGTGGTCCACCGGAGTCACCCCCCACCAAGGTGCAGTCCGTTTGGACGGTGTTTCCATCCACCTTCAGGATTCGGCCCACGCGCACCACGGGAGTGCGGCCCTGCTGGAAACCGCCGGGATGACCGATGGAAACAACCCATTGCCCCGGTTTCAAGGTTTTGGATTTTCCAGCCTCGGCGCAGTCAAAGGTTCCCTTGTCCACGATCTTGATCAACCCGCTGTCGATACCGTTATTGGCACCAAGAGTCTTTCCCTTCACGCGCCTGCCCGAGGCCAAAACCAGTTGGCAGTCTCGGTCGGCGTTGCCGGACACATGCCCGGCCGTGAGCACATAAAAACCGTCATCCTTCTTGATGATGACCCCGCTGCCTGCGGAGTTGCCGACAAAAATACCCACTGTGGTTTGGCGGCACTTGGCCACCACCTTCTTCACCTGCTCCTGGAGAGCTTTCAAGTCATCGACCGATTCGGGGACAACGCGATCATTGACCGATGGCTTTCGCTCGGTGGTCACATCGGAGGGCTTTTGGGCCGTGGCATCGACTGCCAGAACCCCGACAAGCGCCAACGGGGCCAGCCACCTCAAAACCGCGAGCTTGAAGTCGAAGGTCATGTCACGCCTCGCATCAATGGGCCCCTGACAAGGAGCGCCTCTCGTGCTGCGCGGGTGGAGTGGAACTCCCGCGGAATGAAGTGGCGGCATGGAAGTTGGCCATGCGAATGCCACTATGTTCAATATATCCTCATCAAACGCATCGGGTACTTGTCACTTTACGATTTTCAGGGCAACGGGTTCGCTTCTTGCGAACCCGTTAAAATGTGCCAATCTGGATATATACGCAAAATTTGCTGTGAATGGTGTTTTTCAGGCCAAAATCGACTTTTCCACGCGCCCCTTCACATCCGTCAGGCGCATGTCCCGACCGGCGTGGCGGAATGTCAGTCGCTCGTGGTCGAGGCCAAGCAGGTGAAGAAGCGTCGCATGCCAGTCGTGGACATGCATTTTTCCAGACACAGCCTCAAAGCCAAGCTCATCCGTGCCGCCATGCACATGGCCCGCCTTCACGCCGCCACCGGCCATCCACATGCTGAAGCCCTTGTTGTTGTGGTCCCGGCCGTCACCCCCCTGACTGGTGGGCGTTCTGCCGAATTCCCCGCCCCAAACCACGACGGTGTCCTCGAGCAATCCCCGGGCCGACAAGTCTGCCAACAATCCGGCAATCGGCTGGTCAATGGCCCTGGATGAATTGGCCAAGGCCTCGCCGATGCCCCGGTGGTGGTCCCACCCCGGTTGGCACAGTTCAACAAAGCGCACCCCCGCCTCGATCAACCGGCGGGCCAGAAGGCATTGGTGTCCGAAATTACGCGAAGCGTTGTCATTCAACCCGTAAGCCGACTGGGTTGCCGCCGATTCCTTGGAAATATCCAAAATGCCCGGCAGTTCACCCTGCATGCGGTAGGCGAGTTCGTAGCTGTCCATCAATCCGGCGATCAGGGGATCGGCGGGTCCGGTGGGTGTGGCCTGCCGGTTGAATTCCTGGATCAGGTCCAACTGAAGCTTTTGCTTGCCGCCCCGGGCCTCGCTGGGGGGTGTTAGGTTTGGGATACGCGCCGTGGCCATGGGACGACCGGCCTGTCCCAACCGGGTGCCCTGATAGACCGCTGGAAGAAAGCAACTTCCGTAATTGGCTGTGCCGCCATTGTTGGCCGGTGGGGAAATGGAGACAAATCCGGGGAGGTTCGCGTTTTCGGTGCCAAGTCCGTAAAGCACCCACGAGCCAAGGCTGGGCCGGGGAAACTGGAAAAGACCTGTGTGCATCTGCAGGAACGCCTGCGGATGGTTCGGTTGATCGGTGTGCATTCCCCGCATCAGGCACAGCTTGTCGGCGTGTTTGCCAAGTTCTGGCAGGGTTTCGCCGATTTCGATACCGCTTTGGCCCCGCTTGGGGGCCTTGAAAGGCGAGGCGAACAGCTTGGCTCCGAGAAGGCGCCCCCGATTGATCGCTTGCCCATTTGCCTTTGTCAGCGCCGGCTTGGGATCGAACAGGTCGATATGGCTCGGCCCGCCATCCATGCACAGGAAGATGACACGGGTGGCGCGGGGCGGGTGATGGGGAGGCCTTGGCGCCAGCGGGGATTCCGCCGCGAGCGCCGGGCGGGACTGGAGCGCCGCGTGGGCCAGCACCGCGAACCCCGAGGGGGCGGCGGCAACCATGGCGCGTCTGTCGATCATCTGGAATTCTCCGCTGATAATGTTCAGGGGACAAGTAGGAAATCGGCGGAGGCCATCTGGGCATGGGCCAAGGCCCCGAACGCCTCCACGCGCGCCCTTTGAGGCAATCCGCCGCGCTTGCGCGTGAACGCCTCGAGGAACTCGAGGGCGGTGTCCAGTTCGCGGGGTCGCGCCGGGCGGTTCCAGATGACCTTGGCCATGTGGGCCACTCGCTGGGCGTCGGTGCCTTCCAACTCCAAAACCTTCCGCGCCAAAGCCTCGCCGTTGCGGACCATTTCCAGGTTGTTCAGCAGGAATAGTCCTTGCGCCGGTGTGGTGGTCGGATGCCGTTCGGGAACAATCAGGCTCGGGTCAGCGCCATCAAACAGGGCCAAGGATTCCGGCGCCGCGTCGCGCAGCACCGGGAGGTAGATCGAACGCTTGGCGGAGGGAACCTCTCCGCCGCCGTTGCCCATCGGGCCGATCGCCGGGCCTTCGCTCGATTGCGGAAGCAGTGTTCCGCGAAGCGGTTCCAGGTCGATCCTGCCGGAGACGGCGAGAATGGAATCGCGCAGCGATTCGGCATCCAAACGGCGGCGTTCATGGCGCCACCAGGTGGTGTTGTCAGGGTCTTTTTCCATGCCGTTGGCGTCTGCCTCATGGCCCAGGCGGTAGGTTCGGCTCAGGGCGATGGCTCGTATCAGGTGCTTGGTGGACCCGCCGTGGCTCAGGAATTCCGAGGCCAGCCAGTCCAGAAGGGCTGGATCCTTGGGCGGAGTTCCTGCCGCGCCGAAGTTGTCTCCGCCCGGCACCAGGCCGTGGCCCATCATATGCCGCCAGATCCGGTTGGCCGCGACGCGCGCCGAAAGCGGATGGCCGGCGATCCAGCGGGCCAGTTCAAGCCTGCCGCTCCCCTTCCGCACTTTTTCGGGGGTCCCTCCCAACGATTGCGGCAGGCCGCGCGGGATCGTTTTCCCCGGATGATCAATCTCTCCTCTCTCGTATATCGGAACATCGGGCTGGAAGAAGCGGTCCTTGGCGCCCATGGCCAGCCGTTTCGGCTCGCCATTGTCGTGGTAAAGCTCCAGCCTTCCCTGAGCGATGCCCTGCTGGATGCGCAGGCGAATGCCCTGCATGCTCAAGAAAGCCGCGGCCGGATCCTTGGACCTGAGGCTTTCGAGTTCCTCACCCAGGTTGTCGCGCCGCCTTTTGATGGCCGCCACTTCCTCGGCCAGCAGGGGTTCCCGCCCGGGAGGGGCCTTGTCGGACAGGGCGATGAGTCGCGATGGATGCAGCGCCTGCACCAGCCTGATGGTTCCGTAGCAGGTGTCCGTGCCACGGAAGATTCCGGCCAAGGCGGTGTATTCGGCCTGGGTGACAGGATCATGTTTGTGGTCGTGGCAACGGGCGCAGGCCACAGTCAGGCCCAAAAACGCCTGGGTGGTCGCGTCGATCTGCTCGTCGGCCAGGTCCATCGCGAACTGCGTGGCGTTGCGTTCATTGAGCGCCTTGGCGCCCACCGCGAGAAACCCTGTGGCCACGCGGTTCGCGTCCTTTTCCGAATCCCCGCTCGATAAAACCAGGTCGCCCGCCAGTTGCCGGATCACGAAATCGGCATGGGGCATGTCAGAATTGAAGGCGTTGATGACCCAGTCGCGGTACCGCCAGGCGTGCGGGAAGCTGAAATTCACTTGCTTGCCAGTGGATTCAGCAAAGCGCGCCACATCCAACCAGTGTCGGCCCCATTTTTCACCAAAACGCGGACTGGCAAGCAAACGCTCCACCACCTTGATGTAGGCGTTTTCCGATGAATCCCTGAGGAATTCGTCGACCTCCTCGGCCGATGGCGGCAGGCCGGTCAGGTCGAGGTATACCCGTCTGAGGAGTTGGCTCGCGGGGGCATCGGCCACCGGGTGAACCCCGGCGGACTCCTGTGATGCGCGTGTGAACCGGTCGATCGTCGTCGCGGCCCAGGCGCTGTCCTTGGGGGTTGGCACCCCGGGCTTGGCCAGGGGAGCGATCGACCAAAGGGCGGTGGTCGCCTTGCCGGTTTCATTGGCTTCCGCTGGAAAATGGGCTCCTTGCAGGATCCATTTTTCGATGGAGCTGACCACCTCGTCCCCCAGCTTGCCGTTAGGTGGCATCTTGGGGGCGCCCTCGTCGTGTCGGATGGCGCGAAGCAGGGTGCTCTCCCCGGGCTTGCCGGGGACCACCACCGGCCCTCCGTCGCCTCCCCGCGATATGCCTTGGGCAGTTGAAAGGTCGAGGCCGCCCTTCACCTTCCCGGCCTTGGCTGAATGGCAGGACAGGCACCTGGAGGCCAGCAGCGGGCGAACCTTCGATTCAAAATGCCTCAGGTTGGTTTCGTCTGGCGCCTGGGCCACAGCGATCATGCCCAAGCCGATCAGGAGGTTCATGGCCGCGCTCCTCCGGGATGCTTAACAGCATCATGATGCCAGTTGCTCCATGAGGAAATGCTGAACATTTCCATGGAAAACAATCCCATGATCGCATAAGTTGCGGTTTTCCTCACCCCATTTCGGAGCAAACCGAACATGCGCTCAACCGACCGTCGCCGATTTTTAGCAGCCGGTGCCGCCGTGGCTGCCACCGGACTTGCCGGCCGCGCTTTCCAGGCCCCCAGTGATCGCCTCAGGCTTGGGTTCATTGGCGTGGGCAAGATGAACAGCGGCCACCTGGGCCATTTTCTGGGCCAAAAAGATTGCCAGGTGCTGGCGGTGTGTGATGTCGACACCACCCGGCGCGAAAACGCCAAGAACACCGTGGAAAAGCGTTACGCCGACGCCACCAAAAGCGGCGCTTACAAAGGCTGTCAGGCCGTCGTCGATTACCGGGAAATCCTTTCCCGGCCGGACATCGATGCCGTGGTGATCGCCACGCCCGACCACTGGCACGCCATCCCCGCCATCGAGGCCATTCAGGCGGGGAAGGATGTCTATTGCGAAAAGCCGCTCACCCTCACCATCCATGAGGCCAAGCTGCTCATCGACGCCACGCGCAAGCACAACCGCGTCTTCCAGGTTGGCAGCCAGCAGCGTTCCTCCAAGGAGTTTCTGCATGCGGTGGAACTGGTGCGCAATGGCCGCATCGGCAAATTGAAGGAGGTTTACGCCAACATCGGCACACCCAGCAAGCCTTGCGACCTGCCGGAGGAAAAGGAGGAATCAGGGCTCGATTGGGACCGCTGGCTCGGGCCGGCGCCCAAGCGCCCCTACAACTCCGTGCTTTCCCCCCGCGGCGTTCACAACCACTTCCCCAACTGGCGGCTTTATCGGGAGTATTCCGGCGGAATGATGACCGACTGGGGCGCCCATCACTTCGACATCGCCCAGTGGGGCCTTGGAATGGATGAATCCGGTCCGGTTGAGATCGTTCCCCCCGCCGATACCTCCAAGGGCAAGGGACTCAGGTTCATCTACGCCAACGGCGTGCCCCTCATCCATGGCGACGAGTACGAACCGGGCAAGAAAGTTAACGGCGTCGCCTTCATCGGGACCGAGGGCAAGATTTTCGTCAACCGCGGCTTTCTGGCCAGCGAGCCCGAGGGAATCGTGAAAATGACCCTGGGTGCCAGCGACAAGCGGCTTTACAACTCCCCCGGCCACCAGCGCGACTGGATCAACTGCATCCGCGATCGCAAGCGGCCGATCTGTGATGTCGAGGTGGGTGCCCGTTCCGTGACGGTTTGCCACTTGGGCAACATCGCCTACTGGACCGGTGAGAAGTTCAAGTGGGACCCGCAAGCCTGGAAGTTTGTCGGCGCCTCCAAGGCGGTCGAGGGTTGGTACGACCGCGAGCGCCGAGGCCCGTGGCAATTGCCCAAGGTTTGATCAAGCCGGTCCGATGAATTTGGTGAAGGCGGCGGCTTCGGCCGCCGCCTTCTTTTTTAATCGAGCGCGCGTTTCCAGTTGAACTTGTCGGCACGGAACCGGCATGCGTCCGGGAAGCAGTGAAGAATGAGCTTTGCGGCTTGAGGATTGAGGCTTGAATCGGCTCGCCCTGTTTGAGTCATGAATCCGACCAGAGTTTGCCGATGTCTTTGCACTCGTCAAGCGCGGCCAGGTCACCACCTGCCGAACCGGCCATGCCGGTCCCGTGTTCAGGTCTCCCCGCTACTCGGGGAGAATCTCATACCCATCGGGGAGGGAAACTTTGGTCGTCGCGTTGTAGGTGTCGATCTCCTCCTGGGTTTTGAAGACCTCCTCCTCAATCGCCCTGGTCATTTGTTGCCGTTCTTCCAGCTTGATTTCCGCGACATATTCTCGCTCGAGGTAGCCACCACTGTCCTTGCCGGACTTGGTGTCGAGATCCTTGAGCCAAGCCAGCATGGTTTTGAGTTCAGAGATCCTTAAAATCCGCCCGCGTTGTCCGCCTTGGTTCGCGTCCTCGAGCAGTTGCTTGATGGTGACCAGTCGCTCAAGGGTGATCTTGTGCGCGTTGAGGTTGCCCCGGACATTCGCCTCTTCGCCGCCCACGAGTCGACTGTTGTAAGTCTTCACGATCGATGCGGTCTCCGCCAGACGGGAGACATAGCGGTTCTTGAGCTTCAGAAGCCTTGCCAGCGTGATGGATGCCATTTTTTTTCTCCCTTTGGATTGTCTTGCCAAACTAAGTTCGCAAGATCCGGGGAGAAATTCATTCAACTGCGAAAAATGGCAATTTTTTGCAAAGACAGAAGTGGAATGGACAGAGTGGGACTTGAACCCACGACCCCAGCATTTTCAGTGCTGTGCTCTACCGGCTGAGCTATCTGTCCCCATTCGGCGCGAACCGAATTTTAGCGACCGCCGGCGCGAGACGCAACCGGCGGCATGGTGGTCTTTTAGCGCTTCACCTTGTTGGTCGGGCGAATCATGACCAACCCGCCGTTGGGGCCGGGAACGGCGCCGCGCACCAGCAGGAGATTGTTTTCAGCGTCGATCCGCACCACGGTGAGGTTGCGGATGGTGACCCGCTCGTTGCCGTACTGGCCGGGCATCTTCTTGCCCTTCTTGGGGCGGCCGAAACCGCGGTTGCTGGCCAGCGACGAGGTGCTACCGACCGAGCGGTGCACTTTCTTGGCGCCGTGCGCGGCGGGCAAGCCCGCGAAGTTCCAACGCTTCATGACACCTGAGTAGCCGCGACCCTTGGTGTTGGCGATCACATCCACGCGCTTGGTGTCCTTGAAAATCTCACCCACCACCAGCTTGGCGCCAACGGCCACAGTGGCTGGGGCTTCCAGACGGAATTCGCGGACAAACCGCTGGGGTTCGCATTCGGCCTTGGGGGGAAGCGTTTCAAGCTGACCGGCCAGCTTGAGGCGCTCGCGGCGCTTGGAAACCAGTTCGCTGGAAACATGTCCGCGTTCCGCGCGGGTGGCGCGGGCACGAGACTTGTCCTCAAAACCAACCTGAACGGCGTTGTAGCCGTCGCGGTCGGCGCTGCGGACCTGAAGGACGGGGCACGGGCCGGCTTGAAGCACGGTCACCGGCTCAACCTGGCCTTTTTCATTGAAAACTTGGGTCATGCCCACTTTGCGGGCGAGAAGTCCCAGCGGCATGGCTGGATTCCTTTCGTGTCATCGGCCGTTCAACAGGCCACTGCTCGGCGCCAAGGTTGGCGGGCATCATGGCCGGAGGAGCTTTCGCTGCCTCACGGAAGGCCAAAACATTAATTCATATCAACAAGCGAAGGCTGTCAAGGGTCAGCGCCAGCCGGCGGCCCAGGATTTCCATGTGGTCCATGCGGTGTTCGGGGTGATGCCGGCCTTGGTCATGGCGGCTTCCACCTCGACCTTTTCCTGGTTCTCGTCCGGCCGGAAGGAATTAAGGAAAGTCGGGAATTTCTCCGCGTAACTGCCGTAGGCAATCAGGTACATGAGGCTGTCCCTGGCAGCCAAGCCGTCGTCGCCCGCCGCCGATTCCGCCCATGGGGCGCCCGTGAGGTTTCGACAGGCGTTGTTGGCCCTGCGTTTGTCGGAAACCAAAAATTGCCTGTGGGTTGGCAGGGAAAGTTTGTGGCTCGTGGCCCGGCCGAACCCGTCGGCAATCCAGTCCGGAGAGGGGTTTTTCTCCCCGATCCGTCGCGCCGCCACGCAAGCTGCCACTAGTTCACCCACCTGGGCATCCGAGGGCGCCATGTTCTTCCCGCCCCTGAGGAACAAGCCCGCGTGAAGTTGATTGTCATTGATCAACCAGGACGAGGTCTCGCCCGCTTCAAGCATCCGTTTTTGAACCCGCCTCACATAAGAGCCGAACTCGTCCTTACCGGGAAGCACGAGCACGACCAGCGGGGATGGCCACGGCGCATCGGAGGCGTAGCCCGCCGCGCGCGCCGCGGTTTGTCGGTATTTTTCCGCCGTGCCCAGATATTCCGCGGCTTTCTTTTCCTGCGCCTTGGGCGTGACGATTGCCAGATGTTCGTTGGCGGCAACGGCAAATGGGGTTTTGCTGACAGTCGTCCAAATTTCATTGGCCCGATCGGAAACGGGCGGTAGTTTTTCCTGGGCCACGGCGGGAACCGCGCTGATTCCCGCCATGAAGCCCAGAAGCAGCACGCAGAGAGAAAGTGGTTTCATGGCGATTTCCTTGGGCTTGCCGCGACCTGCTGGTGGCGGGTCCAATAATGCAAGCTGAAGCTAGTTTAGGAAATGTTTTTCAGGAGGCATTCCATGGCACGATTGATGGTGGTTTTGGCGGCCTTGTTGGTTGTGGTGGGTGCCCGGTTGAATGCCCAAGGCAAAGGGTCTGAAAGCGTCGTGAAGGCGACCGCCTCCATCAAAAAAGTGGGTGGGGAGACCATTCTGACTGTTCAACTTGCCGTGGAAAAAGGCTGGCACATCTACGCCAACCCCCCGGGCAACGATGATCTCAAACCGGTGGCGACCACCGTGACGCTTCAAGGCGGCGCCAAGGGAGAGGTGGTATACCCCGCCGGCAAGCAGGTGATCGATCCGGTTGTGGGAAATTATCGTGTCTACGAGGGCACCGAGGAAATTCGAGTGAAACTGGCCTCGGAACCTAACGGCCCGGTCAAGATCCAAGCCTCATTCCAAGCTTGCAACGAAAAATCGTGCCTGCAGCCATCGAAAGTCACGCTGGAGGCGAAGTGACCTCATCGGGTTCAAACGCCACCACGACGCAGGTGGCATTGTCGTTTGAGCCCTTTTCGAGCGCCCGGTCCACAAACGCCTTGGCCAGAATGTCGGGGTCGGCCGGCGTTCCCGCGATCTCGGCGATCTCCTCATCGGTCAGCAAACCAGACGCCCCGTCGGACAGCAAAACCAGCCTGTCTCCCGAACGGGGCGGAAAATCATGGACATCGGCCAATTCCTTGAGGTCCGCGGACCCAAGGTATTTGTAAAGCCGGTTGCGAAGAGGGCTTCGCCTGGCCTGGTCGGGTGTGAGCGCTCCCTTGCGCACAAGTTCCTCGGCCACGGTGTGATCCAAGGTCAGTCGTATCACCCGTTCGCCCCTGACCAGATACGCGGGACTGTCACCCAGATTGGCGACGAAGACCCTGCCCGGTCTCAGCAAGGCCACCACGGCGGTGGTTCCCATGCGGGAATTTTCCCGTTCCTCCGCGGACAGGGAAAGAATGGCTTGGCTCGCGCATTCAATGGCGGTTCGCAATGCCTCGTCGGGCCTGTCATGGTGGGCAAGACGGTCGATCACCTTCTCTGGAATGCTCGAAACGGCCATTTGGCTGGCGACTTCCCCCGAGGCCAAGCCGCCCATGCCGTCGGCGACCACAAAAACGCCAAGGTCAGGTCGCAGGCTGAAGGCGTCCTCGTTGTTGTCGCGTCGGCCCCTCTCGGAGTGCCCTCCTGCGACAGCCACGGGTTCGCCCATTGAAAATCCTCGGCTCAACTCAATGCGGTAGCATAACCTCCAATGGCGTTCCTAACCAGTTGCAGGCTGGCCTGGAGATTTCCATGCCCCCTTCCCGAGTGCTCCAACCGGAATGGATGGACCGGGACGACCTCGATCCGGCCATGCACAGGCAAGCCCTTCGCGGTTTGGCCAGGCTCAACTATTTCAGCGGTGGCTCCGCAGTCTTGTGGTCCGCCATTCGCCGGGAGCTTTTCCCGCATGGCCCGAACACCTTGCTCGATGTCGCCACCGGCTCGGGTGACCTGCCGTTGGGTTTGGCCACTCGTGCCAGGCGGGCCGGTATCCCCTTGGCCATCACGGCCACAGACAAATCGGAGTTGGCCCTTTCAGAGGCCAGGGTGGCATCCGCGAAAGCCGGCTTCTCCGGGGAAGGAATCCAAACCTTGGAATGGGTGCTGGCGGACGCTTTGGAAAGCGAATCCACCCCGTGCCTGCCAGCAGGCCCGTTCGACATCGTCACCTGCTCGCTTTTCCTGCACCACCTGACCGAGGAACAGGCTGAGAAATTGCTTGGCCAGTTGGCGGCCCGGACTCGTCGCCTGCTTCTGGTGAACGACCTCGACCGAAGTCGTTGGGGAGGGGCGGTCGTTTGGCTCGCCTCCCGCTTGCTTTCCCGGTCTCCGGTGGTGCGTTTCGACGGGCCCGCCAGCATGGGGGGTGCTTTCACCCGTTGGGAGGCAAGCGCGCTGGCGGCGCGGTCGGGCTTGCGTGGCGCCAGCGTGTCGTGGCGGTGGCCGTGCCGTTGGTTGCTTGAGTATCGGCCACAATGATCACCCGATGGCCGGTAGTCGTGGTGGGCGCCGGGGTTGCCGGTGCCTTTGTGGCCGCCCGGTTGGCACATTTCGGGGTTTCGGTCCTTCTTGTCGACCGTGACCGTTTTCCGAGGTCGAAGGTTTGCGGAGCCTGCCTGAGTGGCCGGGCCTTGGCCGTGCTGGATAGGTCCGGGGTTCCGGGAATGGCCGGACTGCCCGCCAGGCTTGGCATGGTGCCGCTGCGTGAGTTCCGGCTCGGTGCCGGAGGGCATGAGGGAACCATTCCCCTGGGTGCCGGCGGAGCCCTCAGCCGGTTCGCGCTCGACTCGGCGCTTATGGAAATCGCAAGGCGGACCGGCGCGACGATATGGCAGGAAACCGAGGCCCTGAGTGCGGAAAAAGACGAGGCCGGGGTGTCTTTGATGCTTTCGCGCAAGGGCGTGTCCGTGACGGTCCGCACCAGCCTGCTGGTGATTGCCGATGGCTTGGGAGGAAGGTTTTCCAGTCCCCACCTGCCTGAAACCATCGCCACGGATTCGCGCGTGGGGGCAGGGTGCGTTCTCGACTCCTGCTCCGCGGGCGCATATTCCGGGGGAGTGATCCACATGGCCTGCGGCCCCGGCGCTTACCTCGGGATCGTTCAGCAGGAGGACGGTTCACTGGACATGGCAATGGCTGCCGACAAGCCGGAAATGGCCCGCCATGGCGGGCCAGCGGGGTTGGCCGAGGCCCTGTTGAAGTCGTGCCGGTGGCCTGTTCCACCTGCCATGGCGAAAGCCCGTTGGCGCGGAACTCCACCCCTGACCCGATATCGCGCCTCTGGTTGTCCAGGAATGGTGGTTGTGGGTGACGCCGGGGGGTATGTGGAACCTTTCACCGGTGAAGGAATGGGCTGGGCTCTGGAAGGCGGCGAAAGGTTGTCCGCCCTGGTGGCACGGTCGCTGGCGAATGGTTCGTTGAATTCACTGCATGGTCGTTGGGCCTATTTTCAGAAAAGGGCGAACGGGCGGCGGCGCATCGCCTGCCGAATTCTGGCCCGGGCCCTGCGTGTTCCCGGAACTGCCATCATTGCGGCGCGGTGCATGGGAATGTTTCCGGCCGTTGGCTGGCCCGTCGCTTGGTGGCTGGACCGCCAAGCACCCCGGTGGAGTGGGCGATGAATTTTGAGATCCTTGGACTCGCCACCGCGCTTCCGGCGACGCGGCTGAATGCCGCCGACAGCCTCGCGGTGGCGCGAGCCCTGTCCCAGTCCACCGCCGAGCAGGGGACTTGGCTTGAGGATGTCGTCGCGGGATCAGGCATACGAACCCGCAACATCGCTTTGGGGCCCGACCTCGTTTCCGACCTGAAGGCAGGAACCGGATCCAGCAGGTCGCCGTTTCTCCCGTCGCCAGACCGGAAAGCAGGCCCTGGAACCGCCGAACGCATGAGGCATTATGCCGCCTTGGCATGGCCCCTGGCAGTGGATGCCGTGGGCAAGGCGCTGGACCGTTCGGGAATTCGCGCCCATGAAATCACCGAACTGGTCACGGTTTCGTGCACGGGGTTCGCGGCGCCGGGGATCGATTGCCGGTTGATCGACCAATCGGGCCTGCCGAGATCCGTGAACCGCACCCATGTGGGATTCATGGGCTGCCACGGGGCGCTCAACGGACTGCGTGTCGCGCGCGGTCTTGCCGCCGCGGGTTCGGGCGCCGTGTTGCTTGTCGCCGTTGAGCTTTGCAGCGTGCATTACCATTACGACACCGATCCCGGCCACCTGATCGCCAACTCATTGTTTGCCGACGGCGCCGCCGCCCTCGTGGGGCGCACGGTTTCCGGACCCCCTTCGGGGCGCTGGAGCCTTGCCGCCAGCGGCGGTTATGTCATCCCTGATTCCACCAATGCCATGACATGGACGATCGGAGATACCGGCTTTGAAATGACCTTGGGAAGGCAGGTTCCAGCGCTGATCGCGCGACACCTGCGCCCATGGATGGAAACCTGGCTGGCCGGTCAGGGCCTGAAAATCGAGGACATCGCCACCTGGGCGGTTCATCCCGGCGGTCCCCGGATTCTGGACTCGGCTTCCGAGGCGCTCAACCTGCCCGCCAACGCCTTGTCGGCATCGCGTGAAGTGCTGGCGGATCACGGCAACATGTCGTCGCCAACCCTTCTGTTCATCCTGGAGCGGCTGATCTCCTCCGGAGCGCCAACCCCATGCGTCATGCTGGGATTCGGTCCGGGCTTGGCGGTGGAGGCCGGGTTATGGCGCTAGGCCGAGGGCGCCTTAGCCCAAGTCGCTGGTGTCGAGTTGGCCCCGGGCCAATAGATCCTTGAAGATCCCCAGCGTGCGAGCCAAGCCATCGGCCAACGGGGTGGGTGGAAGCGGGCCGTAATCCCGCTGGAGCGCGGCGTCGCACAGGTCCGGGGCGATGGGCAACTGCGAGTCGCCGTGGCTGATCAGGCTTGCCGCCCGTGGGTCGACTTGGACAAGGGTGCGGTGGAATTCGGCGATGTCCACCACCGCGCCCCGGAGATTGTAGGCGTGCGGGCCCTTCCAAGGGGAAACCAGGCATCGAACAAAGGCCTTGGCCACATCGGGCATGAATTGAAGGTCCTGCACTCCTCCGTACGAGATCCGGTATGACCGTCCCAGGGCGAGGCACTTCACCGCCTTGGTCGGTTCGCTCGTCATGCCGACATCGCGGCCCGGCCCGTACACCGTCCATGGCCTGAGGGCCACGGTCTTCACCCCGTGGTCGGTGCCGTAGACGCGGGCGTTGCCCTCGTTGCAGAGCTTGAACCAGCCGTAGTGGGTTCCCGGTGCCAGCCGAACATCGTCGGCCAAGGGGCCGCTCGGGTACATCGAGGGCGGGCCGAACACCGCCGCGCTGCTGGCCAGCACCACCCGGCTGATTCCCTCCCCCAGCACTCGGGCCGCCTCCAGAACCTCGAGGGTGCCAACCACATTCACCCGCCCGCCATCGATCGGGCGGGCCCGACAGGTGGGAACTTGAAGCCCCGCGAGGTGGATGATTCCCTCGGCGCCATGGGTCTTGCAGGCGTTCAGCACCGCACCGGGCGCGCTCACATCGCCTTGATGAAACGGCAGGCCGGCGATCTGCTCAGCGGAAAGGACGATCTCCAGCCTGCGGGGATTGCGTTCAAGGTCGAACAGCACCGGTTGGTGCCCGCCCTCCAGCAACTCGCGGACGATCCATGCTCCGAAAAATCCGTAACCACCGGTCACAAGGACGCGCATCGGTTCTCTCCCGGAAGGGTGCGGACGGATCAGGCCGTGGGGGGCGCGGGTGGGGCCTCTGTTTCCTCGGTTGGCAAGGGTTCCTCGTGGGCCACCACGGCAAGGCTGGCCACGCGGTCGCCCTCGCGGAGATTGATGAGCCTCACGCCCTTGGTGTTGCGGCCGCACAGGCGGATCTGGCCGATCGGGCTGCGATTCACCATACCGTTGGCGGAGATGAGGATCAGGTCCTCGTCTCCCTTGACGGCGGCGATGCCGATCACCGGGCCGTTGCGCCCCTCGACCTTGATATCGCGCACGCCCTTGCCGCCACGGCGCTGCCGGCGGTAGCGCAGGGTGGAGGGTTCCGGCGTTTCCTCGCCATCCTCGCTGGTCGCCGGTTCCGGCGTCTCGGTCTCGGCGCCCTCGTCCTCCTCGTCGTCACCGGTGGACACACCGAACGGCGTGCGCTTGCCAAAACCGTTGGCGCACACGGTAAGAAGGGCGCCGGCGGGATCGACCACCACCATGCCGACCACCTCGTCATCGCCCACGAGGTTGATGCCCTTCACGCCGCGGGTGTTGCGCCCGGTGTCGCGCGTGTCGGAGGCGTCGAAGCGGATGGCCATGCCGTTGCGGGTGACCAGCATGACATGCTCGCCTTCCCTGACGATGGCGCTGCCGATCAGGCTGTCGCCCTCGTCGAGGTTGATGGCGATGATGCCGCCGTTGCGCGGACGGGAATAGTCGGCCAGCGGTGTTTTCTTGACCACGCCACGCCGGGTGACCATGACCACGGACTGCCCGTCGGTTTCCGCCAGGGAGGCCACGGGCAGGATGCCGGAAATTTTTTCCTCGGCGCGAAGCGAAAGCACATTGGCAAGCGCGCGGCCTTGGCTGGTGCGGCTCAGCTTGGGCACCCGGAACACGCGCATCCAGTAAACCAGCCCGAGGCTGGTGAAGCAGAGCAGGTAGGCGTGGGTGCTGGCGACGAACATCCGCTCGACAAAGTCGTCATCGCGGGTCATGCCGCCGGAAACGCCGCGGCCACCCCGGTTCTGCGTGCGGTAATCGGTGAGGGACTGGCTCTTGATGTAGCCTTGGTGGCTCAGGGTGACCACCCGATCCTCGCGCTCGATGAAATCCTCGTCCTCGAGTTCCTCGGCGTCGCCGCCGATCTCGGTGCGGCGGGGTTCGCCGTGGCGGTCGCGCAAGTCGACAAGATCCTCGCGCACGCGGGCCAAAATGTTCCGCTCGTCGGAAAGCAAGGTCTCGTAAGTGCTGATGTCGCCGCGGAGTCCTTGGAATTCCTTGAGGATCTCATCCCGCTCCAACGCGGCGAGTTGCCCCAGTTGCAGGCGGACCACGGCGTCGGACTGCGCCTCGGTCATGCGGTATTCGGGAAGGTCGCCCAGTTCACGGGTCAGGGCGGCGAAACCCTCGGCGCCCAACGCTCGTTCCAGCACGGCGCGCGAGACCGGCATGTTCATCAGGTTGCGCTTGGCTTCCTGGCGGTTGGGCGACGAGCGGCAGATGCGGATCACCTCGTCGAGCGAGCTGATCGCGATCAGTTGCCCTTCCAGGACATGGCACCGTTCCTTGGCCTTGCGCAGCATGTACTGCGTGCGCCGGCGGATCACCTCGACCCGGTGCTTGAGGAAGCACTCGATCAGTTCCTTGATGGTCAGGAGGCGGGGGCGCCCGTCCACCAAGGCCAGGAGAATGATGCTGGCCGTCCTCTCCAGCGGGGAGAACTTGTATAGCTGGTTGAGAACGGTGTCGGGGTCGGCGTCGCGCTTCAGGTCGATCACCAGGCGCACGGGTTCCCCGCCGCGCTGGCTCGATTCGTCGCGGATCGCGGAAATCCCCTTGATGCGCTCCGACTTGACCAGATCGCCGATCTGCTCGGCCAACCTGTTGCGGGTCTGCTGGAACGGCACCTCGGTGATGATGATCTGGTTGAGGCGCCCCTCGGTGTGGACATGGGCGCGCGCGCGCAGGGTCACCCTCCCGCGGCCGGTGAGGTAGCCCTCGCGAATCCCGCCGCGTCCGCAGATGATGCCGCCGGTGGGGTAATCCGGCCCGGGCAGCAATTCCATGAGGTCGATGACGCCCACGGAAGGTTCGTCGATCACGCGGATGGCGGCGTCGCAAACCTCCTTGAGGTTGTGGGGCGGGATTTCCGTGGCCATGCCCACGGCGATGCCGTCGGAGCCGTTGACCAGCAGGTTGGGGAACCGGCTGGGCAGCACAAGGGGCTCACGATATTTGCCGTCGTAGTTGTCGATAAAATCGACGGTCTCGCTTTCCAGGTCCTCGAGCATTTCCGAGGCGACCGGGGTCAGCCGGGCCTCGGTGTATCGCATGGCGGCGGGGGGAAGGCCGGCGATGGAACCGAAGTTGCCTTGGCTGTGCACCAGCCTGTGGCGCATGTTCCAGTCCTGCGCCATGCGGACAAGCGTCGGGTAGATCACCTGCTCGCCGTGCGGGTGGTAGCGCTTCATCGTTTCGCCGACGATACCGGCGCATTTGCTCGTGGCGCTGGTGGGCCCCAACCCCAGGTCGTTCATCGCCACGAGAATTCGGCGCTGCGACGGTTTCAGCCCGTCGCGGGCATCCGGCAGGGCGCGGCTGACGATCACGCTCATCGCGTAAGTCAGGTAGCTGTCGCGCAACTCGTCGGCGATGTCCAGCGGTTGGGCCCCATCGCCCGGGGGAACGCCTTCATCGGCGGGTGGATTGGTCGGCGGTAGGTCGGACAAGGTCGCGATCCCCTCATCTGGCGAGCGAAAGGCCCCAGGGGCCTTCTATTCCATTCTTCTGATTGTAAAGAAAATGAGTGGGTTTGGCCTGATCAATCAGCCGTTGAATCCAAAGATTCGGCGGGCGTTGCCATTGAGAAGTTCCCGGGCCGCAGCGATGGCCTGCTCCTCGGACAGGAACCCGGGTTCCACCAGGTCTTCCGCCAGAACCTTGGCCAGAATTCCCCGGAACATGGCGAATTTGGGCAGCACGAATTCAAGCTTGTAGGCGTCGGAGTAATAGCCCACCAATTTGCCAAGCGGCGCCGCCTGAAGCCGCTCTCTCAGGTCCCGGGTGATGATTCCAGGAATGTTGGCGTACCACCAATGGCCATGGGCCACCACATTCGGGAAAATCCAGGCGTGGCTGGCCAACTCCTGGTTCTGCGCACCGTCGAGCACCGAAACGGGGAAGGTGACCGTGGGGAACGCGTTGAACAGCCTTCGGAACTGCAAAAGCGAGGTCCTGCGGTCGAACAAATCCTGACCTTGGTAAACACCGTCCTCATAGACCCGACGGTTCACGCCGATCATGAGATCGAACGGGAGTTGGTAATCCCGGCAAAACTCCGCGAGCA
>CAWUNZ010000014.1:0-29337 GCA_963923445.1 uncultured bacterium
TTGGTTTCAATGAAACTGATCTGGATAGGACTTTTGATTGCTCGGAATTTTATGGGATGGGGCGCGCCACCTTGCGCGAACTGATTGCCAGTCTTCGTGACACTTACTGCCGCACCATTGGCGCGGAATACATGCATGTGCAGGACACGGCCATTCGCCAATGGCTCGCGAGGAAAATGGAGACCGCCCGATGCCGGTCCGATTTGGGGACAAACGATCGGCTTCGCATTCTCCAATGCTTGCTCAATGCGGAGCGATTTGAGAATTTCCTCCAGGTTAAATTCACCGGGCAAAAGCGGTTTTCTTTGGAAGGTGGCGAATCCCTCATTCCCCTGCTCGACATGATGGCTGAGGTCGCGCCATCACTGGGTGCTGACGAGATGGTTTTGGGGATGGCCCATCGTGGTCGCTTGAATGTTCTTGTTAATTTCATGGGAAAACCTGTTGAGGATGTATTCGCGGAGTTCGAAGAAAATTTTGATACCGTCACGATGAGCGGTGATGGTGATGTGAAATACCATTTGGGATATTCCAGCGATCGCAAAACGGCGGACGGTGGGAAAATACACCTCTCCCTGACTCCCAATCCCAGCCATCTGGAAGCCGTCAATCCTGTTGTCGAAGGGCGAGTTCGTGCCAAGCAACTGCGAAAACGTGACCACGATCGACTCAAGGTGATCCCGTTGCTGATCCACGGCGATGCGGCTTTTGCCGGGCAGGGGATTGTTGCTGAGTCCTTGAATTTGTCGAACTTGCAAGGATACACAACGGGTGGCACTGTTCATGTGGTTATCAACAACCAGATCGGTTTCACCACAATGCCTTCGGATGCGCGGAGTACCCATCATTGCACTGATGTGGCCAAAATCATCCAGGCGCCCATCTTTCATGTGAACGGGGACGACCCCGAGGCTGTGGCGTTTCTCGCTCGTCTGGCGATTGAATTCCGGCAGCAATTCAAGCGTGATGTCGTTGTCGATATTTTTTGCTACCGGAAGTATGGCCACAATGAGGGAGATGAACCTGCTTTCACCCAACCAGTGATGTATTCCCTGATCCGTTCTCGTTTATCGACCCCAAATCGGTATGCGGACCATCTTGAATCATCGGGTGAGATGGATTCCAACCGTCGCAATACGCTTTGTGCCGAAATTGATGGGAGGCTTGAAAACGCTCTTACCAAGGAAAGGGCCGGTGGCGTCAAATATCAGGGGATGCTTGGGTTCGACGGAAGTTGGAAGGGATTCAAAGGCATTTATAGCCATTCCCCGGTTGCGACCGGAGTCAGTGACGCCGTTTTACGATCCGTGGCCAACAAGTTCGAGATGGTACCCGAGGGGTTCAACGCGCATCCCAAAGCTAAAGAGATCCTTTCCAGACGAAATCAGGCGGTCAAGAGCAATGCCCCTTTTGACTGGGGCACTGCCGAGGCCTTGGCAATGGGAACTCTTCTTCATGAGGGTACCAGCATTCGCATCACCGGCCAGGATGTCCGCCGTGGCACCTTCAGTCATCGTCATGCCGTTCTGAATGATACCAAGACAAATGTCCGGCATTGCCCCTTGATGGATTGCTCGAACCATGGCGCCACTCTGGAGATATACGATAGTCTTCTTTCGGAGGCTGCTGTCCTCGGATTTGAATTCGGCTACTCACTGGACATGCCCGAATGCCTGGTGATCTGGGAAGCCCAGTTCGGCGACTTTGCGAATGGTGCCCAATCGATCATTGACCAATTCATTTCTGCGAGCGAGTCGAAATGGCGTCGGGACAGCGGATTGGTAATGCTGCTTCCACATGGATATGAGGGGCAGGGCCCAGAGCATTCGAGCGCTCGACTCGAGAGATTTCTCCAGCTTTGCGCCGAAGACAACATGCAAATTGCCAATCCCACGACCCCTGCTCAGATTTTCCATTTATTGCGTCGCCAAATGAAGCGGAACTTCCGTAAGCCGCTGATTGTGATGTCCCCAAAAAGTCTTCTGAGGCACAAGTCGGCCGTCTCCACTGCGGCCGACTTGGTGTCAGGAAGTTTCCAAGAGGTGATCGACGATCCATCCGTCGATTCAGGCAAGGTCAAGCGTGTGGTTATCTGCTCTGGAAAAGTTTACTACGACCTGCTTGAGGAGAGGGATAAACAAAAGCTGGCAGATGTGGCGATCGTGCGAATTGAGCAGCTTTATCCGCTCAATATAGAGAGGGTTGAGGCTGTTATCAGGCGTTACAAGAAGAGCCAACATCTGATCTGGGCCCAGGAGGAATCCCAGAACATGGGTGCATGGTTCTTTATTGAACCCCGCCTCAGGGCGATCGGTCTTAATCCGCATTATGTGGGCCGCGACGCGAGCGCGAGTCCGGCTACCGGAGTGAAGAAGGTCCATGAGCGGGAACAGAAGGAATTGGTGGAACAGGCCCTTCGTGGTAACGGAACCCATGTAGTGGGCCCGATCATCAAGGGTGCCGTCTCTGAAATCGCCGGAAACCAAAGCAAGGAGAAGGTCGCCTCCAAGGGCTGACCTGATCTGTATCGTGTCTGGTGAGAAGTCACTTAACCAGAAAGGGGGAAGGGTGCGCGGTATTTCATCAAAGCAATTTTGAAATTCTAGCGCTTCCTTGGAAATCATGAGCATTGAAATCAAGGTTCCATCCGTCGGTGAGTCCGTTTCCGAAGGAGTCCTTTCCCGCTGGATTAGGAAGTCTGGTCAAGGGGTCAAGGCGGGTGAGTCGCTGTTTGAACTCGAAACAGACAAGGCCGCTCAGGAGATTGCCAGCCCGGCGGAAGGCACATTGGAGGTGATCATTCCAGAGGGCCAAAAGGTTCTGGTTGGGGCAGTCGTTGGTCGTATTACCCCTTGCAAGGTTTCTTCAACGGCGCCTTCCCCATCGCCCTCTCCTGTTTCCTCGAATCCTTCTCAAACTCACTCAGGACAAGCCAAAAATCCTGTTCAGGGAACTTCTCCTTCTGCCAGGCAGTTGGCCGAGGAGCATCAGATTGAGATCAATAAAATTGTCGGGACTGGAAGGGATGGGCGGGTGATCAAGGAAGATGTTCAGGCAGCCATATCTTCTTCAAAAACTGATTCAGTTTCGCTTGATGTTCCCAAGAAGACGGGGGGGAGAAGCGAAAGCAGGTCCCGGATGTCGACCCTTCGGCTGAAAATTGCCGAAAGACTTCTTTCGGCCCAGCAAAATGCCGCCATTTTGACCACCTTCAACGAAGCGGATATGTCCGCAGTGATGACGCTTCGAGGCAAGTACAAGGATTCGTTCCAGAAAAGGCATGGGGTTGGCCTCGGATTCATGGGATTCTTTGTCAAAGCGGTTGCTGAAGCGGTCAGGGCGTTTCCGACGGTCAACGCCAGGATCGAGGGGAATGAGGTCGTGACCCCCGGTTTCCTTGATGTCGGAGTTGCTGTCAGCACCGAAAAAGGCCTGATGGTGCCGGTTCTTCGCGATGCCGACAAAATGACATTCGCCCAGATCGAAAAAGGAATAGTCGATCTGGCAGGCAAGGCCAGGGACGGAAAAATCTCAGTAGCCGATCTTCAAGGTGGTACGTTTACAATCACCAATGGAGGTGTTTTTGGATCGCTATTATCTACCCCGATCCTGAATCCGCCACAAAGCGGCATCCTTGGCATGCATACCATCCAAAAGCGACCGGTGGTGGTTGATGACCAGGTCGTGATCCGGCCAATGATGTACCTCGCGCTTTCTTACGACCACAGGATTATCGATGGGCGTGAAGCGGTTGGATTTCTGGTTCGTGTCAAGGAGTGCATTGAGAACCCCGAGAGGCTCATGCTCGAAGTTTGATCCATCGCCCCAATTTATTCATTCAGAACACGGAGAACCGTCATGGCAGCCTTTGATCTAGTGGTTATTGGCGGCGGACCCGGTGGTTATGTTGCCGCAATCCGCGCGGCCCAATTGGGCATGTCTGTCGCCTGCGTTGAAAAGCGTGCGACTCTTGGCGGAACCTGTCTCAATGTCGGTTGCATACCCAGCAAGGCTCTTCTGGATTCCAGCGAGTGGTTCAGCGTGATCGGCAGCCATGCCGGAAAGCACGGCATCAAGGTCGGCGCACCCCAGTTGGATTTGCAGGCGATGATTGGACGGAAGGATGCCGTTGTGAAGGAATTGACACAAGGGGTGTCATTTCTTTTGAAAAAGAACAAGGTTGAAGTTTACCAGGGAACCGGGAAGGTTGCCGGTGTGGGTTCAGTCCTTGTTGAGCTCTCATCGGGTGAAAAAACCAAGCTTTCTTGCAAGAATATTCTTTTGGCGACTGGTAGTGAGCCGGTCAATTTGCCTTTCTTGCCATTCGACGGGAAGAACATCGTTAGCAGCACCGAAGCCTTGTGTTTTGAAAAGGTTCCCGACCATTTGATTCTGGTGGGTGCGGGTTATATCGGTCTGGAACTTGGTTCCGTTTGGAGGCGCCTTGGCTCCAAAGTCACCGTCGTCGAATTCCTGCCCCGAATTTTAGCAATAGCAGATGCAGAAATGGCAGGGTTGCTTCATCGATCCCTTGAAAAGCTTGGAATGATCTTCCAATTGGGAACCAAGGTTACCGGTTACACCTTGGAAAGGGGCATGGTCAACCTCAAGTGTGAGGCGGATGGCAAGCCGCTTTCCTTGAAAGGTGACAAGGTTTTGGTTTGTGTTGGACGGCGGCCATTTACGAAGGGACTGGGCATTGAGGAACTTGGGATCCTGCCGGATGCCAAGACGGGACAGATTTCCGTTGATGCCAATTATCAGACCAAAGTTCCAGGTGTTTTTGCCCTTGGGGATTTGGTTGCAGGTCCCATGTTGGCCCACAAGGCCGAAGATGAGGGTGTCGCTTTCGCCGAAAGATTGACAGGCCTTAAGACTCACGTGGATCACGCCACCATCCCAAGTGTGATTTACACATGGCCTGAATTGGCCAGCGTCGGACGGAATGAGGAAGAGTTGAAGTCAGCAGGTATCAGCTACAAAGTTGGCAAATACCCCTTTAAACCCAATGCTCGAGCCAAGTGCATGGGTGAGGACGAGGGTATGGTGAAAGTTTTGGCGGACGCCTCAACTGACCGGGTATTGGGTGTCCATATTTTCGGCCCCCGCGCTTCGGACCTGATTTCCGAGGCTGTTACCATCATGGAATTCCGGGGCTCCAGCGAGGATATCGCAAGGATCTGTCATGCCCACCCGACCCTCTCGGAAGCCGTCCGAGAGGCAGCTTTGGCAGTTCATAAGCGCGCCATTCATGCCTAGCGCATTCGCTATATCCGGTGTGGCCCGCACTTGCTTGGTGAAAAATCCGATTTTTGCTCAAGTCTTGTCCTGCGCGATCAGGGGCGGCAAGCCAATGATGAATGGGATATGTGCATCCCATTCGCAATTTCGATGGTTTTCATGCTCGGGCATCAAACTTTTGCCCCTGATATGGTTTTCGGAACATCCAAGGTTGTTGGTTCAGGAGCAACCGAAAGGGATATTCAGCAAACACTTTCCGCGCGAAAATTGCTTTCTGTTTCTCCCGAATTGGCTTCCTTGAACCTGATAGTCCGTTGTCGATCCGGGATCGTAACCGTGTCTGGGCCTGTTCATGACAAGGCGGTCATGAACAAGGTCACTTCTCTCCTGATAGGGCTCCGAGGCGTCGAAAAAATAAGAAATGAAATGTATGTTGGCCCGTTGGGCGTACGCCCACTACCATTGGCGGCAGAGGAATCCCATGTTGGGTTGATTGAGGTGGAAACACGAAGAAATGCGATGCCGTCGAGTCTTTCCGCTTCCCAATCCACGGGTACCTTGATTTCAGGGTCGATGTTGATTGACCGGAAGGATTCTTCCGTTTCTTGGAAGCCCCAACCAAATCAAGCGGGAGATTCCAAGGAAATTGGCTTAGCAATTCTTGAATTGATTCGGGCGGAGTCTCGATTTGCTCAGGTGCGCTACAGCCTGAACGGTGGCGTTATCATTTTGGAAGCGAATGTTGGTCCGGAAGTCACCATGGAATTTGCGCATCGCCTTTCCAAGATTCCTGGAGTCTTGGGGGTTAAGATCTGCCAAGATTGAATGCCTAACACCCACTTTTGGTAACCTGAACTGCGGTTACGGATATTCAAACCGTGGTCTCCCATGAATCCGCTTCTTTCAATTTTGGTGGGTGTTGCATTGCTCCCCGGGCATGCGACGCTAGTCATAGCTTCTCACAATTGGTGGTATGGAAGGCTGATCGGCCGCAGAATCACGGATTTTGTTCAAATACTCCACCTCGTTTTTTTGCTTTTGTTTTCTGTTTATCTGTTTCCGCGACAATGGCCGTTTCTGCCATGGGGGATGTATTGGGGACCTTTCTATTTGGCAGCGGCATTTCTCGGTTTGGTGATGCTGGTCTGGACTACTATCCTCAGGAATCTGAGGCGGGAACCTCCGGAGATAGTTCGAAAAGGTATCGAAATCCTGACCCCGTCCGGTCAATTGGGGTATCCAGGCCAAGGAATAGGCTTGAGGGGTCTGTTGGCCAAACTACCAGGAAATGAGGTTTTACGCCCTGTCATTGAATTTTCAGAGATCCATTCAGCCATATTTCCATCCGAATGGGATGGATTGAAAATTCTTCACTTGTCAGATCTGCATTTTTGCGGCACTCCGACGAGGGAATGGTTTCAGGTGGTTTTGAAGGATTGCGCACGGCACGAGCCGGATCTAATAGTTTTGACAGGTGATATTGTTGATGGATTGGATTTTCACCATTGGGTTGGTGGTACGCTGGGGAGGTTTTCAAAGAAAATCCATCGAGTCGGAATCCTTGGAAACCACGATACTTGGTACGAACCAAGACAACTTCTCAAAATTCTTCAGGCGCACGACTACCAGATGGTTGGCGGTCGGGAAAAAGTGATGTTATTAAAAGGTGTTCCAGTTCGATTTGTTGGTAGCGAGCGTCCATGGAGGGGAGGAGTGCCGGATTTTCACGGCGATCATCCCGAAATTTTTACGATAGCCCTTTGCCACTCACCTGATGAGGCTAGCTGGGCTGCGAATTCAGGGGCTAAATTAATTTTTGCCGGTCATGTCCATGGCGGACAAGTCCGGATGCCATTTGTAGGCCCCATCATCATGCCAAGTCGCCATGGGAGGCACTTTGACAAAGGTTGGTTCCGTGTTGGAGATTCCTTGATGCATGTCAGTAGTGGTCTTGGTGGATCACAACCAATTCGATGGAGGTGCCCTCCTGAAGTTTCCCTCATCACATTAAGACTGCCTAAAATAATTGAGGAATAAAATGAAAATTCCAGAAAATCCTGAAAAAATAATCAGGATGCTCGGCCTGTCTCCTCTGCCACGGGAAGGCGGGTGGTATCGAGAGACTTTCAGGATGAGTCGCCCTTCAGGATTTATTTCTGATAACAATAATCACTCCATCGCCACTTCGATCTATTATCTTCTCGGCCCGGGACAGCATTCCAGACTGCATTCTCTCCCAAAATCAGAAATATATTTTCATCATGCTGGAGCGCCCTTGGGTTTGTTGGTCCTTGGTGAGGATCAATTTCCCTTTGGCCGCGAAATCATACTGGGTTCGGATCTTGAGGTTGGACAAATACCACAGTTTGAGGTACCTGCTGGTGCGATTCATGGAAGTCGCCCCTTGGGCAGCCCTGGCTGGTCCTTAGTTTCTACAGTGATGGTGCCTGGATATGTTCCTGACGATTACAAAGAGCCTGATATCCAAATTTTGTGCAATCAATATGTTTTATTTGCCGAAACAATAAAGAAGCTGGGATGATGGATCAGGTTATCTTTATCTTGGGACCTAGGCGGATGACTTTTCGCAATCACACCAAACAGTTAGTATTCAATATGGATAAATTTTTTATTTCATAAATTATAATTATCGGTGTCTATTTACTATTTAATGATCGTGATGAAGAGCATTAGAATTTTGGATGAGGTAATTTCATCGAGTTCAAGCGGACATTCAAGCGGCTTGGCAGCTATGCAGGGCTTATGCATTAGATTTTAAAAATCACAAGGATTGCTTTTGATATGCTCGGTGTTTGTTTGAAAAAATTGGCATGATTCATAAAAAATTATCATGAAATCTGTTAAAAGCTTAGGCGATGTTCGAATGACGGTGAGTAGTGCGACTCCGGAAGCGGATACCGCCAATCAAATTCAATTGATGCCTCCCTACAAGCTTTTGCTTTTCAATGATGATTTTCACAGCATGGATTTCGTTGTTGAGGCTTTAAGCAAAGTCATGAGGTGGGATATACCCAAGGCTATGGGGGTCATGCTCTTGGCTCACCATCAAGGGCAAGCTGTGTTGATGGTTGGTCCGTTGGAGATAGTCGAATTGAAAATGGAGCAGTTGGTTTCTGTTAAGGAAGGTGCAAAAGGGCCTCTTCGCTGTGCCATTGAACCGTGTTAGTTATTGACCAGGAGAAATACATGAGCCGAATGTTTATCGGAGTTTGCAGTTGGTCACTTCAGGTCACCAGCATTCCTGAATTAGTCGGTTTCATGAACCGATTGGGTTTGAAAGCTGTGCAAATTGCGTGTGGCGATCCTCATCACGCCTCATGGGTTGAAGGCGATAGGATGCCAGAGGAAACACTGAAAAGTGGACTTGAACTAACGGGTGCAATGCTTGGATTTCCAGGCGAGGATTACACTACACCTGCCACCATCAAGGCTACCGGCGGATTTGGCAATCCAGCCACCCGCCCCGAGCGTCTGGAGCGCCTTTCCTGGGCCATTGAGCGAACAATGGCTCTGGGGTTGAAAGACCTCATGCTTCATGCCGGATTCATTCCCGAACCTGGTACCCCGGAGCGAAAATCATTCCTCGATACATTGGGAAGGGCCTCGGCCATGGCTGGCGCCAAGGGAATTACTTTGGCGTTTGAAACTGGGCAGGAGTCAGCGAACCTACTTCGCAAAACCTTGGATGATTTGAAAACCCATAATTTAAAGATCAACTTCGATCCGGCCAATATGCTTTTGTACGATATGGGGGATCCGATCAAGGCCGTTGAAATCCTTGGACCAGACATTCGAAGTGTTCATGTCAAGGACGCGTTTGCCCCGACAATGCCCGGGTGTTGGGGCACTGAAGTCCCTCTTGGAAAAGGGGCTGTCAACATCCCCCGATTTATTTCAGCCCTTAAGTCCGTTGGATACTCGGGTCCCTTGTGCATTGAAAGGGAAGTTGGCGATCAAGCGTGTCGATATTCAGATATCAGCCAAGGAGCGGAGTTGTTAAAAGGTCTTTTGTGATCAATTAAAGGCCGAAACGAGATTTCTGGTGGCCCATCAATGTATGCTGATTCCCCGGTCATCAAGGTAAGTGACCTTACGCGCCATTATCGTGTCGCGGAAAAATCGCCCGGTTTATTCGGCTCTTTACGCGCTTTGTGGGGAGGCAAGACCAGGAACGTAGTCGCTGTTGACAGTGTCAGCTTTTCAATTCAACCAGGCGAGATAGTCGGGTTTCTTGGGCCGAACGGTGCGGGAAAGACGACTACTCTCAAAATGCTGTCCGGGCTTATCTACCCAACATCGGGAACAGCCGAGGTTCTGGGATATGTCCCATGGGAGCGAGCCGATCCTTTTCGCAGACAGTTCGCACTTGTCATGGGCCAAAAAAACCAGCTTTGGTGGGACCTTCCGGCTTCCGACAGTTTTGAATTGCATCGGGAGGTGTATTCTTTGCCTATGGATCGGTTCCGCGAGGTGCTCAAAGAATTGGTCGATATGTTCGATGTGGGAAAATTGTTGCGCCAACCTGTTCGGGAGCTGTCCCTCGGTGAGCGCATGAAAATGGAATTGATCGCTTCACTGCTACATGAACCAAAGGTTTTGCTTCTTGATGAGCCGACTATTGGCTTGGATGTGGTTGCTCAACAGACAATTCAGCGTTGTCTTTGGGAATATAATAAGAAAAAACAAGCCACGATCCTCTTGACTAGTCATTATATGCGCGATGTCGAGGCATTGTGCCAAAGGGTATTGGTTATTACGAACGGGCGGTTGGTTCATGATGGCCCACTTGGCTCGATTGTGCAAAAACTGGGCGCGTTTAAAAAAATTCGACTCCAATTTGCTGGCGATCAGATTCCTCCGGGGCTCAGCTTGCCAATAAATGCGTTGGTTCAGGGGTCGATAGTTGATCTAAGTGTTTGTCGTGAAGATGTTTCGCAGACTATTTCCCGAATTTTGGAACAATTTCCCGTTACGGATTTGACTGTTAGTGATCCACCCCTTGAGGAAGTTGTTGCCAGGTATTTTCAGGAATCCACTCAAGGAATTTGAAGATGGCCGCTGAACCGACTTCTGGGTGGGAGGAGCTAAATCGCCTTGGCAGTTTGCACACATCGATTGTCAAATATTTCAATATTTTTAAAGTTTCATTGATTGAACGACTGACATACCGAGCTGATTTCTTGTTGGGGACATTTTTAAGAATGCTCCCCTTGGTCACAACTCTGTTGCTTTGGCGGGCTGTCTACGCATCAAAGGAGGAAATTTCGGGTTACACATTCAAGCAGGTTGTTGCTTACCTTTTGCTTGTCCATGTGAGTCGGATGTTTTCAAGCATGCCTGGTCTGGCCAGCGGAATCGCAAGGGATGTCCGTGATGGAAATTTAAAAAGATACTTGATCCAACCCTTGGATCTTATCGCATATCTGCTTGCTTACAGGGTTGCCCACAAGGTTGCTTATATCGTTACTTCGTTGCCTCTCTATGTTGTGATTTTTTGGCTTTTTTGGGGCTTTTTTGAATGGCCTTGTGATATTCGCTGGTATTTTGCATATTTAGCATCCTTGGCTATGGCATTTATTTTGGGATTCGCTTTTGAGGCCTCTCTTGGAATGCTTGGATTTTGGTTCCTTGAAATCAGTTCGTTTTTGTACTTGGTGAATACGGTTAATTTCTTTGTTTCGGGGCATTTTTTACCGCTTGACCTTCTTGATCCATGGGTAGCCGGCGTTCTCAAAATACTCCCGATGCAATTCATGGCTTATTTCCCGGCCGCGCTCATCATGGGCAAGGCTGGTGGTTGGGATAGTATTCTTCATGGCCTAGGAATTGAGGCGTTTTGGTGTTTGGTGTCTCTTGCCGTCGCTCGCCTTGCCTATGGCGCGGGGCTAAAGCGCTATTCCGGTTATGGAGGATGATTCCATGCTGCCGGGGCGTTCGATTTTCAGGTACATGCGCCTTTTAGTCGTGTTTGCCAGATTCAGTTTGGCTCGCGAAATGGCATTTCGCGGCAATTTTGTCATGAAGGTTTTGCTTGAGTTGGTTTGGTTATTGATTTTGCTTGTCTTTTATCAAACCTTATTCCGGGGTGTGGACAATATCTCCGGCTGGGACCGATACTCCTTCCTTTTCTTTCTTGGGTGCTACTATACCCTTGAGGGGGCTGTGGAAACCTTGTTTTTGGAAAATTTTGTTGAATTTTCGGAATTGGTTCGCAGTGGCAATTTGGATCTTCAGCTTCTTAAGCCGATTGATGAGCAGTTTCTGCTTTCTTTCCGCTTGATTGATTGGTCCACCATACCAAAATTATTTATAGGATCTGGTATGATGGGTTTTTCAATTTTGCAATTGGGGCATCCTACAAGTTTTTTCACGATTGTTATTTTCCTTGGCATGTTCCTTGCGGGTGTTGGCATGGCCTATTCCTTCCTGCTCATGCTGTCTTCCACGGCCATTTGGATGGTTCGGAATCAGAGCCTGATGGAGCTTTGGTGGCTTTTTTCAACTTTGATGCGTTATCCCAGAGATATTTATAATGTGTCATGGGCTTGGCCTATCCGGATCGTTTTTAGCTTTATTCTTCCAGCTCTTCTTGTGGTAAGCGTTCCAGCCGAGGTGATTGGCCGGGAAGCTATTGATCCTTTGTGGATTTGCTGGATGGGTGTATCTTCATTATTGTCGATAATATTCAGCAGATTGATCTTTCGGCGCTCTATTGCTTGTTACCGAAGCGCGAGTAGCTAGGCGATAGCCAATCGGTTGCCGCCAGAGGAAAGCGGCTTGATGGATGGTTCCGATATTGGAACGGGGCGGTCTAGACCAGAATCCGCCGATGCCAGTGATGATGGTGTTGGGGATCTGGATTGTGACCCAGAGATCGAATCCCATCGAAGTTGGAAGGAATGACCACCGATGGAAACAATATCACCATGGGAAAGGCAGGCTGATTCAACGCGTTTACCGTTAACGGATATCCCGTTCGTGCTGCTCAAGTCTCGGATGAATACCATTTGATTGATCAATGCCAAGCAGCAGTGCTTTCGAGATACTTTGCGCGAATCGAGAACAATATCACACTCGTCCTGCCTGCCTAGCAGAACAATTGGCTTATCCAGCGGAATGCTGGGGCCATTTCCAGTGGATACCAACTGTGCGGGCATGATTGCCCCCCGCTTATTATTGGTAAGTTATTCCATTCGATCTGTAAATGCAATCAAGAATGCCGAATGGATGGGCGGTTCTGGTATGCCCTTCTGTCATATTCTGCTCAAGTCGAATAGTCGGCCTTTGGGATTGTTTTGTTCAATTGGGCGAATCTTTCTTGGATGCACTGTACTGAAAATTCACGGGTTTTGAGAGCCCTGCACGCTTCCACCGCAGCGTAAGCCGCAGCGATTGTGGTGATGCATGTGACCCCATGTGAAACCGCGGCTGCGCGGATTCTTCCTTCGTCGGTTCGGGCGCCTCTTCCGCTTGGAGTGTTGATGACCAATGCGATCTGCCTGTTTTTCATGTGATCAATAAGATTTGGCCTTCCTTCCTGAAGTTTTGCCACCTCAGCAGTCAAGATTCCGTGTTCCTTGAGGATCCGCGCTGTTCCCCGAGTGCACATGAGCGAAAAACCTATTTCCACCATGGCCTTGGCGATCTCGATGGCAGCCGGTTTGTCCGCATCGGTGACTGATATGAAAACCTGACCATTGAGTGGAAGGGTGTTAAAAGCAGCTGTTTGACTTTTTGCGAAAGCCATCCCGAAGTTGTCATCGATTCCCATCACTTCGCCTGTTGACCTCATTTCAGGTCCAAGGATGATGTCAACGCCAGGGAATTTGTTGAATGGGAAAACACTTTCCTTAATCGAGTAGTATCCCGGAGTGATTTCCCGGGCTTCCGGCAATTCTGCTAATTTCTTTCCAGCCATCACCAGAGATGCCAGGCGCGCCAGTGGTACGCCTGTGGCTTTGGAAACAAAAGGAACAGTACGGCTTGCTCGGGGATTGACTTCTAAAACGAAGATTTCAACCGGGCCGGAACTGGTTCCGGTTGCCTGGGGGTCAGGGACGTTTTTCAGACCAGCGACTGCGAATTGAACATTCATCAGCCCACGAACCTTGAGTTTCCGGGCCAATTCCTTTGTTTGTCGCTTGATTTCCTCCACGACCACAGCGGGAAGACTGTGGGGAGGAAGCACGCTTGCGGAATCTCCCGAATGGATTCCTGCTTCCTCGATGTGCTGCATGACGCCACCAATGATGGTTTCTTCGGTGTCGCTGAGGCAGTCCACATCCACTTCGATGGCTGATTCAAGAAATTTATCGATCAGGACCGGTTTGCCTGTGGATGCGTCATGGGTTTGTTCCATATATCGGGTCAAAGATTCCTCATCGTAGAGGATTTCCATGCCCCTTCCGCCGAGCACATAACTGGGCCGGGCCAGGATGGGAAACCCGATGCGTCGCGCCGCTTTAAGGGCTTGGTCAAGGTTCAGGGCGGTTCCATTGGGCGGTTGGCGGAGATTCAGCTTTTCAACCAAGTCCTGGAACCGCTCGCGGTCTTCGGCGATGTCGATGCTATCCACGCTGGTGCCTATGATTGGCGCGCCGGCGGTCTCGAGCGTTCTGGCCAAGTTCAAGGGAGTTTGCCCGCCGAACTGTACGATAAGTCCCTTTGGGTTCATCCGATCAACGATGTTGAGCACATCCTCGGATGTGAGTGGTTCAAAAAAGAGGTGGTCGGATGTGTCGTAATCTGTTGAAACTGTTTCTGGATTCGAATTGACCATGATGGTTTCAAATCCGCCATCACGCAGAGCGAAAGAGGCTTGGCAGCAGCAATAGTCAAACTCAATGCCCTGACCAATCCTGTTCGGTCCGCCACCAAGGATCATGATTCTAGGTTTTGTCGCTTCTTGCCTGGTCTCATCATCAAATTCAACAACCCGCGTGCCGTCAAACCCTACGCGCGCGATTGGTGATTCATAGGTGGAGAAATGATAAGGCGTGAATGCTTTGAATTCGGCTGCACAGGTATCCACTGTCTTATAGGTGGGTATCACGCCCAGTTTTTTTCTGCTCTCACGAACTTGCATTTCATCGGTTTGCCAAATGTGCGCCAGTTGCTTGTCGGAAAACCCTTCCTGCTTGGCTTTCCAGATTAAGTTTGCAGTGGCTTGCTCGAAATTCTTTGTGGCACGCAGTTCCATTTCGGTGGCAATGATTCCCCGCATCTGGGTGATGAACCAAGGGTCGATGCGGGTCCTGTGGTGGATTTCCTCATCGGTGAGTCCAGCAAGCAGACCGTAGCGGACAAACCAAATCCGCTCGGATGTCGGGGTGGCCAATGACTTAAGGATTTCCTCAGTTGTCGGTTGATCTGGACGACCCCACCGGTCTTTAGCATCGCATCCTAGGCCGGACCGACCATTCTCAAGGCCACGAAGGGCTTTTTGGAATGATTCCTTAAATGTGCGGCCAATTGCCATGGTTTCGCCAACTGACTTCATTTGAGTGGTCAGAACGGGGTTGGCGTCTGGAAATTTTTCGAATGCCCAGCGTGGAATCTTGGTCACCACATAATCAATCGTCGGTTCGAAAGAAGCAGGGGTCTCTCTTGTAATGTCGTTGCGTAATTCATCCAGTGTGTATCCCACCGCGAGCTTTGCCGCTATTTTTGCGATAGGGAACCCTGTTGCCTTGCTTGCCAACGCACTCGACCGAGATACCCGGGGGTTCATCTCAATGGCCACCATCGCTCCGTTCATCGGGTTGATGGCGAATTGGACATTGCTTCCGCCTGTGGCCACACCGATTTCCCGAATGATGGCGATCGCGGCGTCCCGCATTCGCTGATATTCCTTGTCGGTTAGAGTTTGCGCCGGGGCCACAGTGATGCTGTCACCCGTGTGAACGCCCATCGGATCAAGATTCTCGATGCTGCAGATGATCACGACATTGTCGGCCGTGTCGCGCATCACCTCGAGTTCGTATTCCTTCCAACCAAGAATGGATTCCTCAATGAGTGTTTCACCCACGGGGCTGAGCTCAATTCCTCGGCGAACCAAATCGGTGAATTCCTCACGGTTATAGGCAATGCCACCGCCAGTTCCACCCATGGTGAAACTGGGGCGGAGCACGCATGGAAGACCAATGGATTCAATGACTCGGTCGGCTTCCTGAATGGACTTCACCACCGCGCTTTTGGGGACCGCGATACCGATACGGGTCATTGCCTGCTTGAATTTTTCTCGGTCCTCGGCTTTGTCAATGGCCAATGGATCGGCGCCAATCATTTCAACGTTGTATTTTTTCAAGACACCATGCCGTGCCAAAGCCATGGCCGTGTTGAGGGCTGTCTGGCCTCCTACGGTTGGTAAAAGGGCATCCGGGCGTTCATTTTGGATGATTTTTTCAACAAATTGCCATGTAATCGGTTCGATGTAAGTTCGATCAGCCATGTCCGGGTCGGTCATGATTGTGGCTGGGTTCGAATTGACCAGAACAACTTCATAGCCCTCTTCCCGCAGGGCTTTACAAGCTTGGGTTCCGCTGTAATCAAATTCACACGCTTGGCCGATAACGATCGGTCCTGAGCCAATAATGAGAATTTTCTTAAGATCGTGGCGCTTTGGCATGGGGAACCGCGTTCCTTGAAATCAGTCAAAAGGATCCTGCGAACGACAATCGTTCCTTGTTTCCATCATGGTTTTTTTACCGTTTCAACTTTGGAATCCAAGACTTCAAAGGTTACATCGCAGTCAAGTTTTATTGAGTCTTGGTTGCGCATTTGGGCTTTAGATTGTTGCCTTGGTCTCATCAAAGCAGCTGAATAAATGAAAGGTTTTTCAAATCCAACATTAGATCAATGGAGGTTGTAAAACGGCTGTTTTTCGCAGCAGAACAGTTCGGTTGGCTTCAGTAGAGCCCTGAACAGGTGCCGGAAAATCTTGCGCATCTTTTCCGAATTCAAGGTGTGGCTTGATTCAGCCGAAGACCTCGCATAAAGCCCTGCCGCGCTGGAAGTCGTTTGATCTTCTGCGGGAGGGTTAACACATGTTGAATCGAATTTTTGCTGCATCTCTTGCGATTTTAGGTTTTGGTTCTTTGTTTGGATGCCATTCCGCGTGTCATAAATATTGCGAGCGAAACTACGGTCCCCCTCAAACTCAACCTGCTGCGTACGCTCCTGCCGCCCCTGCCTATTGTCCGTCGCCGGCCTACGGCGCCCCTGCTTACACGGCAGCACCTTATTGTCCTGCTCCTGCACCTGTTGCCTGTCCTCCAGGATGCACGCCGGTTCGCTAACGCAAACAAAAACCAATCCCATGGTTTTACCCGTTGAGTTTGGGTATCGTCAGCGCCCATCTGGTTCGTGTTGAGAACTAAAGAAGGCATAGGAGCCAAAAGATGATTTTATTCATGATGGCGATCGTCTCTACTGTGGGGCAGGATTCGCCCATCAGTTCGGATGCCGGGCGAGCCATCGCTCTTAACCAATTGACAGGTTCCGAGGCTATTCGTGCCAAATACAAGGAACTGATCACTGACAGGGATTCGGGCAAGAGGGTAATTGATGCCGCTTTGTCGGCTTGGGAAAAGGAGGGCGCTGATCGTGTGCCCTTTAACACCAATGCCCTCTTTGTTTTGGGGCGAGTGGCTTTCCATCTGCGTCGCAACGACGCCGGGGAGAAATTTCTCAAGGCCCATGTATCAGCCGCCAGGGCTTTACAGAGTCCAAGCAAGGTGCTCCAAGGTTACAATGCCTTGATATTTAACCTTTATGAAGTTGGGAAGTTCGCAGAATGCGAGAAGGTGTGCCAGGAACTTCTGGATTTCAATCTTCCCGAGAACGCTGACGAGGAAGGTTTGGTCAACAAGGCCAAGTCCAATGTTTTTCGGCGTTTGCTGATGTGTCAGGCAAGGCAAGGAAACTTGGAAAAAGCGGAGCAGGCGCTGAAGCGACTCGAAAGGCGAGGGGGTCTCAAGCCAATTGGCGCCGCTGACTTGCGGTGCAGGTTGTTGCGCGAGGCCGGTAAACTCGATGAAACATTGAAGGCATACCAAGCGCTTATCGATTTGGTGGACAATGACGAGGAGATAAAGGACAAGGACCAGAAAGTGGAAATCATCGATGATATCAGGTATTCGATGACTGGCGTCTTGATGGAGATGAGGAAGGTTGACGAGGCCACCAAAATTTTGGAGGCACTCCTGAAGAAGGAGCCGGATAATCCGACTTTTAATAACGATTTGGGTTATATATGGGCTGACAACAATAAAAACATGGACAAATGCGAGCAATTGGTTCGCAAGGCGCTCGAGGAGGATCGCAAGCTCAGGGCAAAGGCCAAGGAGAAAGTGGCCGCCGATGAGCCTGATGACAATGCTTCCTATCTGGATAGCTTGGGCTGGGTGCTCTTTCGAAAAAAACAGTATCAGGACGCGCTGAAACCCTTGCAGGAGGCCTCCAGGATGGAAGGAGGCATGAATATCGAAATATACGATCATCTAGCGGATGTTCTGATGGCGCTTGGACGCAAAGAGGAAGCGCGTAAAGCTTACGCCTTAGGAATTGAATTGGCTTCCTCGAGCAGGCGCGACCAATCCAAGAAAATCGAGGTTGAAAACAAAATCAAAGCCATTAAATAAGAGTATTTTTAAATATTTTTCTTGGTTTGATACTGCAGAGGGCCGGATTTTATCCGGCCCTCTGGATTTTCTTCATTTGAAAATCGAACTGACTATCCAGCGTTGGAACCTGCGGCTGTGAAGTCTTCCGCCTTTCTGGCCACTGCCAATGGAACGACTTTCCTTATTCTTCGGCTTCGCCGGATTTCGTTCCAGTTTTTCAGAATGTACTCAGCGACCCGGCTGCCCGTTCGGGCGTGGAAGCTGATGATCAACGGGTGAATCCATTCGAAATCAACATAAGTGCATTCTACTGCCGCAACGCTACGGCTATGTAACTTGGCCGGTACTTCGCTTTCTGGATCGTAAACGAAAAGCTCGCCGCCGGTCATACCTGAACCGATTTCATTTTCTATCGGGCCGAGAATGATCACGCGGCCACGGGTTTGGTATTCGCAAGCGTATTTCCCCGCCGCTTCGGCAACGATTGTGGCACCGGAGTTCCGGATACCGAGGCGATGCCCTGCGCGCCCGGAAATCAGGATTGTTCCGCCAGTGGCCCCGTAACCAACATTATTTCCTGCGAGACTTTGTATTTCTGTGCTCACTGAGTTGTTCTGCTGTGGAAGGCAGACAACCACCGTCCCGCCACTCATTCCCTTGGCAATGCCATCCTGAGCGAAGCCACGGAGTTCCAAATCAAGACTTTGCACGCACCAGGCACCGAAACTTTGTCCAGCTTCTCCATCGAAACGAACCTTGATTCTCTTGCTCTTGGGGAGTCCTTCCCGGCCGTAAAGTTTAACGATGAGTCCAGCCGCAGTGGCACCAACAGAACGATCGCTGTTGCGGATACGAAACATCAAGTCGCTATTTTGCCCGGATTCTATCGCATCGCGTGCCGCTTCCACGATCCTTTCGTTGAGTGACAGGCCTTGACTGACCGTTTTTTCACAAACTCCCCGGTAAAGCTCAGGGAAAGTTTCGTGCAGAACTGGAACGGCCATATCCGGATGCATGAACCGTGACAAATCGATAAGTTCCGACCTGGATCCGGGCATGGGCAGTCTTTCCAGCAAATCCACCCTTCCCGCAATTTCGTTGATGTGTCGGAACCCCATTTTGGCTAGTTCCTGCCGAACTTCTTCGCCAAGGTTCAGCAGGTAAGTTTTCGTATGCTCGGCGTGCCCCTTGTATTCCCCTTGGGTACCGGTGATTCCCGTGGGACAGTTAGGGATATGGCATGATTTGCAGACGATGCAGCCAACTGAAACCATCAATGCTTGACCGAAGCTAAATTCCTCGGCTCCCAAGCAGGCGTACTTGATCACATCCAAACCATTCTTGATTCCGCCACCAACACGAAGCCTGACAGAGCGACGAAGGCCGTTAGCCACCAAGGCCTGATGAGCTTCAGCCAATCCCATTTCGCTGGGAAGACCGGCGTGTTCCTTCGAAGAAACCATGGCAGCGCCAGTTCCACCGCCAATACCGTCAATTTCAATGATGTCAGCGCCAGCTTTGGCAACACCAACGGCTATTGTTCCGATGTTGTCGACGGCCACCAACTTCACGCTCACGGGGCGGCCGGGATTGACCGCCTTGAGGTCATGAATCAACTGAGCCAAATCCTCGATGGAATAGATGTCGTGGTGGGGTGGAGGGGAGATAAGGTCATTCCCAGGCTTGCCGTAACGGATCTCAGCGATTTCCGAGGTGACCTTTTTGCCCATCAACTGACCGCCTTCCCCTGGCTTGGCGCCCTGGGCCATCTTGATTTGCATCTCCTCGCCGTTGACCAGGTATTCGGCATCAACTCCGAATCGTCCAGATGCCACTTGACGAATTTTACTTCTTAGCCTGCTTTTCAAAACATCGCCGTTGAGGGCAAGTTCCGTTGGGTCGGCCTTTCGTTCATGAATGGTCTTTTCCCAGAATTCAGACCAGGCCTTTTCAGGAACATCGTTGCGGAATCGGGCTTCGCCTCCCTCACCGGAATTGCTCATTCCCCCCAATTCATTCAATGCCGCCGCTATGTCCTGGTGGGAATTTCGCGTGAGAGCGCCATGGCTCATGGCCGCTCCCCGAAAGTGATTTTGAGCCAAATCCGATGCTGTTTGAATTTCAGTTATCGGAAGCGGATTTTTGGCATGGCGAATTGAAAATAAATCCCTCAGCACTGTTGGCGTGCGGGAATTGATCATTTGGCTGAAATCACGATATTCGGTACTGATGGGATTGCTGTTTCCGGCAATATAGGCTGATTCTCCACCGTGTTCTTCAGTCTTTCGAGCGGATTGGCGGGCAGGTTCGTCCTTTCCATCTTCCTGATCGTCGGGGGTGGTTGACCCCGCAACCGAGGCTTTGCGCAAGGCCATTCGAACCTTGGCGTTGAAAGCGTGATAATCTCGGTTCCTGCCAAGTACTTGCATGTTCTCTGTTCGCTGAAGGCGATACTTGTTGTCCTCGACAACCTGTTCGAGCTGGATTCCTCCTATGCGTGATGGCAATTGTCCTAAATAGGACATCAGTTCTGGACCGAATCCGACAGCCTCGAACAGGAGTGCGCCGCGGTAGCCTTCGGCGGTGGTGATACCCATCTTGCTGATGACTTTTTTGAAAGTGTCCTCAAGTGCGGCGAACAAGTTTTCAAGGCATTCCCGTCCGGAAAGGGTCCATTCTTGCTTTGTGTCGGGGTCTTTGAAGGTGAGGCCATTCTTGATCAGCCGAAGCATCAGGTAGGGGTGGGTTGCATCCGCTCCGAAAGAAACCAGACAGGCGATGTCGTGTCCTTCCTGAATGTCTCCGGCTTGCACGATCAAGCTGCAGCGCTCGCGCAGTCCCTTGTCACACAAATGGGTGTGAATGGCACTGAGGGCGAGTAGCGAGGGTATGGGCGCGGTCCCATTTGTGAAGGCGTCCTTGTCGGAAAGGCACAGGACATTGAAACCGTCCAGTACAGCAATTTCCGCCTCCAACCTGAGTCGATTCAAGCATTCCCTCAGGGAGTCGGCGCCTCCATCCAGGGAATACACTGTCGGCAGGGTTCGGAACCCTAGCACCTCATGGCGCAGAATCTCGTCGACAGCGGCATCGGAAAGAATGGGTGATGATAGTTCCATTTGCCGGCATGGAACTTCGCCATCGGAACCTTTGAATTGAACCGGGGACCGACCCAGGTAGGTGGTGAGCGACATGGCTCCACCTTCGCGGTAGGGGTCGATTGGAGGGTTGGTCACCTCGGCGAATGTTTGTTGCAAGTACTTGAACAGAGTTTGGTGTTGTTGGCTGAAAATGGTAAGAACGCGATCAAACCCCATGGAACTAAGAGGTTCCTTTTTGAGCTTGGCCATGTCCTTGACGAAAACCGCGCGTTCAAATTCCCAGCCATGGGCTTGAAGCAAGTGGTCGAGGGTCCATGATTTGGCAGCAAGCAGGGAGCTGATTTGGTCCTCGATTTGTGAACCAAAATCAAACGACTCGGGGACGATGATCTGGGTTTGGTTAAGTTCGTGGAGATTCAGGCCCATCTCCTGGCGACTTTCTTCCACGATGGAATTCATCACTTGGTAGCTGTCCATCCGGTTTCCGGTGGCTGTGTCCAACGCGATCATTTGACCGGGCTGAAGCTGACCACTGGCCACGATGGTGGCAGGGTCCAATCCGAAAACTCCCGATTCGCTACCGATGTAGAGCCAACCTCGTTCGTCACTGCACCATCGCACGGGGCGAAGCCCCATTCGGTCGACCAGGCCCGCGAGGAACCTTCCGTCAGTCGCGATAATTCCGGCTGGACCGTCCCATGCGCAGAGGCTCCCGAAAGCCCTCCGGCAATAGACAAGGAGATCCACGGCGTCCTGGCCCCAGAGGTCGGGCTCGCCTTCAAAGGCCGGTGGAATGGTGAGCCGCATTGCCCTGAGGAGCGACCAGCCTTTCTCTAGGACAAGATGCTCCACCCATTCGTCCAGAGCGGCGGAGTCGCTCATTCCCGGGGTCAGGATGTCATTTCCTGGAGGGCGCGGCGTAAGTCCGCGGGAATAGGCCGAAACCGCGTTTTTATTCGTTTTGATGGTGTTGATTTCGCCGTTATGGCAAAGCATGCGAAAAGGCTGCGCCAATGCCCAATTCGGATAAGTGTTTGTGCTGTAACGCCTGTGGAAGATCGCTATACCGGACTTGAACTCAGGGTTGAGAAGGTCTTCGTAATAATCGGCGAAATGCGGGCTTGTGAGAAGGCCCTTATAGCTCACAAGTTTGGTAGAAAGCGCCGTGATCGATACAGTAAGTCCGTTTTCAAGATAAGTCTGCCGCAACTGAAGGCGGCAGCGCAGGAGATCCCGTTCGATAGTCTCACTTCCGCCCGTGTATGAAAAAATCAGTTGGACAATCGCGGGGCGATTTGCGGAGACTGATTCCGGGATCGTTGCGTCCCTGACGGGAACATCGCGAGCGCCAAGGTACTTGAGGCCGGGAATCTGAATTGTTTTTTCAGCCAGGGTGATTGCCTTCTGCTTGGAAGGTCCTTGTGAGTCAAAAATGAAAAGAGAGCCGATTGCCAAGGGCGTGTCGTCGGTAAGTCGACCGCACTTGTCGGGAAACAAACGCCTTGCTTCCCCATGGAAAAAACCGATTGGCATCTGGCAGGTCAGGCCTGCGCCGTCCCCGCTGTCACCGCATACACCGCCCCTATGTTCCATCGAGCGCAGGGCGCCCAAGGCTTTTGCTACCACCTCGTGGTGTTGTGAACTGTCGCTAGTTGCGATGCCACCAATTCCGCAAGCGTCCTTACCCACCACATCGGAGTAAAGGAGGTTGCGTGAGTTGACGATTATGCGACCATCAAACATGTTTGATACCTTCCCCCATACTTGATGGGGCGCTGGCGTGGGAGAGAACGCTGAATAGTTGAAGCGTTACCGAATAAACCAATTGATCTTAGCGATTCACCCGGATGAACTTCAAGAAGAAGTCTGAGGTCGCGATCCATGATTGATCAGCCTGCTTTTTGAGGTGCGGCTGACCTTGTTGAAACTCGGCAAATTCAAGGCGCTCCCGGAATTTTTCGTTTGGCCGGGTCAGTCCCCGGGGCTTTTTCCAAAATTAGGAAAGCGAATAAATCGGCCATTTCAGCCGGGGTAATCTGCTTTTCCAACCCTTCGGGCATGAGGGAATTTGCGCTCACGGAGACCTGTTCAATCTCGGCGCGTGGGATGACTTCCAGCATTCCTCCTTGGACCTTGAGAGTGATTCGGGTAGAGGTATCCTCTACCACCAATCCTGTCACAATCCGACCTTTCTTCGTTGCGACTGTGGTTGCCTGGTAGGCCGATCCAATCACTAAGCTTGGATCGAAGACATTAGAAAGCAATTGATCGAAACTAGCTCGCCCATTGCTCGTGATATCCGGACCCACTTCTTGTCCTGTACCATGAAATTTGTGGCAGACGCCACAATTCTTGGCGAACACGGCTTGCCCCTTGATGGGGTCACCTTTTGACTGACGAACTTTTTCAGCCATTTCCTTGGCGACAGTCTCCCGAGCCGGGTTGCGGCCATCCCGTACTGTTCCCCAGATTGACTTAACCCGTTTCCTCAATTCCGGGGACCCGGTTGCCTGAAGTTTGCGTATTTGATTGACTCCCGCAACCCCCGGTGGAACCAGTCCACTCTCCACTGCTTTAACCAATGACTCAGCCCATGCGGGCCTCTGGGTCAGCAAATCGATAGACCGCTCCCGGAGTGAGGGGCTTAAATTCTGCCATTGTGTCAACAGCTTGGATCCGATTTCGGTCTGGTCTACCTTTCCCAATTCTGGGATTAGCTTTTCCCTGAAAGCTTCCGGCTGACCGGGATCGGTTGCCAACCGCACTGCCAAATCGATTGCCTTGGTGTTGTTCGTTTTGATGAGGACCTGAAGGCATTCCAATCGCTTGTTGACAGGTGTTTTCTGATTTTTGAATCTATCTGATAGGCGGTTAATCGCATCCGAATTTCCCAAGGTGGCCGCAAGGTATTCAGATTCTTCCAGCAAAACACCTCTTTCGACCTTTATCAGATCATTCACAACAGGAAGAAATGCGGCTTGCCAATTGGCATCCGAATCCCGCGCGCATGCCTTCAGCCATGCCAGTCTTGTTTCCAGCGGAGCCCAAGACTCTTTCGCAACCAGCTTTGCTATCAAAGCAGCGGTCTCGGTATTGATTCCTTTTCCGGGAACTGCCAATCCCGAAAGCCGCGTCAGGAATTCGGTTCGGCCGATTCCCAAGGAATCGCCTTGGGAATTGAAATGGGTTGTAGCCAGGAGGCTTTTCCAAGCCTGAGGATTATCAAGGCGTTTTTGAATGTTTTGCCAAATTATCGATGGAATGACCCTGTCATTGGCGGAGTTCGATAAAAGGTCCATCCATTGTGGAATCGGATCAAACGAACGAAATTTTCCCAATGCGATTACGGATTGCAACCTCACATCCGGATTGGGTGATTGACAGGACCGGATGACCGCGGACCGTATGTCCGGATCCGCTGATTTCTGATTTCCTGCGGCGCGGATTGCCCACGCTTGGATTGCCTTGTTTTCAGATTCTAGCCAGCGAAGATGATCGGCTTTGGCGAGATCTCCCGCAGAAATCAATGACCATAAAGCGAGCAGGCGCGTCCGTTCCGGAATGAGATTGTTGTCAACCAATGCGGTCAGGGAATTAACAGCCAATGAATGACTGTGACGATCGTTGGCAATTCGTTCACCCAAAATGCGCTGGGCGATTTCTCGGAACAACCCGTTACCTTGGCTCAGCCGTTCAATAAGGGCGATATCGCTTTCGCTTGCCAAGTCGAATCCGATGGCTGGTCTCTTGGGGGTTGATTGGTGACGAATCCTGTAAAGACGACCATTAAGGCGGTCGATTCCGCGCGGATCTCTTCGCGCATCCTGATAGCAGTGGTACCGGTCGTACCAGTCGAGAATGTAAAGGCATCCATCCGGACCGGTTTTTTGGCTGACGGGCATAAACCACACATCGTTGGCGGTTAGGAAATCCTCTTGAGGTTTGCCAAGGTAGGTGCTTCCGTCTCGCTCGATCCGGTCAGCATTAATGCATCCGCCATGAATGTTTCCCATGTAAAGTTTGTTGCGGTATTCGGCTGGATAAGCATCGCTGTCATACCAATGAATGCCGCAGTAGGCGGCTTTTTGGTGCTTGTGTTTGACAATGGAATCCAGTTTCCATGTGTGCGGAGGATAGGGCCCACCTTGCCTGTGGTAATACCCCGTCTCAACCAAATGCCATAAGTGGTCAATCACACAGGCGGAAACAAACGCGCTGCCTAGGTTGTCAAACGCCACACCCCAGGGATTGCTCGTGCCTTCGGAGAATATTTCGAATTCCCTTGAGCGCGGATGAACACGCCACAGCGCGCAAGTAAAACGGTGTTCCTTACCCTGATGCTTGATGATGCTTGGGTTGAATACACCGTTGAGGCCATACAGCCAGCCGTCCGGTCCAAAAACCAACCCACTGGGCAATTCATGGGTATCATCCCGGCCAAAACCTGTGATCACGACCTCAGGTTTTCCAGCCGGTTTAAGGTCAGGGCCAATTTTAAAAAACAAAAGATCAGGGGCGTTCGCGACCCAAACGCCGCCGTGACCAACGGCTATGCCCGAGGGGATGTTCAGTCCCTCGGTAAAAATCGTCTGCTTATCAGCCATCCCGTCGCCATCGGTGTCCTCGAGAACCTTGATGCGGTCTTTGCCAATTCCGGGTTCCGAGCGGGGATACTCAACGCTTTCCGTGATCCAAATGCGCCCTTTTTCGTCAAAACACATGGCTACAGGGTTGACGATCATGGGCTCGCTTGCGACGAGTTCCACGGTGAATCCGGCCGGAACCCTCATGCGAGCCATGGCATCGCTGGGTTTGAGCGCGGGGCCGGGCATCATATTTTGGGCCCGTGGAATAAATGGCTCTGTGGAACCTTGGTTCGCGCCCAGTAATAGGGAAGATAAAACGAACAAAATCATTGGAGTGGATCCGTTCAGTTCTTTCGTAATGCATTCGCCTGAGAATAGGGTGCGATCAATTTGCACGCAACTGATGGGCAACAGCCGTGGCAAGTGGTAGTTTGCCATTAATGGCGGAGATGTTTCGCCACTTAAACAAACCGTTGAGGAACACAGAAGTGAAGTACCATGTGGCTCTCGCCCTAGCCATCGCCTTGGCCGGCCAAAGCGTGGCTCAAGAATTTGCGTCGCCAACCATTGACCTTGGGGTGGTGGTTAGCGACATAGAGAAATCAGCGAACTTCTACACGAAGGTTATCGGTTTCAAAGAACAAAAAGGGTTCTCTGTGCCGGCGGAATTCGCTGCGAAGGCAGGTTTGACGGACAAGCGCCAGTTGGACATCCGGGTTTTCACCTTGGGCGAAGGGCCAAGTGCCACCAAATTGAAATTGATGCAGGTCAAGGGCGCCAACGGTGTTCCAGGGAAAAATGAATTCATCGAAACACAATTCGGTTTCCGGTATCTCACAATCATGGTCGCAGACACCAGCAAGGCGGTTGAGCGCGCCAACGCCGCCGGTGCAAAGGCAATCGCCAGCGGGACAGTTGCGATACCTAAGGATATAGCTGAAGGATTGTATTTGACGATTTACAAAGACCCTGATGGTAATTTTGTTGAGCTTGTCGGTCCCAAGAAGTAATCGGAATCAATTCATTGATTTCCTGGGGCGTGCTTCCTGCGCGCCCTCATTTTTTGTTGAAGTGAATAATTCATCCAGGAATCCAAGAACATCTTTCTTGGAGGCTAATGGTGTCATGGCATGTCCGATATTTTCGTATCGATGAAATGAAAGTTTGTTGTGGCCTTGATTCCTGATTTGTTCCACCATCGATTCGCAAGCCTTGAATGAAAGATCCTCTGTTCCCACACCCACGAAAAACGGGATTGTTCGATAAATTTCCCCGCTTCCAACCCTGCCGCTGGCTCCAAGGGCAACCAAGCCGCGCAGTTCGCCGGGGTATTTGGCGCAGAATGCAAGGCTTTGGGATCCACCTTGGGAGTGGCCTACCATCGCGACATCCTTGATGCTTAAACCTGACCATTTTGCCAATAAAGGCAATAGATCGGGTTCTGTACCGTTTCTGGGACAAATCAAGATCCAGCCTCGTTGCTGGCAGTGGTTGGATAACAGGCGGTTATAACCGTCAATCCATTTGTTTTCGTTGTCGCCTGCACCGTGCAGGGCCACAATTGCAGGAATGTTTTTGGAATGACCGGACTCTTTTGTCGGTAGTCTTACACGAACGATTTTCTTTCCAGCGGGCATGGGTAGTGCGAGGACCTGATCCGTTCCTGGAGTAGGTTCAGGCCATGTTCCATTTTTAATTTTTTCGACAGGAACATCAACCAATCCAAGTAATTTTTGAATTTCACCATGCGTTGGCAATTCTTTTTCGTTGGCCGCCAATGAATTAAACTCCTCAAATTTGTGCAGCCAGGTCGATTTACTTATGGAATTAGGTAGAAAGGAAATATCGGTTTTTTTTGCAAGTAATTTTTCATTGAAATGGCTTCCTTCTGGAATCATAAGTACCGTTTTTTTATCTATGTTGGCCAATGAAATATTTTTCGCCTCATTCATCGTTTCGCACCAGATTTGGGCGATTGCAAGGTTTGGCGGCGAAACCAGTTCGAATTGGATTGAATCTGAGGGTACGGCGACCATATGCGATTTCATCTCCTTTCCATCTATGGTCCATCGAATTCTGACACGGGCAGTGACCGGTGCGGTGATATTGCTTCGATAGGTGTGCCGAAGCGTTCCTTGAATGGTTTCGGTACAGGGATTGATAAGTGATTTTGAAACCTTGATGTCAAGGCTATCAGACCATGTTGGAGTTGTTTTTTCTGGAATGTTTTTCTGGAACTCTGCAATTGCTGCGTCGATTGTTTGCGCGGCTTTTGAATACTGGCCCGTCAACATTAGAAACGTAAGAGAATCAACAGACTTTGATGCTTTTTGCCTTACAAGATCATTACTTGGGATTTCCCAAATGCGCTCAAGGATTTCCAATCGGCGATTCACATCCTCAAGATGCTGCCCCTTCGCCGCCGGCGTTATGCAAATAAAGACAAACGATAGGCAGAGCAAACTACGGAATATTCTTTCCATGGGAATTTTCCGTGATCCCAATCGGGTATCGGTGGCCTGCCAATGGAAAACCATTGATCACGACTTGGCCATGGCGAACAGTGATTTCAATGGTGTTTGATAAATCCCAGCGGGGATCATGCCGTGGGATCCGATCTGATAAAAAATGCAACCGCTGGTTCGTGGATCCTATCCAGCGGCGCCTAGTTTCCAGTTTTGAAGCATCAAACGGTCCATCCACAAGCATGTCAACTTTGTCCAAAAACCTTTTGGCCGCTGGCTGTTCCTGAAGATGCTCAATCTTATTTCCTGTAAAAGCTAGAACGGTCAAACCGATTAGTTGAGCATGCTCAGCCAATTCGGTCGCCGCTTCCAACTGCTCTGTTGGTTCCCCGCCCAGTAATGTTATCCCTTCAATCGAATGCTTAATGATTGCTTTATCCAATTCGGATTTGAGAGAGTCAGTTGTTCGCAGGATTCCCCCGTCTTTGGTGAATAGATGAGGATTGCAACATCCGGGACATCTTATTGAGCAACCTTGAAACCAGATGGCCCAACGCTTGCCAGGGCCTTCCGCTTCCGTAGGGCATGCGATGGTTGAGATCCTGACTGCCAAATTAGGCATTTGCCGTCCTTCCTTTCAACAATTCTATCTTGGAAGGGTTCAGCGCGGATCTTGGGCCAGAAGAGCCAAAGGTCGGGGCCCTTCTGGTGAGGGTAAACCATTGTTTGTTTCACCACCTTTTCTTGCTGCTCGAATGACAAGCATTCGCTGTACGGAGCCACGAGGATCGGTTTGCCGAAACCAAGTATTTCCCAAGGTTTCATTCTTTTCGCCGAAAGCACCAACAAGCAGGAATTCACCTGCGCGAGTTTCCACCTCAATTTGTCCAGTCGCATGCCGTTCCACATGTTGTTGGTTTTGCAATTGCCAAGTCAAAATGCCGGACTTGTCATGCACGGCTCTTGGGCTCATTTGAGATTCCCCATGTTTCACCAAAGGGCAGAGGGTCACTTTCAACCTTCCGGGCTCACCTTGGTTAACAATAACCTCCCACTGACAGGTTGCCTTCGCTTGGAGCCAGTCCGGGGTTTCATTGGTTGATTTGAGCCGGTACGCGATTTCATCTCGTGTGGACCCTATTGCTGCGATGACCGGCTGACCAAAACGGGTTTGTATTTGCCTTGGATTGATGCAGGAACGGTCGGAACCAAGGATGTCGAGAAAAGCTTGAGGTGGCTGTCCCCCTAGGACTCCCGCCCGGATCCCGTTTTCAGCCAAACGAACCTTGCTTTCGAAAGG
>CAWUNZ010000015.1:0-29136 GCA_963923445.1 uncultured bacterium
AAGTGATTTTGAATCAATCATCAAATGATTTGCTGCTTATTATCCAAAATAATATTTTGTGAATTCTCATACCCTGGAATAACAAAGCCTCGGGCTAGCGCCCGAGGCTCCTAAAAATGCACGAGGACAAAACCACCTAAAACGGATCGGGCCGATCCTTCACTTGCGTCACTTCGCGGTGGGAGGTTCCTTCGTGTCCTTGGGTGTCTCCCAGCGGAACTTGGTCTTGGACGGGTCGAAGGGCTTGAGGTAGTCCTTCTCGTCCTTGCCCGTCGACCAGATGATGCCGCGGGTGAGCATGTCGAGGAAAATCGGGTCGGCCATCTCGGTGTTGTAGTGGCCGATGGTGGTGCCAAACACGCGGCCCTTGCCGTACTGGTTGGTCCACACGCACACCTCGTCCTTCTTGGTCTCCTTGCTCAGGGCCGTGGCCAGGGGCTTGCAGTTCTCACCGGTGGCGACCACCTGGTAAAGCTCGCCCTGCGGGGTTTTCCAACGCTCGGGGAACTTGCCAAGGATGGGGTGCTTCTCGCCCTTGGCGGGAACCACATCGAACGGATAGTGGGCCCCATGCCTGTGCGAGGTGACACCGCAGAACTTGAACCATTCGCCCGTGCCGTCGCGATAGCAGTGCATGGCGCAGTGGATGAGCACGGCGCCGGTTCCCTCGCGGTGGGGCCGAACGATGTTCTCGGTCCACTTGGGATCCTTCACATCGGCGAAGCACTCATTGTGCACGACGACATCGAATCCCTTGGCCCAGTCGGATTTTTCGTGGAGAGGGATCCGGCTGTTGGTCTTGTTGCCACCCTCCTGCACGACCACCCATTCGATGCGGGCGCGCGCGGCGGTGCCCTCGCTGATGATGAGTTTCTGGATGTTGTAATCGTGGCAGCAGCCACCCGTGACCAGCAGCGCCTTGATGGGAGGGGACTCGGCTGGGGCAAGCAGCGCAAGCAACAGGATCGCGTTCATGTCGGACTCTCCGATTTCACCAGGAAAGGGAACAGGTCACCAGCCAAGGCAGCAGCCCGGGCCACTCGCGCCCGATAGGGACAATCCCCGGCGGGCCAAAGGAAGCTCAAGGTATTCCGCGCGATTGTACACCACCCGGCCGGCGATGATCGTGTGGGTGGCGTGGGTTGCGTTCTCGAGGGGATCGCCATCGAACAAGGCCAGGTCGGCGGCCTTGCCAACGGCGATGGTTCCACGGTCGATTCCCAGAATGGAAGCGGCGCGCGAGGTGATGGCAGCCATTACTTCCTCGCGTGCCCAGCCAGCGGCGGCGGCGGCACCCGCCTCGGAGCGGATGTTCCTGATCTTGGGCACATACCCCTCGAAGGAACTGCCAAGGACCACCGGAACGCCCTTTTGGCCCAGCACGCGCGCCGAACCGGTGAACACATTGAGCGTCTCCATGCTGTTTCCGGCCCGGAGCAGCGGGGGGTGGAGGAAGACCGGTATCTTTGAGGCGGCAATGGCATCCGCCAGCAGATAACCCTCACCCGCCAACCCGAGGCGGGCATCGAGCTTGAATTCCGATGCCAAACGCAACGCGGTGTTGATGTCGTCGGCCCTGTGGGCGCAAAACAGCACCGGCAGCTTGCCCGTGGCGGCCAAGGCCAAGGCCTCTATTTTCGGATTCAGAGCAGTCGGTTTGTCGCCCTTCACGCCCGCCTTGGCGGCATGGGCCCGTCCCTGCTCGAACAGCTTTCGCAACTCGGCGGCGACCGCCATGCGGGTGGTGATTTTGCCGGCATGGGTTTCCTTGGCCGGTTCACCCAGGTTGCACACAAGCATTCCCGGTGAGGCCAAAAGCATTCCCTCGGCGGTGCGGCCTTGGGACTGAAACACCGCGGAACGCCCGGCCACCAGCGTTTTGCGCCCGGGAAGCACATGCACCGCGGTCACCCCGTGCCGGCGGACGAATTCCAGCAGGCCGTCATCGGGATTGAAGGCGTCGATCACCCTCAGGTCGGCGCCGTTGGCGTCGGTGGTCTCGTCCTGGTCCTGGTCGGCGGGAATGTTCATGCCACCGGAAAGTCCGGCGCAGCCATGCCCGTCGATCAGGCCGGGGGTGACTTCCGCGACGCGAAGGGCGGGAAGGTTGGCGTCGATTTTGGCGGAGGCGGTGGGACCGACGCTTTCGATTTTTCCATCAGCCACCACGATGGTGACGGCGTTGTGGAACTTGCCTCCGTCGAACATGCGGCCGGCATGAATCGCGTATCGGGCAGGGGCGCCCTTGAACGCCGCTCCGGGTGCCTCGGGTACCTTGGCCGGAGCGGGAGGAATGGCTGGCGGAGCGAGGCCGGCGTGCCGGGCATCGCCCGTCGGCAGGGCAAAGCCGCCGGCTTGGTAACGGGCATCCTCTGGCTTGTCGCGGCGGAACCGGACCTCGCCGTCGATCCATGTCTCGAGGACCTGGGTGTAAACGGAAAAGGGCGCCCCGGAAAGGATGACCAGATCGGCGTCGAGGCCCGGCTTGATCGCGCCCACCTTGTGGTCCAGGCGCAGCATTCGGGCAGGATTGATGGTGAGCGCCTCAAGCGTCTGTTGCTCGGTCATGCCGCCACGAAGGGCGATCGACCCGGTCCGGAGATAAAACCGCGATTCAGTCACCGGATCGTCGGTGTTGATGGCGACACGCACACCGGCATCAGCCAAGGCCTTGGCGTTTTCCTCGATCAGGCCGGCCACCTCGGCCTTGCCACCGGGACTGTCCACCACGGTGAGCGACACCGAGGCGCCCGCCGCCTTGAGTTCGGGAATGATCTTGTAGCCTTCGGAGGCATGTTGCAGCACGATTTCAAAGCCAAACTCCCGCGCCAGGCGCAGGGCCGACATGAGGTCGTCGGAACGGTGGCAGTGAAAATGCACGGTGCGCCTGCCCTCGAGCACCTCCACCAAGGGTTCCATCGCGAGGTCGCGTTCCGGGGGCGTCGCCTTGGGATCCTTGGCGAGGGCCTCCTTGTGTCTGGCCCATTGGGACTGGTATTCGCGGGCCTTGAGGAAGGTTTCGCGTTGCAGGGCGAAGGTTTTCATGCGCGTGCCGGGCGCGGCCTTGCGGGAGGTGAAGTTGAAGTTCTTGGGATTTTCCCCATTGGCCATCTTGAGACCACCAAGAATGCCCTTGGGATCGACCCGCATGGCCTCGACCGTGCCGCCCCTGAGCTTCACATACACCGTCTGGCCGCCGATGGCGTTGCCGGAACCGGGCATGATGTTGGCGGTGGTGAGGCCCCCGGCGACGGCCATGCGGATGCCGGGATCGTCGGGATTGACGGCATCGAGCGCGCGGAGTGCCGGCTGAACGGGGCCGGACCCCTCGTTGCCGTCGCTATTGGCGGAAACACCCGGCCGGCTGAAGATTCCAAGATGCGAATGGGTATCCACCAGGCCGGGGATGACGACCTTTCCAGCCAGGTCACGAACGATGGCATCGTTGGGGATGGCCACCTTTCCGACGGGGCCGATGGCCATGATCTTGCCATCCATCACCACGACAACGCCGTTTGGAATAACCGGGCCATCGCCTGGATAAACCCGCGCGTTGGTCAACGCCACAGGCTGGGCTGAGAGCGTCAGAAAGACGACGGGCAACAGGCCAATCATAAGATGCATCCTTCACAGTCACACATGGGCGGCATTGGCAATTTAGGCGACCGGGCGTTGCGGCGCAAACAAGAGAAAGGCCACTCGATTCAACGCCGAAAACGGATACGATGGAATCTCACACCGATTGGAAAAGATGCCATGAGACTTGTCAGCGCGTTTCTCCTTGCCTTGGCGTCGATGGCCTGCCTGCCAAACCGCTCGCTGGCCCAGGATTTTGAATCCATCCTGAGAGCCGAACCCCTCGAGGCGTTGGCGGCCGAAAGCAGGAAATCAGGAGATGCGGCACGCGGCGCCATCATCTTCCATCAGCCGTTCATGGCCTGCACGCGTTGCCACGCGGCAGGAGATGGGAAGGTGCTGCCTTTGGGCCCCGACTTGACCACGATCGACAAGGCAACAACCGACGCCTCGCTGGTTGAATCTGTGCTTTGGCCTTCCAAGGTGATCCGCAAGGGATATGAGTCGGCGACCGTCTCCACCACCAGCGGGAAGATTCTGACAGGCATCCTTCAAAGCCAAGGTCCGGCCGGTGTGGTCATTCGTGACCCGGCCAAGGGTGGCGAGGCCACCACCATTCCCAAGGCCGATATCGCCGAGTTCGCCATGACACCCACATCCGTCATGCCCACCGGATTGACCAACCAGCTATCCAGCCGCCAGCAATTTCTCGACCTAGCCAGATACCTGATGGAGTTGCGCGACGGTGGCGCTCCGCGCGCCTTGGCCCTCAGGCCTCCCGCCAACCTCATTTCCCCGGAACCGCCCGAATATGAGAAGCGGATCGACCATGCGGGCATGCTTCGCTCACTCGACGGCAAGGCCCTTGCCCGTGGCGAGGCCATCTACCGCCGGGTCTGCGCCAATTGCCATGGCACCCTCGAAATGGCGGGATCGTTGCCGGCGGCACCAAGGTTCGCCGAGTCGGCGCTCAAGAACGGCAACGATCCTTTCGCCATGTACCAGACCCTGACGCGCGGGTTCGGCCTCATGCCGGCGCAGACCTGGATGGTGCCATCCCAGAAATACGAGGTCATCCACTACATCCGTGAAACCTATTTACGCCCCAAGGCCCGCCTGACCCCGCTTGATGACCGTTATCTGGCAGGCTTGCCCAAGGGCGACACCAAGGGCCCTGAACCAACCAAAATCGAACCCTGGAGCGCGATGGATTACGGCCCGACACTCACCCATACTTATGAGATCCCCGGCAGGGATAGAAATTTCGCCCACAAGGGTATCGCCTCAAGGCTCGATTCGGGGCCGGGCGGGGTCGCCCGCGGCGGTCGCTGGGCGGTGTTTGACGAGGACACGATGCGGATCGCGGCTGTTTGGGAGGTCCCCCCGGGTGAAAAAAAGGCCGGTTCAGACAGCCGGTTCATTGATTGGCGGGGTATCCAGTTCAACGGCGAGCATGGCATCCATCCACGCTTGTCCGGCTTGGTGCGCCTGGCGAACGGAACAGGTCCCGGTTGGGCCAATCCGGCCGATGGATCGTGGGATGATTCATCAGCCCGCATTCGTGGCAGGGACGGCAACCCATACGGACCCCTGCCACGATCTTGGGCCCGTTTCCAAGGTCTTTATCACCACGGGCAACAAGCTGTCTTTTCCTACACCATCGGCGACACGCCGGTGCTGGAATCGCCACGGTCATTCCCATCCTCCGAGCCGGCCGCGGGCGAGGTGTTCGCAAGGCTGCTGGTCGTGGGACCACGAAGCCGCGATCTCGAGTTGCAGGTGGCGGAACACCCCGACCCGAACGCGGGACTCACCAAGGGCGCGGGCGATTCCGTGATATTGGCTTCCCCCCGGGGCGCACCTGGGCAGGCCATGTTCCGGTTCGATGGCGAAAGCCACCTGGAAGTGGCCGATGCCTCTCCCTTCGACATGACAGGTAAACCGTTCACGATCGTGGCCAGGATGAAAACCACCGAGGGCGGAACCCTGTTTGCCAAGGCGGCGCCAGGCGCGGGATGGACACCCGGGGGACAGGCCCTGTTTGTCCGCGGTGGCAAGTTGGTTTTTGACATCGGCTGGGTGGGAGCGGTGACCTCCAAGGCCTCCGTCCATGACGGCAAATGGCATGTCGTGGCGGCGGTTGCCGACCCGGCGAGGGGCGCCGTGAGTCTCTTCATTGACGGCAAGGCTGACACCACGGGAACATTGCGGGCCAGGCCAGGCCCCGCGGGGGCGGTGGCAAGGATCGGCTTCGGGGCCCCAAACTTCCCATCGCCGTCGCGATTCAAGGGAGATATTGCGGATATCCGGTTTTACCAGCAGATGTTGGCGCCCGGGGATTTCACCACCGGCGACCGCATGCCTGAAAAAGCCGGTGCCCTGGCCCAATGGAACCCCGGGGAAGTTCAAGGTCAACTGGTGGCGAACGACAAGACAGGTAACAAGCGCGATGCCGCCGTCTCGCGAGGCAACGGGTCCGCAGCGGCGGGTGGCGCCGTTATCGCCGGGGGGTACCCGAAGTCGGGATCGTTGCGATGGAAATCGTCCAACGGGAAACTTCGCCTCACCATTCCGGCCGGCGCGGAACCCGTCCGGTTTTGCGTTTGGAGCGCCACGCGTCCTTTGGATGAAGACAAGCAGGCTTCACCCGTGCCCGTGATCTCCGCCAGCGACCTGAACCTTGAGGCCCTGACCAAGGGTGGTGCCGCCCGGTGGCCGCAGGTTTTGGAAACGCCCATCGCCAAGGGAATGGAAGACGGACCATTCGCGACGGACACGCTCACGGCGCCAGAAGCCAATCCGTGGTTGGCGCAAACCCGTTTCACCGGCCTCGACTTCATGCCGGATGGGCGGATCGTGGTCTGTTCGTGGGACGGCGATGTCTGGATGGTTGAAACCACAGGCTCCAACCTCAAATGGAGGCGGATCGCCTCGGGCATGTTCCAGCCGTTGGGAATCAAGGTGATCTCAGGGAAAATCCATGTCACCTGCCGCGACCAGTTGACCATCCTTCACGACCTCAATGGCGACGGTGAAACCGACTTCTACCAATGCCTCAACAGCGACCATCAGGTGACCGAGCATTTCCACGAGTTCGCCATGGGCCTGCAAACGGACAAGGCCGGCAACTTCTATTACGCCAAGTCGGCGCGGCACGCCCTGCCCGCGGTGGTGCCCCACCACGGCACACTGCTCAAGGTGAGCGCGGACGGTTCACGCACCGAGATCATCGCCAACGGTTTCCGCGCCGCCAACGGGGTGTGCCTCAATCCGGACGGTTCATTCGTGGTGACCGACCAGGAAGGCCACTGGAACCCCAAGAACCGCATCAACTGGGTGCGCCCGCCCGATGCCGGCAGCGATGGAAAGCCACGCTTTTACGGCAACATGTTCGGGTATCACGACAGAACCGACAGTTCCGACTCCGCCATGGAGCCTCCCTTGTGCTGGATCACCAACGCCTTCGACCGCTCACCCGCGGAACTTCTGTGGGTGGAAAGCCCATCGTGGGGCCCTCTCAACGGCGGGTTGCTCAACCTCTCGTACGGGTACGGGAAGGTGTTTTTGGTTCCACATGAAAAAACCGCTGGAGGAAACCCGCAGGGAGGCATGGTGGAATTGCCCATACCGTCGTTCCCCACCGGCGTGATGCGGGGGCGGTTCAACCCCGCCGACGGCCATCTGTACCTTTGCGGCATGTTCGCATGGGCCGGCAACGCCACCAAGCCCGGAGGATTTTATCGCATTCGGGCGACAGGCCAGCCCGCCCGGCTGCCCAAGGGGTTGAAGGCGACCACCGAAGGCGTCGAAATCACCTTCAGCGATCCGGTGGACCCGCGCTCGGTGTCGGCGGACAAGGCCCAGGTTCGCGTGTGGGGACTCAAAAGATCGGCAAATTACGGATCGCCCCATGTCAATGAGCATCCGCTGGCGGTGAAGGAGGCGACTGTCGGGGCCGATGGCCGCACAGTGCGCCTGCGCATTGAGGGCATGGCCCCGACATGGGGCATGGAGATCGCGTATTCCTTCGCCGGAACCGACGGCAAGCCGGTCGCCGGGCGCATTCACAACACCGTCCACGCGCTCGCGGGCGGGTCAAAGCCCTGAAAGCGAGCTTGTCAAACAAAGCAACGGTGTGAACCGCGGTTTCACTTGGCCTTCAGAGCCTCTTGAACAAGCGGCTTGAGTCTTTCGGCGAAAATCTCATAACCCGTCGTGGACAGGTGAATATTGTCCGGGGTGAAGAGGGCTTTTTTGATCGTGCCATCGGAGTTGAGGAAATCCGCCGTCATGTCGAGGACCTTCACCTTCGGGTCCTTATCCAATCCGAGTGAACCGATGGCGGCGTTGGTTTTCAGGATGTCCTCGTAAAACTTGTTTCCCGGCGCGTGGCAGGGCAGGATCTTGCCGACGATGACGGGCGCCTTGGGAAACTTGCCCCTCACATTGGCCACGACCATCGCCACACCCTTGGCCGCCGCCTCGACCCCGGTCTCAGGCGTGAAGAACATGTTGTTGTTCCCGATCATCACGACCACCACCTTGGGATCAAGGCCGGCGACGCCGCCATGGTCGAGCCTCCAAAGGACATTCTGGGCCTTGTCACCACCAATTCCGATATTGACGGCCTTCAGGTCACCAAACGATTTTTTCCATGGCTGGTTGAATTCACCCTTGTCGAGCGGGCTACCCCACTGCTGGGTGATGCTGTCGCCCACCAGCAGGACATCGACGGGTCCCTTGTTCGCCTCGACATGCCTCACCAGCTTCGCGTGGGTGTCGAGCCAACTGGTGCCACCCCAGAAACCCGCCGAGGGCACCACGGGCCAAAGCTCGGGATGATGCTTGTTCGACTCGCGCCCCGGGCGTCTCTCGTATTCAGGCTTCAACACATAGGCTTTTTCCTCATCGGTCAGGGGCCATCCGCTTTTTTGCGGATCCATTTTCCCCTCGTTGTAAGGACCGTAGGGATATTCCTGAGCCCGCGAGATAGCCGGGACACTAACGGATGTCACCGCAAGCACAAGCATCAAAAAACCAGAAAACCTCATTGAACTGCCTCCATTGAATGGATTTAATTTGACTTAAACGAAACGAAAAATCAGGATGGCGCCAGACAAGGGATCATCACTCCAAGCCGTTGATTGTTCCGGTGCTTCCCGCGAACCGATCAACTTCCACACCAAGTTTTTGGAGCATGGAAACAAACAGATTGGCCAATGGCTTGTTGTTGGCCTCGTCAAAGGCCAGGTGCTTGCCATGTTTGAGGCCGCCGCCGGCAAGAATGAGGGGGAGGTTCGAGTTGCTGTGTGAGTTCGCGTTGCCCAGGCAACTACCGTACAAGACCTGAGTGTGATCCAACAGTGAACCGTTGGTCTCCTTGGTCCCGGCCAGGTGGTCCAAAAGCCCTCCGAGCGCCGCCATCTGGGCTTCCTCAATTTTCTTCAATTCCGCGATCTTCTCCGGTTCATTGCCATGATGCGTGAGACCATGGGTCTCGTTTCGCACGCCGGGAACATGGGGGACAATCGAGAAGGTGCTGATCGAAAGCGTCACGATTCTTGTGCTATCGGTCTGCAACGCCAGGCGAATCAGGTCGAACATCAACATCGACTTGGCAATCACCTGGTTGGCGTCGGAAATGTCCTTGGGTTGTGGATAATCCACTTTCGGCTTGGGCCGCTTTTCCCACTCAACGCCGCGCTTGAGGCGGACTTCAAGCTCGCGCACGCTTTGGAAATACTGGTCAAGCCTGGCGCGGTCCTCGCCGTGGGAACTTTTCTCAAGGCGTTTGGCCTTGTCGAGGACCAGGTCCAGAACGCTGCCGCCCGCGTCGATCCGACGCATGACCGCTTCTTTTTCAGCGGGTGATCCGGCCACGAATAGCCGCCGATACAGGTTTTCGGCACTAGCCTCCGATGGCAGCATCACGCCCGCCCTCGATACGGCGATCGAATCGGCGTAGTGATCCCCCTTGCGTACTGAAAGGGCCAATGACGGAAACCTGGTTCCAAATCCGATTTTTTCAGCGGCGAACTGATCAAGCGATACGCTGTTGCGGAATGTCGGCTGTCCGGGATGGGGGGCACCTGTCAGGAAACATTGTCCCGCGTGGTGGTTACCATCAACGCCAGGATGGGACATGCCGGAGAAGGTGGTGAAGCGCGAGCGATGGGCGGCGATATGGTCGAGGTAGGGACTGGATTGCCTCCCTTTCGCGGGGAAGAAAAACTGGGGCATCATTCCCAAGGGAACATGGATGGCCACCAACCGCCTTGGCGGCGCCGCATCAGCGGCTTTTCCAATGGCGGGCAACGCGAGGCAAGCGCCCGCGGCCCGTAGAAAACTTCGCCTGTTCATGGCTTGCCACCCGGAAGCGCCGCTATGGCTTCGCGCATCGACTTGAGAACCTTGACCACCTCAACCGCCGGATCGTAATCCTTCCGGCCCATCGCCAATGTTTCGATGGGAACAAAGCCGCGGTAACCACCATCATGGATGATCTTCACAAGTTTTTGGTAATCGACGGGCGGCGATTTCAGGCTGCTCCCCAGGGTCTCCTTGATCTGCCAGTTCACGGCATGTGGAACCATCATCGCGATATCGGCGTAAGGGTTGTCGGTGAGGTATTTTCCGGTGTCGACCAACGCCCCGCACCAGGAATGCCTGACCCGCCTGAGCAGGCTGATATGCTCCCGCCCGCTTGAAATGAAATCGCCATGGTTCTGAACGGCCACGATCACGCCGAACTTCTCGCCGTGTTCCGAGCATTCCCTCAGAGCGTCCGCCATCCAGCTTTCCACATCCTCACGCGAGGCCCCTCCGGCGGCGCTCACCCAGTCGCCGGGGTTCTTTTGTTGGGGTCCGGCAAACACCCGGACAACCGGCGCCCCCAGTCTGGCCGCGACCTCAATCCACAATTTGGTCAAAGCCACTCCTTCGGCCCTGACAGCCTTGTCGCGGGTGGCAAAGTCGTTCCTGACGCCGGTGCCACTGATGGTGATTCCACGGTCGTGGGTGTGGCGCTTGATTCGGGAAACAAAGCTGTCCGGTGGTGCCTTCGGATACCCGGGGAAAAAATAGCCGGTGAGATCGATCGCCTCGATGTCATGCCTCACGCAAAAGTCGCATACCCCGAAAAGATCAATTCCCTTGGTTCTATCGGCCATATTCTCGTTGAGCGCCTCAAGAAACGAGTAGGCGTTCAGCGTGGGAGTGAACCGCGCCTTGCCCACCCGGGGAACCGGCGCCTCATCGGCCCTGGCTGAAATTCCCGCCATCAAAGTCGGGACAGCGGATCGAACAAACAGGCGACGGCTGAAAAAACCAGTTGATTCCCGTTCTTTTCCGCTGAACGGCGACATCAGGAGTTCCTCGCAAACAACATCCGGCTTTCAGCCAGCTCATGGATCAGGGTCCGCAATCCAAGCTTCCCTTGACCAGCCCGTTCAACAATTTTGCGGATTTCCACGCGGTCCGAATAGCTGATTTCGGAACCGGTGGCATACCTTGACAGGTGCGCCACAAAGGCCTTCGCCAGCATTCCGGGATCGGAAACCAGCAGGTTGGTGAATTCCCTTGGGCCGTCAAATCGGCGTCCGTCCGGCAACTCGCCGCCGCAATCGACCACGGGGCCGAGCCTGTAGTTGACCTTCCAAAGGGAGCGGCCTTTTTCGGGAGGCTCCAAACCGTTTCCGTTGGACCGATATTGCCTGCGCAGCCCGCCGATGGGATCGAACGATTCCAGGGCGAAACCAGCCGGATCGATCTTCGCGTGGCACACCGCGCAACTTGAATCAGCGCGGTGGCGGGCCAGTTGCTGGCGAATCGTGACGGTCCCCCTCGTGTCGGGGTCAACCGCCGAGATTCCCGGAGGCGGCGGGGGCGGGGGATCATTCAGCAGGCGGTCCATGACCCACACACCCCTCTTCACCGGCGATGTCGTCGTGCCGTTCGCGGTCAGCTTGTGAATCGACGCCTGTCCGAGAACTCCCCCGCGCTCACTATCCCGAGGCATTGGAACCTTCCTCACCTCGACACCGCTGACACCGGAAACGCCATAATGTTCGGACAAACGCTGATTCAGCATCGCGAAACCGGGACGCAGAAGCGCCGTCACGGGAAGGTCGCGATCGATCAGCTCACGAAGAAAGGCCCTGGTTTCCCCCACCATTCCCTCATGCAGCAGGAACCGATATTCCGGGTAAAGCCTGGGGTCGGGAGTGGTCTCATCCACGCGGTTGAGTTGCAGCCACTGGTCGGCGAAGTCCTGGATGAACCGGTCGCTGCGGCGGTCCGCCAGAAGGCGATCGACCTGCGCGCGAATCGTACCGGGACGACCGAGGGAACCGTCGCGGGCAAGGGTCATCAACTCCTCGTCGGGTGGACCGTTCCACAGCCAGTAGGCGAGCCTTGATGCCAGGGCAAACATGGCGTCGCCCGACAAATCCCCGCCCATTCGCGGGCCATCGCCCGGCAAAAACAGGAATTCGGGTGAGGTGAGCGCCGCGACATACACCCTGCGCATCGCGTCCTCGAAACAGTCACCCGATTTGATCCTTTTCTCCAGCAGGCCGACATAGGGCTGAATCTCCGCCTTGGATACTTCCCTGCGGAAAGCCCTGGGCAGGAACGAGGACAATAGCTTGCGGGCGTCCTCAACGGGACTGGATGAATGAACGGTCTCGAGCGGCGGATTCCTTTCTGATTGAGGAATATCAACATAGTAATTAGGTAAATAACCGCCGATGCCCCGCACCGGTTGCCGTCGCGGCGCGACGCGTCCGTTCCCCCCGGCCCATTTTTCCATGGGCAAATCGCCGAACAGCCTCTTGTGGCTTTCGGGAGGCCAGGCGGGGTTCAGCGGGCCCTCGATCTCAAACCAGTCAAGCGCCACCCCCGGCCCGATGTAACCTGCCGAGCGTCCACCCACCTGGCCGACACGCAAGCCCATCCAATAGAGCGAGACCGGATCAAATACGATACTTTCGCGGGCGTCGAGCCAGGCAAGCACCTCCCGCTCGGCGGACCGAAGCGAGGGCGCGGTGAACAAGCCAAGCAACCGCCCTCCCTCCTGCTGCTTGCCCTCCTCGTGGGCGCGCAAAACCGCGGCCTGGTCCGCACCATGGCCGACTTTTCCGGCATTCCATTGAAAGCCCCACAAGGAAATCCTCAGCCTGTAAACACCCTGGTGGATGGGCGCCACATTCATGGCCGCCTCGTAGCCGGCAAGGTTTGGATTCAGCAAACCCACCGCGGCTTGGCTCATGGCAACACGGTTTGCCTCGTAGAGCCGCCTTCGTTCAGGAAGGTCGTCGTCGGCATTCCTGGCGGCGATGTAGCCCTTGATCTCCTCAAATCCACCCCTTGGCGGATATGACGGATCGGGATTTTTATCCTTCAAGAGGACAAACTGCCCCTGCTGCAGGTTGCCCTGAAACTTGAACAAGCCGGCCGGATGAATCCGCCGCCTGAAAACCTGCGGCGGCGAACCGCGCGTGGCAATCGCGATATCCAGGGCCTTTTCAACCGCTTCCTGGAAGGCGGACACATGGGAAGCGGAAAGATCCAGCGCGCTGGCCATTTTGTCGTAGCCTGAAACCCTTCCATCGGGCGGAAGCAAACCCGCGATATCAAGGCGGGGCAAAGCCAGAAGGTCGGCGAGCGTGTTTTGGAATTCCAGCCTCGTCATTCGCCTCAGCCTCACGCGACCCGTGGTCGCCAGTCGATGTTGGTCGGCGACCAGCAGTCGATGGTCGATTTCTGAAAGAAAAGCGAGGGTGGAGGCCTTATCAGGCCTCTTGGTTCCCATGGGTGGCATTTCACCGCGTTGGACGCGGTCGTGGATTTTCACCCATAGGGCATGGTTTTTTGTTTCAGCGAAGTCCTGGGTGGCCTTGGAAATGTCGAATCCGCCAGCAAGACTTTGGGATTCATGGCAAGTGGAGCAGTTATCACGAAGGAAGGCAGCCAGATCAGCGCCACGGGCGGGAATGCCGTGGCCAGCCAGGAGCAGGACAACCAACAATGCTCCGAGATGGCTCTTCATGGCGGTCACTGTTCCACGACCTTGACGGGAATCGCCGGTTGGGTCTTGAGACGCAGGCGGACATCATCCACAAAAAGACCCATCGGCATCGACCCCCGCAAATTCGGCCGAGCGGCGATGTGGATGACGGCGTAATCCGCGGAGGCAGGCATAAGGCTCTTCACGGTCACCCGCCTCCACTGCCCGGCCCCCAAGGTTGTTGTTTCAGATGAACCCGAGGCGACGGCGTCGCCTATGTTGATGGGCCAGGATTTTTGTATGGTGCTTGAATCACCATGGAACAGGTAAAGCTGGCAGAAAAATGTCACGGAAGGATTGGTGTTTTCAGGTCGCTCATCCACAAAAGACGCCGACAATTCCAGCATCGATTCCCCTTGCGAGCCTCGCAGGGATGGCATGCCCTGAAGGCTGACCAGTTGGAAAACATCGCACGCGATGGCTCGCCCGTTCGGCGCGTTCGCGTCCGCCTCGGCCTGCAGGAACCGCAACCGGCGAGTCCCCTCCAGGGCTCCATCGGCCACAATCGCCGCTCCATCTCCGCTCCAAATTCCCTCTTTGTGAGGAAATCCCGAAGGCAACGGCCCGTTCATGGCCTCGAAACCACCGTCAATCAATCCAGCGACCGCCTTTGAGGTGGCGACAACCCGGGGAGATGACATCGCCCAGACAAAACCGCCTCCGGCCAAGCCCAAGATGATTCCCGTCACCAGCGCGCCCGCCACAAGCCGACGACCTTGTTTCCGAGTCGATGATATCCTTGAGTTTTCGGTTCCTTGCCCTTGATGGGATTCATGCCGGAAGCGTTCCATCAGGGTGGTTGACTGCAATGCTGTTTCGGTGAAAAGCCTTCTCCTTGCGATATTCGATGACATTTCATGCTCTAATTGAGCCAAATCATCAGGGCTGATGGCGCCGTCCTGGTACCGCATGAGCAGGTCGAGGAATTCGAGGTCGCTCATCTTATTGGCTCCTGCCCCATCCTGGCGCGGACGCAATCTCCAAGGCTCTTGTGCAATCGCGCCAAGGCCTGGTAAACGGTCTCGATCTTCCGACCCAATGCCATGGCCACCTCGGAGGAACTTCGCTTTTCGAAATACCTCATCCGCAACAACTCGCGGTTGTACGGGGTGACCTGGTCCATGCAGTGGGAGAGGGCATCCATCAGCGGGCCCGAGGATGCTTGCGCCGGCCACTCGGCGGCCAAGGTGGAAAGTAGGTTGTCGCTCAGGCATTCCATGCGGCCGTCACGGGCCCGCATGATGTCGATGGCCCGGTTCTTGCCCGTGAGGCGGGCCCAGTGGACAAGGTGGGCTGATGAATCGAATTCGCCGGCCCGTGCCACGGCCTTGGCGCATACCTCCTGAAAAACATCCTCGGCGAGATGAAAATCCCGGGTCACCGAAGAGATGAACGCCAGGAGCGAAAGCCGCTCGGGAAACAGGATCGCGGGGATATCCTCGGGTCGCAGCATGCGCAAAATCCGGAAGGTGCGGATCGCCTGACATTATTACGATCCGCACGCCGGAATCTCGACATGGCTGGTCGGGAAAACGCCGCCCATGCCTATTGAGGAAATGAACCTGCGATCGGGAACCACGGGCCAATCAGATCAGCGCCCGGATGGGAGTGCCCTCGGACAGGGGCGCGGGGCGACCGTCGGCGGTGGTGTAAAAGATACCGTGAGGGTCGTACCCAAGCGCCGCAAGCACCGTGGCGTTGAGATCGGCAGGGGTAACCGGAAAATCTCGGGGGGCGGAACCCGTGCGATCGGAGACCCCGACGATGGTGCCCGACTTCAATCCGCCCCCGGCCAGCACGGCGGTGTAGCAATGGGGCCAGTGGTCGCGGCCGGTGTCCTTGTTGATGACGGGCGTGCGACCGAAGTCGCCAATCCAAAGGACGATGGTCTCATCCAAAAGGCCACGGTCCGCCAGGTCGTCCAGCAATGCCGCGAATGCCTGTTCCATGGGAGGAACCAGCCGGTTTTTCAGGCCGTTGAAATTATCCTTGTGGGTGTCCCAGACAATGCTCGGACCGTTGACAGTGGTGACAAACCGGCAACCCGCTTCCAGAAGGCGCCGCGCCAGCAGGTGCGACTGACCCCATGGGTGCCGGCCATACCGTTCCCGGACACGATCCGGTTCCTGATCGAGGTGGAAGGCGTCACGCAACCGGGGGCTGGAAACAAGACCCATGGCCTTTTCGCGGAGGACGGCCATGGCGGGTTCGCCACCTGAAAGCCGGCCCAAAAGACGGCTGCGGTCGTCGATCCGGTCGGAGTCGAGTCCCTCGGCCGGTTCAAGCACCTTGAGACGGAAGCCCGGCTTGGAGGGATCTTCCCCCACCACCAGGGGATCGAAACTTCGCCCCAGGCAACCGCCGAACTGACCCGGGGACAGGTAGGCGAAACTATCGCAGTGCGGATGCGGCGTGATCACATAGGGTGGCACCGCGGTGGCACCCTCGCGCGCGGCAAGCCAACCCACCAAGGTACCCAGCGAGGGGTTGTCGGTGGGGCCGGGATTCACCAGCGTGCTGTCCACCCGATAGGGCCTGCCGGTGATGCTCCAGGTCATGCCGGCGTTATGGGATGAGTGCCGGTGGTGAAGCGTCCGAATGAGCGACAGTTGCCGGGCGCGGGGCGCCAGCCTAGGCAGCAGTTCGGTGAACCGCATGCCAGGCACGGCCGTGTCGATCGGCTTGAAAATGCCGCGGATATCTTCGGGAGCATCGGGCTTGGGATCAAAAAGGTCGATATGGCTTGGCGCGCCACTGTTGAAAATGCAAACCACGCGCTTGGCGCCCGTGCCACTGGCTGTGGCGGCGGAACGGGCGTTGCCCGGCCACCAGGCGGTCAGAAGGGCGGGAGCCGATTTCAACCATCCGCGACGCGTCGGCGTCATGGGGCGGGCCTCTGGCAGGGAAAACGAGCTGTGTTGGAACTATCAGGAGGTGCCGCAAATCTAACCCGTGAAGGTTTCCGGGTCAAGAAATGCCGTTTCTGCCCACCAATCTTGCTTGCAGGGCGAGCATCGGCATGGTGTTTTTGTTGACAGCGATTGAATTCAAACCATGAGTCCCAGCCATGACCACCTTGCCCACCCGCAGAACCATGCTGGCAACCGGAGCAACGCTCACCGCCATGGGCGCAACCGCACCGCAGGCCTTGCCCGCGCTGCCCCTGGCCAATGAAAACGACCTCGGCATCGATCCCAAAAGGCTCGCAAAAGCCTACGACCTGCTGGAACAATGGACGGCCGGTCCCAACGCTCCCGTGCCGGGCGGGGCGATCCTGGTGGGCCGGTTCGGCAAGGCCATGGCTCCCCGTTTCTTTGGGCGGCAGGGGCCGGAACCGGACGCTGAGCCGATTCGTAAGGATGCGATGTTTTACATGGCCAGCGTCACCAAGCCGGTCATCTATTCCTGCGGCATGCTTCTGGTCGAACGCGGCCTTCTCAACCTTTCAGACCCTGTTTCGAGGTATCTGCCCGAATACACCGGGCCAAACAAGGCCGAGGCGCGCGTGCTTCACCTGTTCACGCACACTTCCGGTTTGGCGGACGAACTGCCCGACAACGCCGAATTGCGCAAGGCGCACGCTCCGCTTTCGGTGTTCGTGGAAAAGGCGCTCAAATCTCCCGCGGCATTCGCACCCGGAACCAACCAAAGCTACTCCAGCTTGGCGACGATCCTCACCGCGGAAATCGTCAGGCGGATCTCCGGGATCTCCATCCAGGAATTTGTCCGCAAGGAGATTGCCTCACCACTGGGGTTGGCATCCACCGGACTGGGTTCCCAAGGATTCGACAGCGCCCGCATCGTGCGCTGCACGCTGCCAGACTACCAGCAGGGGACCGACTTCGGCTGGAACAGCCGTTACTGGCAGGAATTCGGTTCCCCCACCGGCGGCCTGTTCAGCACGCCAACTGAATACGCGGTGCTTTGCGCCATGATGCTCAACGGTGGATCCCATGGAGGCGTGCGGATCCTTTCTCCCGCCAGCGCGCGCATGATGACAACCAACCGGCTGGACGACATGCCCGATATGCCGGAACCGATCAGGCGCACCAAACCATGGGGACTTGGCTGGCGACTGAACCACCTGGGCTTGGCCGATAGCTGGGGCGACCTCCTCGACCGCCAAGTTTTCGGACACACGGGATCATCGGGAAATGTGGTGTGGATGAATCCCGCCACCCAAGGATTCTGCATCATTTTCAGCAATTACTTGCGTTCGCGGGCCCCATGGAGGCTGGTTCACCTGTCGAACATCATCGCCTCGGCATTCGCTTGACGGAAGGAAGCGCCATGAAAGTGAAGGACCTGATCGCCTTGCTGCGGGAGTTTCCGGAATCCCTGCCCGTTTATTTCAGCTTGGGAGACGGCACAGAAAAGGTGCTCGCCCCGGTCGACGCGATCATGAACCTGGTCAATGCCAGGCTGGGAGTGGAAATGCCCGAGGATTTCCCGGGCAAGCAAGTGCCGGAGGGGTATCACGACTCCCTGGTGGTGTATCCGCATGTCGTGCGCGATAATGATCTAAAATGATCCAACATGAGGACGCCACATGAATGAATTGGTGACCAAGGCAAGAAAACACGCCGAAGAGGCCCATCGCGACCAGAAATATGGGCTGTGCCCGTACCTCAGGCACCTCGAGGATGTGGCGGCGATTGTCGCCAGCCACGGTGATGAGGCCATGGCGATCGCCTATCTCCACGATGTCCTCGAGGATGTCAAGGGCGCCACCGTCAGGGAACTCGTGGAAGCTTTCGGAACAAAGATCGCCGAATGCGTGAAAATATGCACCGATGAACCCGGAGAAAATAGGCCGGAAAGAAAACGAAAGACCAACGCGAAAATGGCCGGGGTCAAGGGCGACCTTGAAATCGCGCTGGTGGTGAAGGCCGCCGACAGGCTGGCCAATGTTCGCGAATCGGTGAGGTCTTCGCTCCTTGATCCGGATAACAAGCACCTGCCAAAGTACAGGGCGGAACATCCGGAGTTCCGCCTGGTTGCCCACAGGCCGGGGCTTTGCGACGAAATCTGGGCTGAACTCGACAAGCTGCTGTCGTAGCCGGGCAAGGCCACGCCTTACCGCGCCAGGTCTGCCGCGGCATGCTTTTCGAGGCCGGCGCGGCCGATCACCTTGGGCTTGAACTCCCCGGGCGCCAGCTTCACCAACTGGTTGTGGATGCGTTGTCGCATCTCGCTGGCAAGGTCCACCACCTCCTCCAGTTCCTGCTGGCTCGCCTCACCGTGCGGGTGGATGATTTTCAACAACCCGGACCCCACCCTTTCAATCGCCGTCATGTCGCGCTTGGTCAGTCCCTGCTGGAACTGGAGGGCGCGCACCCGGTCGATGAACGACTCCTCCCTCAGCTTCACCAGCACCTCGCCGAAATGATCGGTGACGAATCCGACTCCCGTGGCCATCGAGTCCGGGCCGATCTTCGGGATCTCCCAGCCGGGCAGGTAGGCATGAATGCGATCCTGAAACGCCGTGTCTTCAAGGATGTCGGGCAACGGCTCAAGGAGGTGGCGGTAACGGCTGTGGGGCATTCCGTCGGTGACATCGATATTGCCGCTCATCACCACGCCAGCATCGGAGGCGAACGACATCGACCCGCGCGTGAAGGTGCCGCTCTCCATGAAATCCTTGAGCATGGTGACGGTGCTGTCCTCGTCGGGGAAGGTGGCGTGGGCGATCTCGTCGAAAACCACCACCTTGCGCGTGCCAAGGATGCCAACGGCCTTGGTCGCCAGGTTCACAAACAGGTTGGCCGGGGTCGCCTTGCCTTCCGAGAGGGTGAAGACGCGCGGCGACAGGTTGCGCAGCAGGAAGGTCTTGCCCGTTTGCCGCGGCCCCAGTTCCAGCAGGTTGACATTCTTCTCCACCAGGGGCACTAGCCGCGAGAGGATTAGCAGCTTGGTCCGGCGGTTGGCGAAGGAAGCGGGGTTGTAGCCTGACGAGGTGAGGACCAGGTCGATCCACTCGTCGGTGGAAAACAGCCTGCGCGCCTCGCGGTGGGCGCCGAGGTCGGGCGGGCCGATCTGGAACGGCGTGAATTTCGTGATCTCGTTGGGTGCCTTGCCGTCGGCCTCGGGCCTGTATGCCACCACCACCGTGCCCCACAGGCCGCCGAGCAACAGGCCGACATGCTGTTCAAGCAGGGCAGGTTCGATGCGGGCCTTCGACTCATTGAGCGCGGGAATGGCGGCCCAGCGCTGGCCCTTGGCCAGGTCCACCTTCACCTCGACCTGGTCAATGATGGTGAGTTCACCGTTGCGAAGCAGGCGCTCCTTGAGCAGTTCCCGCTCCTCGAAGGTGGGAAGCAGCAGCTTGATGCGCTCCTGCAAGTCTGCCAGGTCGGTCTTCCAAGTGTCGTGGCGCACCTTCTTGGCCACCAGGTATTCGCTGACATACCGGGGCAGGCGATCGAGCGCGCTTTGGCGGGCCAGGGCCTTGAGCACAACCCGTTCACCCAGATTGTCGAGCGCCTTGGTGTCGAGGGGAGTGAGTTGAAAACCATCGAACTGGGACATGGGGGGCCGCCTGTGAAAAAACCTTCATGGGCCAGACAAGTCCAGAATACGGGGACTTGCGCATTCCTGCGAGGCCCGGCCAGACCTGCGATCCGTGAAGATTTTCACAAGATTGTTCCAAAGGCAGCAAGGTTCCTTGCAGTCATGAAACCGGTTCACCTAAAGTCAGGTAGCACTCTTCGTAGGAGGGTTCGCCCATGACCTCTGCCCTTTTGGCCACTTTCATCTCATTTGCCATTTCCGGCGACTCCAAGGCACCCCTGGGTGCGCACCTGGCCGAACTGGTGCTGCCTGAGGCGGTGACCGGCAAACCTTGGAACCTGGCGACAGAAATGCGGGGTGCCAAGGCCACTGTGCTGGCATTCATCGACAGCGCCTGTCCTGTTTGCCAGAACCATCTGGCTGGCCTCAACCGGTTGAAAGCCGACTTTGCCGAAAAGGGCCTCAAGGTGGTGGGTGTCTACAGCCACCCGGGCGACACCATCGCCGAGGTCGCGGACCACGCTCGAAAAATGAAATTGGCTTTTCCCGCGCTGCGGGATGAGGGTGGCAAGTGGGCCCAAAGGCTCGCCGTCGACCGCATTCCCTGCGTGCTGGTGCTCGACCAAGGCCTGATCGTGCGTTACCGCGGTCGGATCGACGACCAATACGCCCCCGGCGTCGCGCGCGCCAAACCCACCCGGAGAGACCTCCGAGAAGCTGTCGAAGAGGTTCTGGGCAACAAGGCTGTCTCCACCCCTTGGACTGAAACGCTCGGCTGCCTCCTGAGCAATCGAACCAACAAAACCGCGCCGGCGGACGCCCCCACCTGGAACGGCGGCGTGGCGAAGATTATCCAGAAGGCTTGCCAAGATTGCCACCGGCCCGGGGAGGCAGCGCCTTTCTCCTTGCTGGCGCACGACGACGCCCGCGACTGGGCCGACATGATCCGCGAGGTGATCGACAATCGGCGCATGCCCCCATGGCATGCCGTGGCACCCTCGGGCCATTTCAGCAATGAGCGAACCCTTTCCGACAAGGAACGCCAGACGCTCCTGGCCTGGCTTGACGCGGGTTGCCCCAAGGGCGAGGGAGAGGAACCCAAGCCCCGTTCCTTCATCGAGGGTTGGCGTATCGGCACCCCCGACATGGTGGTGCGCATGGGCAGGCCCGTGGAGGTGCCCGCCCAGTTCCTTCTCGGATTGGCAGGCATGCCTTACCAGTATGTGATATCCGATGCCGCCATCGACAAGGACCTGTGGGTGAGCGAGATCGAGGTGCGGCCGCAGAACCGAGCCCAGATCCACCACATCATTGTTTACATCATTCCAGAGGGGAAAAATTTCCCCGGCGTGCTGCGGTCCTCTCCCGATGGCCTCGGCGGCGGCATGCTCGCGGCGTATGTGCCCGGCGACCTGCCCGTGGTCTATCCCGAGGGGCTGGCCAAGAAGATTCCCAAGGGGGCCAAGCTGGTGTTCGAGATGCACTACACCCCCAACGGCGTGCCGGTGACCGATCGATCAAGTGTCGGCCTGAAATTCGCCAAGGGTCCCGTCCGCCACGAGGTGCGCACGCGCGCGATCGTGAACCGCCGGTTCACCATCCCTCCGGGCGACGGCAACCATGAGGTGAAGGCATCCAAGGCGTTTGAGAAGGAAGCCGTCATCCTGACCTTGAGCCCGCACATGCACTTGCGAGGCAAGGACTTCGCCATGGATCTCGCCGAACCCGGCAAGCCGGCCATACCCCTCTTGCGCGTGCCCCGGTACGACTTCAACTGGCAGGAAAGCTACGCCCTGGCCAAGCCCCTGCGCGTGCCGGCAGGCACACGCATCGACTGCGTCGCGCACTTCGACAACTCGCCGGCCAACCCCGCCAATCCCGACCCGTCGAAGGAGGTCCGGTGGGGCGACATGACTTGGAATGAAATGATGATCGGTTTTCTCGACTACTATGCCCCCTGATCGGGCATCGATGGTCAGGAAAACTTGATACAGGCCACCCCGGCGACCACCATCAGGGCGCCCAGAACCCGCCACAGGGTGATCGGCTTGGCTTCCAAGCCCAGCAACGCGAAGTGGTCGAGCAACACCGATGACAACAACTGGCCGGCGACCACCGCGGAAATGAAGGCCGCGGCGCCTAGGCGGGGTATCAGGGCGGCGCCCGACAGCACGATCATGGCCCCCAAGGGCCCGCCGATCCAGTTCCACCAGGGTGTCGACCGAATGGCGGCCATCGACGGCACCGGCGGCCGATAAAGGAGCATGAGCGAGCAGGCGGTGATGAAGGTCCCGCAGATGCTGAAAAAGCTCGCGAAAGCAGGGTCACCCAGGTTCTTCCTGAAGGATCCGTTCGCCGATGCCTGCATCGAGATGAAGGTTCCCGCGCAACCTGCCAGCAGCAGGCAAATCAATTGTTCCACCATGCCCCGTTTCACCTCCGCGCCGGTTGGGTGTTTGTACGAGGTATCGCCCTGGTTTGCCGATAATGGCTCGGCCATGGCGCCATGATTTCTCATGAATTATGATGATGGATCATGCCTGACGCCCCGCCAAGCATTCCGTGCGTTGCTGATTTCCTGCCTCGTGGTGAAAGGTGAAGCCGCCATGCTGACCGCGATTCTCCTCATGGCCGTGAACGCGCCCACACCGGTGATCGACTTCAACCGGGATATCCGGCCCATCCTCACGGCGCATTGCATCGCCTGCCATGGACCCGACGAGAAAACCCGCAAAGGCGACCTCCGGCTGGACCTGGCCGACCTGGGCAAGGTGGTGACCTCGGGTGGAAAACTCGCCGTGCCCGGCAAGCCCGCCGAATCGGACATCGTGATCCGCGTGCGGGAGACCCGGCGCGACAAGGTGATGCCTCCGCCCAGGCACGGCAAACCCCTCAGCTCGAACGAAATCGAATTGCTCGAACGCTGGGTGTCGGAAGGCGCCAAGGCCACGGCGCACTGGGCTTTCGTGGCGCCGGTTCGTCCCGCCGTTCCCAAGCCCCGTGAAGCGGCCAAAGTCCGCAACCCCATCGACGCGTTTCTTCTGGCTCGCCTTGAAAAGGAAAAATGGGGTTTCTCCCCCGATGCCGACAAGGCCACCCTGCTCCGCCGGGCCAGTCTCGACCTCACTGGCCTGCAACCCACGCCCGCGGAGCTTGCCGCATTCCTGGCAGACCATCGCCCGGATGCCTTCGAGCGGCAGGTCGACCGTCTCCTGGCCTCGCCCCGGTACGGTGAACGCATGGCCCTCGAATGGCTCGACCTGGCCCGGTTCGCCGACAGCAACGGTTTCCAGACCGATTCCAGTCGGCAGATGTGGCCATGGCGCGACTGGGTGATCCGCGCGTTCAACGACAACATGCCATTCGACAGGTTCACCGTCGAGCAGATGGCGGGCGACATGCTGCCGAATCCCCGGCCCGACCAAGTCGTCGCCACCGGCTTTCAGCGCAACCACAGGCTCAACGGGGAAGGCGGCCTGATCGCCGAGGAATGGCGGGTGGAGACTGTCATCGACCGGGTGGAAACCGCGGCGCTCACCTGGCTGGGGCTCACCGCTGGTTGCGCCCGTTGCCACGACCACAAGTACGACCCGTTTTCCCAAAGGGAATTTTATAGCCTTTTCGCGATCTTCAATAATGTACCCGAATCGGGCACCCTGACCTCCAACCGTTCCGGTGGCAACAGCGATCCGGTGATCGAGGTCCCCACGGCGGATCATGAGGCCAAGCTCGCTTCCCTGAATGCCGAACTGGAAAAGGCCATGGCCGAGGCCGCGCTGCAAGCCAAGCGCATCCCTGAGCTGATGGCCGCCTGGGAATCCACCGAGAAGGGCCGGCTGGGCCAGGCCGTTTGGAGCCCGATGGAACCTGCCCAGGTCACGGGCGCCAAGGGTTCGCGCTACGCCCGCCAACCCGACGGGACATGGCTGGCCACGGGCAGGAACAATCCTCCTCGTGAAACCACCGAGGTGCTCGCCAAGGTCGCTCCCGGCCCGCTTGGTGGCATTCTGCTCGAATGCCTGCCCGACCCCACGCTGCCGCAGGCCAGCCTCGGCCGGTTTTCCAACGGCAACTTCGTGCTGACCCGGGTGGAAGCCGAAATCATCGATGCCGGGGGAACGAGGAAAGCCGTTCCCTTGGTGAAGGCGACAGCCGACTATTCCCAAAATGGATGGCCGATTGAGGCGACGGTGCAGGGTGACCCGGCCAAAGGCTGGGCGGTGGATGGCCCCACCCGCAAGCAACCTGTGCGCGCCATGTTCCTGCCGGAAGCGGCAGCGGAAGTGCCGGCGGGTTCATCCGTGGCCATCCGGCTGGTGCAGGGGACACTCGACAGGCACAACATCGGCAGGTTCCGCGTGTCGTTGTGCCGCTTGGATCCATCGCGCGCCTCGCTGCAGGGCGACGCGCTCAACCCGCTGGTTCGGGAAGCCCTTCTGGCCGATCCGGCCAAGCGAACCGCCGACCAGAAAAAGGCCTTGGAAACCCATTTCCGTTCCGTTTCCGACAGCCCGGTCGCCAAGGCCGACCGCGCCGCCGCCGCCGCGCGCAAGGCCATGGAATCGCTCAAGGCCACCATGCCCACGGTGATGGTCATGCGCGAGGGCCCGGCCAAGCCGACGCACCTGCTCGTCCGCGGGGAATACGACCGCAAGGGCGAGTTGGTCTCGCCGGCGTTTCCCTCCATGCTCCCCAATCCGGGCACCAAGCCCGACCGCCTCTCCTTCGCCAAGTGGATGGTGAGTCCCGAAAATCCGCTCGTCTCCAGGGTTTGGGTGAACCGGGCATGGGAAAGGTTCTTCGGCATCGGCCTCTCCCGCGATTCCGGCAACTTGGGTACCCAGGCGGAATTCCCCGTTCATCCCGAGTTGCTCGATTGGTTGGCGGTGGAGTTCCGCGAGACGGGCTGGGATATGAAAAAGATGCACAAGCTCCTTCTCACCAGCTCCGCCTACCGCCAATCGGCCCGGGTATCGCCCGAACTGGCGGCGCGCGACCCCGAGAACCGCCTTCTGGCAAGGGGACCACGGTTCCGGCTCGCCGGCGAGGTGCTTCGCGACCAGGCCCTTTTCGCGGGCGGACTTCTGGTGGAGAAAATCGGCGGCCCGTCTTCCCGGCCCTACATGCCCGAGGGGGTATGGGACGAGACCTCGCGCTATGGCGACCTCCGTGGCTACAAGCACGACAAGGGCGAGGGCCTTTACCGCCGGTCGCTCTACACGGTGTGGAAACGCACGGCGGCACCCCCCACCATGCTTCTGTTCGACGCGCCTTCCCGCGAGGTCTGCTCCGTGAGGCGGGGAAGAACCAACACACCCCTGCAGGCCCTGGCTCTCCTGAACGAGGTCACCTTCGTGGAGGCGGCGCGCGGCTTGGCCGAACGCATGCTTTCCGAGGGTGGCGCGGATGTCCGAGGCAGGCTCGACCTGGGCCTGCGCCTGGCCCTTGCCCGCCCCGCCTCGGCGCGGGAACTGGACATCCTCGAAGCCGGCCTGAAAGCCGACTTGGCCCGCTGCAAGGCTGATCCCGCCGCCGCGGCCAAGCTTGCCTCCGCCGGCGAGAAACCGGCAAGGAAGGAACTCGATCCGGCCGAGGTTGCGGCGTACGCCATGGCGGCGAATGTCCTTTTGAACCTCGATGAATTCGTCACGCGCGAATGACCCAGGAACAACATCCCATGAATCCTCAAGTCGTCTCCGACAGCTTCAACAGGCGCGTCTTCCTCGGCGCCACCGCCGCCGGAATGACAGGCAAGCTCGCCCTCGCCGGAATGGAATCCGCAGGCAAGCCTTGGATGGCCGGCAAACCCAAGGCCAAGCGGGTGATCTACCTGTTCCAGTCGGGCGCCCCGTCACAGATGGACCTGTTCGATCCGAAACCCGGCCTGGAGAAGCACCGCGGCGAGGACCTGCCCGATTCCATCCGCAAGGGCCAGCGCCTGACCACCATGACCTCGGGGCAGTCGAAATTCCCCGTGGCTCCCTCCATTTTCAAGTTCAACCAGCATGGCCAATCCGGATTGTGGCTGAGCGAGTTATGGAAATACCTGCCCCGTGTGGCCGATGAGCTGTGCATGGTCCGAGCCATGCGAACCGAGGCGATCAACCACGACCCGGCGATCACCTTCGCGCAGACCGGCAACCAACTGCCCGGCCGGCCGAGCATCGGCGCCTGGGTCAGCTACGGGCTGGGCAGTCCCAACCGCGACCTTCCCTCCTATGTGGTCCTCACCTCGTTCGGCAGCGGCAGGCCCGATGACCAGCCCTTGTACGACCGCCTTTGGAGCGCCGGGTTTCTTCCCTCCGTGCACCAGGGGGTGAAATTCCGCAACAAGGGCGACGCTGTTCTTTACCTTTCCAACCCGCCGGGAATGGATTCCCAAGCCCGCCGGGGCACCCTCGACAGGCTTTCAGCCCTGAACAAGGAACACTTCGGCGCTGTGGGAGATCCGGAAATCGAGACGCGGATCAGCCAATATGAGATGGCATTCCGTATGCAGACAAGCGTTCCGGACCTGCTGGCCATCGACAAGGAACCCCGGTCGATCCTCGACATGTACGGCCCCGATGTCACCCGCCCCGGCAGCTATGCCGCCAACTGCCTGCTGGCCCGCCGCCTGGCGGAACGCGATGTCCGCTTCATCCAGTTGTTCCACATGGGTTGGGACCACCATGGCGGCCTACCCAACGCCATTCGAGGCCAATGCAAGGACACCGACCAGGCCACCACCGCCCTGCTGGTTGATTTGCGCCAGAGGGGTTTGCTCGATGACACCCTGGTGGTGTGGGGAGGCGAATTCGGCCGAACCATCTACTCACAGGGCGGCCTCACCGCCGACAATTACGGCCGCGACCATCACCCGCGCTGCTATGCGCTGTTCCTCGCGGGCGCCGGTGTCCGCAAGGGCCACACCCATGGCGTGACCGACGACTACTGCTACAACACGGTCGAGGGGGGTGTTCATGTGAACGAACTGAACGCCACCATCCTTCATTTGTTGGGTATCGACCACGACAAGCTGACCTATCCCCACCTGGGCCTTCAGGCCCGCCTGACAGGCGTGGAACCGGTCAAGCCGGTGCGTGAATTGCTGGCCTGATCGCCATCACCTGGATTGTTCCGGAGCACCACCATGCTTTCACGCCGGGAATGCCTCGCGGTCTCCGCCGCTTCCGCCCTTGCCGCCGGGGTTCGTTCGGATGATCGTCGGCCCACCATCGCCTTCTTGGGAACGATGGTGCGGAACCTTTCCCACGGCCAGCATTTCCTTGACCGCCTCACCGCCGGATACACCTGGGCGGGGCGATGGCAGGCGCCAAGAGTCCGCCTTGCCGGCCTTTACATCGATCAGTTCCCCGAATCCGACCTGGCGCGGTCCCGGGCCCAGCGCCACGGACTCACCCTCCACCGTTCCGTCGAGGAGGCCCTGACCCTGGGAACAGGAAAGCTGGCCGTCGATGGCGTCGTCATCATCGGCGAGCACGGGGAATACCCCAAAAACGAAAAAGGACAAGTTCTCTATCCCCGTTATGCATGGTTCAAGCGCGTGGTGAAGGTTTTCGAGCGATCAGGCCGTTCAGTTCCCGTTTTCAACGACAAGCATCTGTCCACCTCGTGGAAGGAATGCGTTGAGATGGTGGATGACAGCAAGCGGCTGAAGTTTCCCTTGCTCGCTGGCTCCTCGCTTCCCGTCACCTGGCGCATGCCCCAGGTTGACCTGCCCCTGAACGCTCCCATCAGGGAGTGCGTCTGCCTGGCCTACGGGGGAATCGACAGCTACGATTTCCACGCCTACGAATCCACCCAATGCTTCGCCGAAAGGCGCAGGGGAGGCGAGACGGGAATCAAGTCGGTGCATGCGCTGAGGGGCGCCAACCTATGGAAAGCCCTCGAGGCACCCGAACGCTCCGGCACCCGCGACCTGATCCTTGCCGCCCTCTGCGCCAGCCACACCCTGCCGGTGGAATCGGGATACCCGACCGCGCCTGTCTCTTGGGAATGGTTCAGGAAAACCATGCCAGAGACCACGGCTTTTTTGGTGGAGCACCGCGACGGTTTCCGCTCCGCGGCCTTCCTGACCGGTATCCGCGACTTCACGGTGGCGGCGCGCGTGGACGGCATGGCCGAACCATTCACCTGCCTGCTTCACCTGCCCATGCCCAACCGCGGTTCCACCACGGCGGATTTCTTCAACCCGCTGATCCGGCACATCGAAGACATGGTCCTGACGGGGAAAACTCCCTACCCCGTGGAACGCACCCTGCTCACATCGGGCATGGTGATCGCCGGAGTCGATTCCCTGCACGCCGGGCAGGTTCCCATCCAAACGGCGGAAATGAAGGTGACTTATCAAGCACCTGAAAAATCAAAGTATATCACTCAGTAGCTCGTTTGTGTGATAATTTTGCTGTAATGACGCACCTTCTCCAAAAAAATAGCAGATCAAACTTCCCATTTGCCCCATCTTATTTCATAATAACCACACCAATACCGTAAATGGAACAAAGGATGCGCTCATGAGCGACCACCCGGGAATTCTTTCGCGAATTTATCGAAGATTCAGCAAACCAGGCCGTGGTCGATCGGTGCCAACACCTCGACTGGAATGGCTTGAGGACAGATCCGTACCCACGGTCACTTCAGCTCTTACCGGCAATCTGCTCGACATTCAAATTGTCGCCGATGACCAAAAACTGTCAGCCTACCTCCGCCTTCAGGGAACCAACCTCGAAGTGGCGGATAATGCTAATTTCAACAATGCCTCCTCGTTTACTGCTAGTCAGGTGGGTCAAGTCAGCGTTCAAGGAGGAAATGCCTCGGAGTCGTTCATTCTTGCCGCGGGAACCATCACGGCAAGCCTAGGCACATCCGGATTGGATTCCGTCTCGATGTTGAACGGTTCGGGCTTCGCTGGTTCGATTTCGATCACCAACGGCACGAACACAACCTTGGCGAACCTCCAATCGACCGGTGGATCCATTTCC
>CAWUNZ010000016.1:0-28075 GCA_963923445.1 uncultured bacterium
GGTTGAGGGAAGGGATGGCGCTCTCGTCACGAAACGAACGGAATTCAACCGCACCCAGCCAGTCCAGCGCTTTAAGCCAACCCACCGATGCCCGGCAAAACGGGCAAAAACCGTCGAACAGCACCAGCGAGCGGCGGCCATCCCAAGGCGCGGCAACTGCGGGATCGGCCGGGGTGTTCTTCATCGTCGCCTCCATCGCTATTCTATCACCTAGGAACCCCTCAGCGCCGGCACCCCAACGCCGCCGCGCCACCTTTCCGCCGGAATTTCCGATATGCCTGCCACCGCCAAGCAAATCCTGGCCGTCGACCTGGGCGCCGAGAGCGGCAGGCTCATTGCCGGTGGCTGGAACGACGGCACCATCCACTTGGATGTGGTTCATCGATTTCCCAACCGCCCTGTCCGCGTGCTCGACCGCCTCTACTGGGATGTCCTCGACCTCCACCGGGAGATCCTCCAAGGCCTGCGCATCGCCGCCGGCAGATTGACCGACATCGCCTCCGTCGGCGTCGATACCTGGGGCGTGGACTTCGGCCTGGTGGGCGACCATGGCACCCTGCTGGGCCATCCCCGCCACTACCGCGACCCCCATACTGAAAACATCCTTGCCGAGGTCGATGCCACCTACCCGTTGGCGAAAATCTACGCCGCCACCGGCATCCAGTTCATGCGGTTCAACTCCCTGTTCCAGTTGGCCGCCATGCGCCGGGACGGCAATCCGCTCCTTGGCCAGGCCAAAAACCTCCTCTTCATGCCCGATCTGTTCCACTATTTTCTCTCCGGCGAGATGGCCAATGAGCTGACCAACGCCAGCACCAGCCAGATGCTCGATCCCGACACCCGCCAATGGCGAACCGACATCGTCCGCGCCCTGGGTATTCCGGATGCCATGCTTGGCAGGCTGGTTGCACCCGGAACGGTGCTCGGTGGGCTGCGATCCTCCGTGGCTCAGGAAACCGGCTTGGGGTCGATACCCGTGGTGGTGCCCGCCACGCACGACACCGCCGCAGCCGTGGCCGCCGTCCCGGTCGATCCGGCCCGCGCCGCCACCGGCAAGTGGGCCTATATCAGCTCGGGCACCTGGTCGCTTCTGGGGCTGGAAACCCGCTCTCCCCGCCTCGATGAGAACGCGCGCGCCGCCAACGCCACCAACGAGGGTGGCGTCGACGGCACCATCCGCCTGCTGAAAAACATCATGGGGCTCTGGATTGTCCAGGAATGCCGCCGCGCCTGGGAACGCGAGGGGCAAGCCCTCGACTATCAGACCCTCACCCACCTCGCCGCCCAGGCCCCGGCAGGCGGGCCGTTGGTCGATCCCGACCACGCCTCGTTCATGCTTCCGGAGCACATGCCCGGCGCGCTTCAAGCCTATTGCTCCCGCACCGGCCAGGAGGTGCCCGAGGGGCCCGGCCCCATCCTCCGCTGCGCGCTGGAGAGCCTTGCCTTCAAGTACCGCCATGTGCTGGAACAGCTCGAGTCCTTGGCCGGCGTCCGCGCCGAGGTCATTCATGTGGTCGGTGGCGGCTGTCAGAACCGCCTGCTCAATCAGCTCACCGCCGACGCCTGTGCCCGGCCCGTCATCGCCGGGCCGGTGGAGGCCACCGCCGCGGGCAATATCCTCACCCAGGCCCTCGGCTTGCGCCTCATCGGCTCCCTCGACGACGCCCGGGCCGTGGTGCGCCGGTCGTTCGAACTCACCTCCCACGAACCGGCCAAGTCGTCGCTGGCCGACGCCCGGTATGCCTTCTTCAAGACCTTGGTGGGGCGCTGAGATCCGTGGCCGGGAACCCTCCTTGGCTCAACCTCGAACCGCTTGGCGACATGGCGCTTTTAGCTCATTTCGCTTCCGAGGATGAGGCCATGGGGTTCGCCCGGCAGGCGCGGGAGCGCCCCTTGGGCCGCCTCGGCGTCATCGATGTCACCGCCGCCTACAGGGCGGTCTCTCTGCACTTTGATTCCCCCGGCCGTGACCGCGCAGCCATTGCCTCCATGCTGACGGAGGTGAATACCCACTCTGGTTTCACTTCCCGCACGCGGGAGATTCCCTGTTGTTATGAGATGGGGGAAGACCTCGAATGGGTCGCCCGTCAGTTGGAGCTGAAACCGATGGATGTGGTCGCGGCGCACGCCTCGGTTACCTACACGGTCTATGCCCTGGGTTTCATCCCCGGGTTTGCTTACATGGGTTGGCTGCCGACGAACCTTGCCGGTTTGCCCCGCAGGGAAACCCCGCGCACCGCCGTGCCGGAGGGGAGCGTGGCCATGGCCGGCAGGCAGACGGGGGTTTACCCAGCCAAGGTTCCCGGTGGCTGGCACCTGATCGGCAAAACCCCCTGCCGGGTCGCCCGGCCAGAGGATGGCTGGTTCCCCCTCCAAGCTGGCGACAAGGTTCGTTTCCGGCCCATCACCTCATCCGAGTATTCCGCCCTTGCCGGCACCGACCTGCCGGCGGTGGAATGAATTCATGGCGGAAACCGTTCACCTGTGGGTTTACGGCACCTTGAAAGCGGGAGGCCGTTTGCACCATGCCATGCGCGGCGCCTCGCTCATGGCCCGTTGTCGGACAGTTGCCGGCTATCAGTTATTGCATCTGGGCTGGTATCCGGGCCTTGTCCGGTTGAAGACCAGCGATCCGCGTGACACGGTCGCGGGGGAACTCTACGAGGTGCCCGCGGATATGCTGGAAAAGCTCGATGAGGTGGAAGGCGCCCCCACATTGTTTCGCAGGGAACCGGTCGTGCTGACGGATCAGGCCCATCATCCCCAAGCTTATTTTTACCAAGGGTCCACCATGGGCCTTTTAACTGTGGCGGGCGGGGAGTGGCCGGTCGGATGAGCATGCGGGCCCAACTCACGCGCGAGGTCAGGCGCAGCCCGGAGGACGCCCTATCCCCACTCGTTCTGGCTGACTACCTCGAGCGCGAGGGCGACAAGCGGGCCGACTACCTGCGCTGGAGCCACACCGCGGCGCGCTCGGAACACGAGGATGAGCGCGCCCAAGGGCGCGACAACCTTCGGTCGCTCCTGGAGGCACACGAACCGGAATGGTCCATGCCGTTGCCAGGCAAGGCGAACTGGTGGTGCTGGTCCGTCACCGGGATCGACGCGTTGGAAATGCCGGCAAGCGCCAAACTCGAGCCGGAAACAGTCTTCGCGCAGCACCCCGTCCACGACCTGGCGTTGTCAGACCTCCAAGGAGGCCTGCCACCCGACTGGCAGGGGTGGACCGGGGAACTGTCGGCGTTTCGGCTCCGGTCCGGTGCCATCGGCGACATGGGCCTGTCGCGAATCATCGCCGCTGGCGAGTGGCCATGGCTCCAGCGGCTGGAGCTGCGCGCCTCGGGCGCCGGCCCTTCCGCCACATTGGAACTGTCCAAAAGGGGAATCCTCGACAAGTTGCGTTCCCTCGACCTGTCGTGGTCGCCGGCGTGGGGAGACCGTTCCCTGGCCCACCTGTGCGAGCACGGCGCGCCGGAAATGGTGGCCTTGAACATCGGCCATTCAAACATCACGGCGCAGGGAATCGCGCCGCTGCTGGCTGGCGACCCGTTTCCCAAGCTAGAGCATCTGGCCCTCGCCACCACCTCCGCCACCTGGCGTTTCGCCACTTCCGGACTGGCGGCGATGTCCGCGGCCCTTTCAACCTCGCCAATCCTGCCTCGCCTGGTATCGCTCGACCTTTCGGGTTGGAAACTGGGGCCTGACGCCTGGAGTGACTTGGCATCATCAGGCCTCGCGTCCAACCTGACGGAGTTGGCGCTGGCCCGATGCTCGCTCGGAACCGACGGCACCGCCATCCTCCGCGAGGGGCATGCCTTGTCGGGGGTGCGCCGGATCAATGTCTCCTTCAACGGACTGGCGCCATTCGCCGTCAGGCTGCTCGCCAACTCACCCATGGCCCAGTCACTTGAGGAACTCGACCTGGCTGGCAACCAGTTCCTTGACAAGGGCCTTTACGAACTGCTCGACTCCCCATTGATTGACCGGCCTGTCCGCCTCGGCCTGCGCGCCAACGGGATTGGTGAACAGGGGGTGAAGGCATTGGCCAATCTCCCGACGGGAAGAATTCTCGGATTGGGGCTGGGTGAAAACCCGGTGCCCGGCGCCGCGCTGGCGAAATTGCTGGCCAGCCCGGCGTTGTCTGAAATACGCTATCTGGATATCGCTCATTTACCGGCGGAATTGCCACTGGTTGACGCGCTCGCCAAGGCGGAAACGCCGGCAAGCCTGGAAGCCCTTCGTATCGATTCCAACTTGCTGCGCGCCTTTCTGGCGCGCAAAAGGTTGTGGATTCCCCCATCGGCCCGCTGGCTTGTGGAGGGAACCCCGGACAGGGACCTGCTGGCGGCCCTGTTCAAGCTGGGCGCCCATGAGGTCTGGTTCGAAACCGATGCACCCCTGCTGCGCCGGTTTCGCAAATCAGGCGCCCTGCCGGCGGCGTGATGTCATATTCATGGTGCCGAAGCGCCATGAGGCCTCTGGCTAGGCACCCCTAGTCAAACCCGCACGCCATCGAGGCCGTCGGCAAGCGAAAACAGCGTGTCGAGTCGCGAGTAATCGCGGCCGTCGAAAAGGTTCACCTGCGCGGCGATGCCAGGCCCGGTGCCGGTGACGATGCTCGGCAGCAGGTCGCCGGTGGAGGCCACCCCCACGCGAATGCCTCCCGTGAATGAATCGGCCATGGCGTTGAAGCTGGTCACGGCGCCCAGCTTGGCTCCTCCCCGTATCACGCTCACCTGTGGCGTGCCGCCACGGTCGTTGCCGACGATCAACTCCGCCTTGCCGTCGCCGGTGAGGTCGGCCGAGGCGATGAATAGCCCGCCCGTGAAGGTCGCGGGCCCCACGAATGTGGTGGAAGACAACTTGAACAACAGCGCCGGTTTGGTGGAGGAGGAAAACACCCGCACGGTGCCCCGCATGCCAGCGCCGCTGGCGGCGATCACATCCGCCAGGCCGTCGCCGTTGACATCGGCGCACGCGACGCGCACTCCCCCGGTAAAGGGAGCGGGAAACGCCGTGAAACTCTTGATCAGGCCCAAAGTCTTGCCGCTGTAGACATTCACCACCGACGCGGATCCGCCATCCCGGGCCACCACGAAATCGGAATACCCGTCCTTGTTCACATCGCCCGTGGCGATGTTGAGTCCGCCCGTCCAGCCGGGAAACGGCGTGAACGATGCCACCGCCGCGCCGGTCACCAGGTTGATCACCCTCACCTGCGCCGGCGTGCCTGGACCATTCGCCACCACCACGAACTGCTGCCCCTCGGGGGCGTGCATTCCCGCGGCGACTCGCACCCCGCCGGGGGTACCCGCCGGGAATGCCTGCACGGTGGTCCGCTGATCGTTGGCGTCGAGCGCCGTGACCGTGACCCCGGAGTCGGACGCCGCCACCACGGGCAGGCCTAGTTTCACCACGGGGGTCTTGCTGACCCGGTTGAGAACCACATCCCGCTTGAGAGTACCGCCGCGGTAGCTGATGGTGAACGGCACGCCGCCCAATGAAACGGGGGCGCCCTCGGGCAGGTTTCGGAATTGCCCCTGCACCGGGCTGGGGCCCTGGTTGCGAATCAGGGTGAACTGGGCGATCGACCCGGGATTGAAGAACGGCTGCACCCGCAGGTTCAGCACCGGGTTGTTGAGGATCACACTGGAAGTGACGACCACCTGGTCGTGACCGGTGCCCGGCGTTCCGCCACGGAACCGCAGGGTGAGGTTGCTGCCCGTGGCCATGGCAAAGTTGCCGACACTGGTGAGGATACCGGGTGTTGCCAGTCCGGGTGCCACCGCCGCCAAGGAAACGATTCCCGCAAGGCTGCCGGTGCCCGTCAGCGTGCCACCGTTGACAATGGCTTGGCTTGAAGCCAGTTTCCCGGTCACTTCCACCACACCCGCCCTGATGTTTGTCGGGCCACCGTAGGTGCTGTCGGCCGAGATGAGCAGCTTTCCTGGTCCATCGAATACCAGGCTGCCCGCGGCCTGGGAACTGGTCAGCACGGTGTCGAGCACCGAATCCATGGATGCCGAACCGACCACCAACTTGGAACCAAAGCGCACAGCGCCGGCATCGGTCACCGCGCCGGTCACGGAACGAACCGTGAGGATGCCACCCACGGTGCCTTGAAAAGCCAACGGGCCTTGGTTCACCACGGTGGCATCACCACCGGCGCCTGCAGTGGCCAGCGAAACCACGCCTCCCACCGACAGGGCATCGAGAATGATGCTGGAACCGGAGCCTTTGGTTTCAAAGGATCCTGTTCCTGTCAGCGTGATCGCGCCGTTGTCGGTGAGGTTCCCCCCTTCGGCCACCAGGCGGGCGGTGGGTGCCACACCGGAATCGATGGCCAAGGCACCCTTTGCCGTCAGGGTTGTAGCCCCCACGGCGCGGAACGACACACCGCCGTTGAAGGCGTTGGAGGAAGCGTTGGCCAATGTGATGTCCGAGAACGCCGACTTCAGGGTGACCGTTCCGGTTCCGGTGGTGATGGTTCCCCCGGCCGTCTGGGTGATGGCCCCGTTGGCAGTCAAGCTCAGGGTACCGGCCCTGTCAGCGGTCATGGCGACACGGCTGAGTCTCAGGTCTCCCGAACCGAATAGGGTGATCGCCGCCGCTCCCACATTGCGCGCCGCCACCGGCCCGTTGAAGGCGTTTCCACCCGAGGCCAGCGTGATCGCGGCGGTTTCCGTCTGGACGCTGACCTGTCCGGTGCCCGTGGTGATGGCTGATCCCGGTTCCTGGGTGATCTCACCCTTGGCGGTGATGGTGAGGGTTCCCTCGCGCGTGGGGTCGAGCGAGACGGTGGCCAGGTTCAACGCGGTGGAATCGTTGACCTGAATCGAACCACCGGCGGATGACGCCAGCGTGACCGGTCCCAAGAAGTCGTTGTTGGCACCAGCCAAGGCGATGCCGTCGCTCCCGGCGCGGAAATCGATCGCGGCGGTCTCGGCTTGGCGGATGGCGGTTCCGGCGGCCTGGCCGATGCCGGTTCCAGCCAGGAAACTGGTGCCACCGGCGCCCAGGGCGACATTTCCCAGAACCAGGGTGTTGGCGTCGCGGAGAAAAACGCTGCCGGTGGAAGACAATGTCACGCTGCCGATGAAATCGTTGGTTTGGCTCGGGGCGCTCACCGCACCGGAGCCTGATTGAATGACCGTCGCGCCCGCCACGGTGATGGCACCCAGCCTGACGGATTGCCCGCCGGTGGATCCTCCAGCGGAGATGAACTTGCCAGCCCCGGCGATGCTGAGCGCCGCCTCGGACAGGTTGATGAGGCCCGAGGCCACCACATCGGTGGAGGAGGAGGTGTCGATGGAAAGGGCGGCACCGGAAGCGGGTAGGGCCAACGATCCGGCCAGCACCACATCGCCGGCGGTGCCGGAAGAGGCTTGGGTGTCGATGGTCAGGTTCCCGGCGGCGGTGATGGCGCCAGAAAGCCAAACTTCCGCATCCCGCGTGGCGGCGCCAAACAGGGCGACACCATCGGTCTGAATGGTGGATCCGTTGAGGAAGATACCCCCCGCCGTCGCGCTGGAAGACGAGGTGACCCCGATGGAACCGAGGTAAAACCGGTCGGGTCCGCCTCCGCCGTTTGTCACCGAACCCAAGGCGACCTGGCCATTGGCGGTTGTCCCCCGTGTGTCCACCAACAGGGAGACATCGGAGGTCATGCCGGTCAGTTCCGCCCTGGCGGTCGAATCCCCAGCGCCCAGGAGCACATCTCCTCCCGGACCAGTCGCCGACTGCAGCGTGTCGATGGTGATCCGCCCCGTGTTGAGGCGGACATCGTCTCCCCAGTAGGTCAGGCTGGCGGCGTCGGCGCCATTGGCATCGAGCAGGATCGATCCGCTGATCACAAAATCGCCGAAGGTGGCGCCGGCGCCCCGGGCATCGGCCAGCAGGTCGTTGATCCACCCGCCCCCGGCGTTGCCAACCTCGCCCAACCCGATGGCACCGCCACCGGAAACCAGGGCCAGGTCGAATCCGGAGGCCAGGGCTGACAGGCTGCCACCGCCAGCCGCGAGCCTTATATCACCATTTTGGCTGGTAATTACCCTTGTAGCGCCGAGGACCACAACCCCGCTGATGGCCAGCCCGCCTTGTCCGAGCGCCATGTCGCCATTGAGGCGGACCTGCGCGGGCGCCAAGGCCCCGGTGATGGAATCAACCGTCAGGGTATTCACCCGCTGTCCGCCCGCGGCATTGAAGGCGCCAAACGCCACCGCGCCCGAGGAACCGGCGCCCGTGGCGGTGACAATGCTCAGGTTGGTTCCGGCCAGTGAGGCCGAGACGGTGGCGGTCGCCGTGGCGGATGTGGATCCACCCAGCAGGACAACACCGCCATCGGTGGCCAGATGGATTGTCTTGGCATCCTGGTCGAGCGGGTTGAGCACCACGGATGCCGGGTTGGCCAAAATCAGGTCGCCCCGGTTGGCAGCGGATCCTTCCAGGGTGATATCGCCGGCCAAGGTGACCGTTCCGGCGGAAGCGCCGGAGGTGTTGATGGTGAGGTCGCGGACACTGGCTATCGATTCCAGCCTGATGGCGCCTCCGCCCGTGCGCAACCCGAGGTCGATACCGGTGAGCGCCCCCGAAACGGAACCTTCCAACCGAATCCCGCCACCTTGGGCGCTCCCTGACCCCAGGGTGGACAAGATGGTGGAGGCGCCAAGGCGCGTGTCGCCCAGCAGCGTGATCAGGTTGGCGGCGGCACTGCTAGTGGCGGTGTTGATTGATCCGGTATTAAGATTAATTGCGCCGGGGGTGGCCAGGCGGTCGGCGCCGCTGAACAGGGCATCCACCTCGAATTGGGCCAAATAGTTGCCGGAAGCGCCTTCAACGGAGCCCAACGCCACCCTGCCGGCGGAACCGGTTCCCACGGTGTTGATACGCAGGCGTTCCCCTGCGGAGGCGGGCCGCACAACACCTGTGGCGGCTTCGGAAACCCCACCTAAGAGAACCGCGCCTCCCGCCGTGGAAATGGTGACAGGTTGTCCTTGGCCGTCTATCACCAAAAATCCACCAGTTGTGGCCAGGGTGAGGTCGCCCTGGTCGCCACCGGACGGCCCCAGGGTGACCGATCCACCCAGCGTCAACGACCCGGTCCCACCCGTGAGGACCGTCAGGTCGTTGACCAGGTTCCCTTGGTCCTCAACCACCGGTCCAAGCCGAACGGTGCCGTTGCCGGTGGCGCCCTGCGTTTCAATCCGGAGGTCGTAGCCGGTGCCGTTGGATCCGATGCTGCCCGCAAGGTTGGCCACTGAGACGGGATAGGCCGTGCCCGATCCGCCGGTGGTCAGCAATCGGCTGCCGCCCAGCCGCACGCGCCCCTGAAGGTCGATCGGGCCGGAGGTGGAGACATCTCCGTTGAGGGTGATGGTTCCCAAAACTCCGCCCCGGGTATCGAGCGACAATCCGGCGGGGATGAGTCCGGTTCCCGCCTCAACGGCACCCAACGCGATGTCGCCTGACCGGGTGGCGGCAACGGTGGAGATGGAGAGAGTCGCCCCCGGGGCCAAGGCGCGAACCCGGGCCGTGGCATTGGTGGCGGAGGAATCGCCCAGGAACACGCCACCGGCGATCGTTGCCGCCTGGGCGGTGTCGATCACCACGCTTCGTTCAATCGCCACCGGGGCGACATTCCCCAGAATCAGGTTCCCGCCCTCCAGCAGGATATCGCCGCCCAGGAACACCTCGCCCGCGTTGGCCGCCACCGGCCCGGATGTGGAAAGCGTAAGCGCCTTGGGGTAGGCCGATGAGGCACCCACGGCATCGAGGCGGATGGCGCCGCCCCGGCGTCCCGGGGTGGAGGTGCTGGTGTCGAGCGAGAGTTCCGCGCCCGCGGCGAGCATCGCCACGGTGCCGGTAAGGTCGATGGCACCCGCATCCACGGCGGTGGCGCCATTGGCCGTGCTGAGGCTGACGGCGGGAGAGGAAAATTCAACGCGGCTTCCGGCCAGCGTGATGTCGCCGGCGACCGCGGTTCCGGAGGTGGCCAGGGCGATGCCATTGACCCGGATCAGCCCGTCGGTGCCGGTGGGTGAATCAGCATCCGCCGTGAAAGTTTGAAGGTATTTGTTTCCTGAATTGTCCACATCGCCAAATGCCACGCGCCCCGATGCGGTTCCCTCCGTCACCAAGGCCAGGTCGATTCCCACGGCATCGGTGGTGATCACGGCGGTGGCGGAGGCAACTGTGGTTCCCCCCAGGAGAATGTCACCCGCGGGACCGTCGCCACCTTGCTCGGTGTCGATGACGCTGTCGGCGCGAACCAGCACGGTTCCGGGACCGCCCTTGCTTCCCGGATCGAACACGAACGACGCGCCCGTGGTCGGCGATCCATCCAAAAGGATGCGGTTGCGGAGAATCAGCCGGCCAGGGCCTGCGGGGCCGCCCGTTCTTGCGGTCAACCCGGCCACATAGGCGGGGCCGGAACCCACGGCATCGAGGGTGATGTCGCCACCCGATTGTCCGGGTGCCGTGCTGCCGGCATCGATCACCAGGCCAAGGCCGGTGGATCGCGCTGACACCAGTCCTGTCAGGGTCACCGGTCCGCCACCGGCGGCATCGCTGGCATCGTGCGTGTCGAGTGTGGTGGAGACCACCAGATTCAGTGTGCCGGTGATGGAAATTCCGTTGCCGTTACTGGTGCCGACCAAACCGGAGTTGGTAACGATTGCGCCATCGATGACCGCCTGGGTGCCGGCATTGATCGTGAACGACTCAAGCCAGTCGCCCCCGGTTCCGTCGGCCTTGCCGAAGACGACATCGCCGCCTTGGGAACTGGCATCGGTGATGATGGAAAGTTCAGCACCAGACGCGTCTGCCGTGATGGTGGCGCGAGCCGAGGTGTCTCCCGAACCCAGGTAGACGGCCCCACCCGTGGCGGCGGTCACGGCGGTGTCGATGGTCACGACCCCAACCACAATGACCTTGGCACCGGCTTGATTCCCGGCATCGTAGGCCAGCACAGCGGGGCTGGTGGATCCCTCAAGCTGGATGTTGCCGGAAAGGGTCAGCGACCCGGGCGTGGATCCCGCATCGTACCCCCGGGTTTTCATGCTGATGGCTTGCAGGAAAGCGCCGCCGGCATTGGCAACGGGGCCCAACGCCACCGCGCCACCTGCTTTGCCCGCCAATTCGGTGACGATGTCGAGCAATACTCCACCAGTGGAGGCCGACAGGCTTCCAGCGCTGGTGGCGATGCGCGCCACGCCCGGCACGGTTCCCTTGTTGGTATCGATGCCGCGGGTCGCGGGAACCACCACCGTGCCGTCGAGGACCACATCCCCCGCGACCGAAACCCTGCCGTTGAGCCTGACGATGGCTGGCACGCCATCGATGCCAGCGTCCACCACCAGGCCCGCCAGGTAGGCACCGCCGGCGTTACCCACCACGCCAAAGGCAACCTTGCCGCTGGCCACGGTCTTGGCTGTCACGATGGTCAGGCTGGCGCCCGGTGCCCCGGCGGTGACGACACTGGCCGCCGTCTCCACGCTGGTCCCGCCCAGAAGCACATCGCCTCCGGGTGAATCGATGCGGATCGGCGCGCCGACCACCACGGTACCGGCACTGGCCAGCGTGAGACCGCCAATGGCCAAGTCCTTCAACAGGGTCAGCGAACCGGCAATCGACGACCCCGCACCCGCCGTGTCAAGCGTCAGCACCCCTAACTGGCCACCCACCGTGTCGGCGAACTGACCCAGGGTGATGGCGCCGCCGGAACCTGAAACGGGAACGGTGCTGATGGCCAAGGAACGCTTGGCGCCCGTGGTGGAAACAGATCCCCCCAAGGCCGCCAGGCCCACGGCCGCTCCCGGACTGGTCAAGGTCAGGTTGGCTGTCAGGGCCACATTGCCGTCGAGGGCTATCCCCGTGGCGCCGCCTCCGGCCACCCTGATGGAAGATCCGTTGATGTTGATTTGGCCGTTGCCCACGGTTCCCAGGCTGTTGGCCTTGAGCGAGCGAAGGGCTTGCCCGCCCACGGACGAACCCACCGCGCCGAAGGAGATGTCACCGCCCGTGTCGGCCCGGGTGTCGATGAACAGGTCCACACCAGTCGCCGATGCTGAAACGGGGATCGAACCGAGGTTGACCAAACCAGCCATGGCACCGCCCGGGCAGGTGTCGATGGTCAGGCTGGAGGCGATCACCACCCCCGTGGCGCCCGAAACGGCAAAATCACCGGTGATGCCGACCGATCCAGCCAGCGTCACAGCGCCCGTGCCCGTCAGGCTGACGCCTTGGAAATATTGGCCGGCCTGATTGTCGACTCCTGAAAGGGAAATACTCGTTCCCTTGATGCTCAAGTCCCGCGCCAGGGTTGTGGACATGGCGGTGCCGATCGCCACCGATCCGCCGGCGCGTATCTCCACCGGCGATCCGGATGCCTCGGCGAGTGTCAGCCTTTGGCCCGCGACGGAAACCGTCGTGCCCGCCCGGTACAGAACCCCATCCAGCCGGATCGTGGGCGCACTCAGGCTGATCCCGCCGACCGTGCCGGCCTTGGAAGTTGTTCCGATATCCCCCGTGACCACAATGGCGGAACCATCCAGAATCAACCCGGCCAATGCCTGGGTGGCGCCGATGTTTCCGTTCACCTGAACGGTTCCGGAGGTTGACACCAGAGTCAGCGAGGAGTCGTTGGCTGAAGCCGTGTCGTCCACATCCCCGGTGATTGTGATCCCTGTGCCACCCCTGATGGCAATGGAACCGGTGCCATTGAGGATCAAGTTTCCTGTCAGGCTCACGGCGCCTGTCGCGGAGTACTCGGTTCCCGCCAACCGGAAATTGCCAGCGGACGCCGTCAGGGAAGAAGCACCAGCAATACTGGCGGATGCCGTGAGGTCGCCCGAACCCAACCGGAAAGTCAGTCCGTTTCCGGCGCCATTGACTGCCGAGGCGAGTTGAACATTGCCCGAGGCGGCACTGGTGTCGATGACAACCGATTGGGTCAGGGCGACAGGTGCGGCCAAGGAGACTGAACCCGCGGTGACGCTGGCGCCAAGCGCGATGGAACCGCTGGCGGCGCCCGACTGGATGAGAGCGTTGCCGATTTTCAACGCGCCCGTGCCTATGACCAGCGTTCCGGATAAGGGCAGGAGGATATTGAGGGAGTCTGCCGATACCGTGGCCGCGTTGGCCAGGGTGATGCCCGCTCCGTTGAGCCTCAAGGCGCCGGAAACATCGACGGCGCCTCCCAAGGCGATGGTGTTGCCGGTGATGGCGGTGGCGTCCGACTTCAAGCTACCGTTCAGGTTGACAGAACCCGGTGCGGTGGCGCGGCCGGTGTCGAAAACGGCGAGTCGCGCGCCGGAACCGATTGCCCCGGTGATGGTGATGGGCGTGCCTTCTCCCTCCAGCACCAAGGTTTGCCCCGATGCCGATTGGCCATCCAGCTTGCCTTGGATGGTGATGGGGTTGTTCACATAATTCGATATGCCGCCGGTCACAGGATCGTTGCGAAGCGTGAACAGCGAACCGTCGAGCACGACATTGCCCGTGAGGGTGATCGCTCCCCCCTTGTGGTTGGCGCCAACACCCGAGGCGGCGCCCTTGGCGGTCAGGTTGCCCGTCAGGGTAATGGTGGATCCGGCAAGAGAAATGGCACCACCGTCGGCGTTGGTCGCCGCCGATGTGTCGATCCCCGTCACTTTCACCGTGGCGCCCGCCAGCGAAACACCTGCCGGAGCGTAAATCGCCGCGGTTGCCTCGATGGCGCCGGCGCTCGCCTGGCTTGTGGCCACGGAACCGGCCCTGAGGATGGCGTCCAACTGAATCGAACCGGTGGCGCCGAAGCCGAGCAGGGCGGGCGCTATGGTGTTTCCCACCAATCCCTTGATCGCCACCTGGCCTTTGGCACCCAGGGTGAGCGTTTCCGATCCACCCGCGGCGTTGGTGGCGCCCTCAAGCGAGATGTCCGCGTTGGTGGAATTCACTGTTACATTCGCGGCGATGGTCACCGATTTCAGGGTGGTGATAGTTCCTGTGGCGGTGAGGTCACCCTGCAGGCGCAGGGGAGCGCTCGAGGAGGTGAAGGCTCCCGTGACGGTGATCCCATTGAAGGTTGCCAATCCGGTGTTGAGAAGGTTGATGGCCGAATCGAATGCCGCCGCGCGGGCGAATGTGAGGGAATAGGTACCGCCCAGGAAATCTGCCGAGGTGAAACGATTGGATGCGCCATTGAACAGCACGGTGCCTGTGACGCTTCCTCCCACGGATAGTCCGACGGTTCCCGTCGAACCCACCACGGCATCGAAGGTCGCCCCCACGGCCTTGTCGAGGCTGAGCGTGCTGATCCGCTCCACCTGCCCGCTGACCGACACGCTGCCGCCGGCATTCACGGCCAGACTGGTTCCGGTCGCCCCGGTGGATCCCTGCAAGCCCCGGGCCGAGATCGTGCCGGTGGCTTGAAGCGTCAACCCGGCGCCCGTCGACAGGGTGATGTCACCCACCGAGACCGTTCCGGTTGCCGTGCCACCGATGGTGGAAACGCCGTCCGCGGAAACCGGAGTGTTCCCGTCTCCCAAACTCAGGGAGGTGTTCCCCACGGTGGCCACGGTGCCCCGGAGAGCGACGGATGTTGGCGCGGTCGCGGTCAACCCGCCCTTGAAGGTGAAACTGTCGTCGTTGGCGTTCCCGAGCACCAATCGACCCGTGTTGCCCACCACGGTTGCCCCGGCGACCGATACCGCCGAACCGGTGAGCGACAGGTCGTAGGCCCCGCCGCCGATCGACATGCCGCTGCTGATCGTGGCATCACCCGCCAACTGGACCAATTGTCCGGCCCCGGCGGCTGTGGTGGCCAAGGTCAGGTTCCCGACATTCAGGGCCGCGAATTGCGCCCCCGCGCTCGAATTCAGGGTGAGGGATCCGATCGCCTTGGTGCCGCCAACCGCTCCGGAGACGGTCACGGTTCCCCCGGTTCCGATGGACAGCGCACCGGCGCCGATCGAGGCGCCATCCACATCGCCGGATAGGGCGATTGTTCCCGAACCGGACACCAACCCCAGGATGGATCCCGTGGAGAGGGTCACGGCACCTTGGAGCGCGATCAATCCCCCGGTGGTGGTGATGGAGGATGTTCCATTGAAAACAATATCACCGATCGTGATACTTGCAAAATTCGAGGTGGAGACTGAGCCTCGTAGTTCTGTTGCGCCACCGGATCTGCCGAGGCCCCCTTGGAAGGCGAATGCGTCGGTGTCCTGGTTCCCCAGCGTGACTGTTCCCGTGGTCAACAGCGTTGCCTGCCCGGACACCGTGATGTCCGATTGCCAGAAGATATCTCCCGCGCCCGAAGCAGCCGATAGCGTGTCGGCCGTGACGGATCCGGCGAAGGTGACGCCACCCGCCTGGTTGGAGGTGAGCGTGAGGGTGGTGGCTTTCACCACGCTGGTGAACGATACCGCCCCTTGGCTGTCCACCAGCGTCAACGGTCCGGCGAACGATGTCCCCAGGGCCCCAACGGTGGCCGTGGACGCGTCCACGATCCTCAATCCACCCCGGGTGTCGGCCATCGAGGCAAGCGCCAGCACGCCTGCCGCCTCAAGCGACAAGGCATTGGCCGCCGAGGCGACGGCGCCAACGGTCAATCCCGATCCGGAAACGATGCTGACTGCCGAGGCCAGCGTGGCCGCCCCAAGCTCGACGGTGTCGCCCGCGCTGAACGAACCGGCCAGGGTCAGGCTGGAACTCGCCTTGGCGGTGAGGCCCGCGGCGAAGCTGAACGAATCCGCGGCCGAATCTCCCAAGGTCAGGGCGCCCGTGTTGGCGAAGGTCACTGAAGCCGAGTCCACCGTGGTGTCCGCTTCCAACCGCAGGGCGTAACTTCCCGCCAAGGGCGAAAGGGTGGAGACAGCGACCGATTTCTGGAAAGAAACGGTGCCAGTGTTGGCCGTGCCGATGCGCGCTTCCGCCGCCTTGACCTTGCCTTGGAAGGTGGCGCCACCCTGCGCCCGTTGGATGTTCACAAGGTCGGGAATGGTTCCATAGCCCACCAGACCCGTGACCGTCAGGGCGCCGGTGGTGTCGATCACCAGCGTGCCCGAATCGAGGGTTCCGATGCTGATGCCGCCACTGCCATTGGCAAGGTTGGCTGTCACGCCGTCCACCAGCAGGGAACCAAGGGTGACCGCGCCGGTCCCGGTGCTGATGGACGAGTCCTTTTTCACCTGAAGGTTCAACGCCGACAGGCTGGCGTTCGAGGTTTGCAGCGAGTCGCCTTGCAGGATGGTGGTGCCCGAGGTGTTGGTGAAACCACCCGTGAACACGAACAGGTCCGCGCCGGCGGAGTCGCCCAGGGTCAAGGCGCCGGTGTTGTTGAAGGTTGTGGCGCCGGCAATGGTGGCGCTCGAGTTGAACAAAACCTCGTAGGCCCGGGACACGGTCGCGATCCCGCTGGCGCCCACGATGCCGACGAATTCCACTTTCCCGGTCATGCCGGCCGCGTCTTCCTGCAACCGCAGCACGCCCACATTCAGCACGCTACCGGCGAAGGTGACCGCCTTCGATCCGGAAACCACCTGCAGGTTCCGGCGGGTGGCGGCGTTTCCGCTGAGATCGGCGAGGAAATCGATCGCGGCGCCCTTGGTTCCCACGGTGCGCAGCACGCTGGTGCCCGTTGACGCCGCGAGGCTGACGGCGCCGTTGAAGGAGATTGATCCGTCGCTGGTGGAGATGGAACCGCCTAAGACGACATTTCCGGTTCCTGATTGATCAAAACCGGTCCCGTTGGTGGAGCCGGTGGTCACCTGGGTGTCCGTGGCGATCGTGAGAACGCCGCTGTTGTCAATGGTCAGCTTGCCCGCGCTGGTCACAGGCCCCCCCGAAAGGGAGATGGTGCCGCCCCGATCGGACGCCAACGCGATCAACCCCGCTGACAAGCCGTTGGTGATCGCGATGTCGCGCGTGGACACATCCACCTTGCCGGTGCCGGCCTGATAATTGGTCAGCGTGACCTGGTCCGACCCGCCCGTGGCGTTCTCGTTGATGGCAAGGTCGAGCGAACTGCCGCCGAATTGGGTCGCTGAAAGGTTGGTGAACCCCACCGTCTCGCTCACGGCGGATTCCGTTCCCAACGAGATGCTTTTGAGTGCCGCGCCAAACGCCACCGGGGTATCGGTGAAGGTGCCGCCATTGTTGAAGGAGAGCGTGATCGATTTGCCCTGGTTTCCACCACCGCCGTCAATCAGGTCTTCCGTGCTTTGCAGGACCAACTGGTGGTTCACCGATCCGGGCAGCACGGTCAATCCGATGGCGGTCGAACCGGTTGTGGGGTTGATGGTGGACAGCGACAGGGCGCCGGCATTGAAACTGAACTGGATGTTGGCGGGTGTTTCCCGAGCTTCCAACACCTCAAGCCGTGGCAACCGGGATCGCGAACCGGCGGATTGGCGCGTTGCCAAAAATGAATTGGCCGGGCGACCCATGAAACGATTCTCCGCGGCCAATCCATCGGCCCTGAGCCTGCTGCATATTATTCGATACTATAATCTATCTTTCGATCCCAGCATCTGCAATGCCGCATACGATCCAGTATCCGGGAATTCCGAAGGTTTTATTCGGCAAAACAATCTCATCATCCGCCTTCTTTCTTCCAGACGAACGAACCTTTCATCCCGTTCAGCCTGTCAAAAGAAATAAGAACACCTTGTTAAATCAATTATAAACAATAAATTATTTGTTGGCCTTGGATCTGGTCTGTTTTCGTCCAATGCACAGTCAGACCACAGCGCCTGTATGCCCTGGATTAATCCTCACCACTTGGCATGGTGAACTAGTAATTTGAAAAGATCACTCTTTGAGGACTGTTACAACAAATCGTAAGGCCCTCAAAATTTACGGCCTTTTGCTCAGGGCACTCTTGCCTTGGCCAGTTTGCGCGCCATCTGCAGCACCTTCACATCCGGATCCACCACCACCTCGGCCGGCTTGAATTCCGTGGCCAGCTTCCACGGGACCGTTTGTCCCGGACCCAGGGTCACGGTCTGCTGGGAACCGGGCGCCCTGGGTTTTTCCCCCTGTTCATCCATGGAATCGGCGTCATCCTTTCCCGCGGGCGGTATCGCCGTCACATCAACCCGCAGGGTGCCGGTGCCGGTGTTGGTGATGGTTCCCGTGACTGTGTGGTAGCCACGGGAATCCGCCTCGTGGCGGATGGCACCCAGGGTGAATTCGGGTAGGACCTTGCCCAGCAGCCACTGGTTCACAAAGGTGTCGAACGCCTGGGGATCAGCCGCGTGGGGCCGGAGGCTCTCCACCATGTCCTCAATCAGAGGGAAGTCCGGGCCGTCCTTGAATTTGAGGATGAACTCCCGCAGGCCTTTCAGCATCCGCTCGCGGCCCATCTCCTCCATGAGCATGAAAAAGACCCAGCCACCCCGGTTGTAGACGAGCGTGTTGTCGCCTGGCCTGGAGCCGTCGACCTTGTGCAGGGGCCGTTCGCGGTCGGGGTTGCGCTGTTGCACATATTCCCTCTCGAACTTGGTCATCAGCGCGCGGCGGGTTTTGGCACCGCGCATCTTCTCCACCAAAAGGGCGGCCGAGTAGTTCGCCATACCCTCGGAAAGTACGTTACCGCCCGGCCCCTTGCCGGGCGTGAGGATGTTACCCCACCATTGGTGGGCCGACTCGTGGGCCACGATAAAGTCCACCGTGTCCGCCTCGCCTTTTTCTGCCCTCAGGGCCAAAAAGCCGATCGACTCGCTGAAGGTGATGTTGCCTGGAAATCCTTGGGCGTAGCTCGCCAAGCCAGGGAACTCGGTCAGCCTGAGCGACTTCCACGGGTAGGGGTGAAACCATTCGCCGTAGTGCTTTCGGGCCGCATCCAGAACCTCCGCCATGCGTTCGGTGTGGAACGAGTGTCCTCGGTCATGGAATACGGTGGATTCCTTTCCCCGTGTCTCCACCAGCGTGGAGGGGCCCCCGACAATGTTGAAAAACCGGATCGGTTTGGTCGTTTTCCACACGGTGGTCCTGCGTCCTTCTGCAGTGGACTGCCGGTCCGGTTCGCCCACGCAGTTCACGGTCCAGTCCTCGGGGGCACTGATTGTCATCTCCAGGTCGGTTCCCCAGGCCGGGCCGAATTCGGGATCCACGCGCTGGCGGTAATGGTCATCCGCATATTCCTTCGCCTCGGGCTGGTCCTTCGCCTCCAGGCCCACCCCGTCCATGAATCCGACCAACGGCATGAACGAACCGTCCAAGCTGGTGAGCACCACTCCGGAAGGAAGGACAAATTCCCCCGCACCGGTCTTGTTCTTGCTCCATCCATTGGGGAAAGTTCCCTGCAGTTCAAAATCCAACCGGCAGGTCGCATCCGGCGCTAGCGGCTGGGCGGGGCGCACCACCATCAGTCCGGACCTGTCCTCGATGGAAGGCCTTTCCCCGCGCTCGATTGGCTTGACAGGCGTAATCTCTATCTCGTCGATGGTCCATTTTTCCACGCGCAAATGGGAGCGGACGGTCAGGGCCAACGCGTCCATGGTGTCCTGGCCGCGGTTGCGGAGCAGGTATTCGCCTTTCACCTTGAACGATCGCGTTTGCGGGTAGAGATCCACCGTTGCTTTCACCTTGTCCAGAGCGGCGACGGGCGCGTTTTTCCAGGTGAAGACATTCTGTTTCCAGTAGTCCTTGGCGCGGCTGACAGCGGGTCCGCCCTCCGGTCCACGCCGCATGGCCATGAGCATGCCACCGGCGATGACAAGGGCGGGTAAAGCCAGCCCGAAAATCGGAAGTGATCTGTGGAGCAGGCGCAACGGACGGAATCGGTCAGTGTCCCCGCGGGCATCACTGATACGCCTGGGGTAAAATCGCAGCGCGAGGGCAACCAGCACCACCGTGGCGGACAGGGTGAGGATGCGGTTCCACGAGATTTCGTGCCGGGCGAAGGCGAGGCGGTCCAGTTCTGACCATTGCACACCGTCCCACAGGTGCCACTTGGTGGCCCAGTTCATGTAGCCCCACTGGGTGGCCAACCCGGTGGCTACCAGCGCCGCCAGGCACAGGGCATATGTGCCGTAGCGGTTCCGGGCGAGCGAGTAGACCACCATCACGAAGGCGGACCAGAAAAGCAGGGTGGGCGCGAGCAATACCCCCCAGAGCAGTGCAAATACCCCTGGCTGCATTCCAAACCAGTGGCCGGTGGTAAAGAACTGGTAGGCGAGTACGATCATGGCGCCCAGGAAGGCGCCTACGGCGATGATGCAGGCCAAGGCCCCGTTGGCCAGCACCTTGCCGGTGAGAATGGCGCCGGTAGGTGCCGGTGAGGAATTCACCAAACCGGTCATGCCGTGGCGTTGCTCGCGGACCAGGCTTTCCACCGAGTAGTACAGGATCAGCAGGACCAGCAGCAGGGTGAGCGTGTTGAAACTGCTACCAGCAATTAACCCCGGCGTGGCCAGCAGGAAAGTTTCAAAGGGCCCCTCACGGAACAGTCCCATCGTCACCACTTGGAGAATGATGAGCGGGCCGAAAATCCAGATGCCTGGCGAACGGATGAGGGAACGCAACTCCAGGCCGAAGAATGCCCGCGTGGTGGGGAGAAACCCGGGCGCTTTCTGTATGCTTTCGGGCATGGCGCGAGGAGACCAGTCCTCAACCGATCGGCGGGAAAGGTCGCTGGCGGGCAGAGAGGCCGGGTCCACCTTGGGGGATTGTCCACGGACCCGACGGTAGACCAACTCGCCCGACAACGGCACCAGCGCCAGCCCCAGTCCGGCCATAACCAGTCGGCTCAACAGCATCGGGAATTCCGGGACTGTGGAGGCGCCATTGAGGAAATCGGCCCCGCGTGGTTCCTTGAGGAAAGTGGCCAGAAACCAGCGCACACCCGCCGGATCGCACCACTGAAGGCCCTTGTTGATCCATTCCGGCAACCAGGCCGGGCTGAAATCCCACAGGAACAGTGCGCCGCCGATCACCAGAACCGTGGGCACCGCGAACACCAGCACCGCCTGGCCGGTGAGGGTTCCCAAAAAAAGCGCCATGCCAGCGGTGAACAGGACCAGCGGTAGCGAGTAGAGAACCAGGGGGCGCACATAGTTGCCCAGGAAAAAAGGACCTAGCAAATCCGTTTTTTCGCGCGGGAAAAGCTCGGTGAACATTATCTGCAGCAACAGGTAGGATCCCAGCACGCCCAACAGGGGGACGAGCGCCCCCAGAAAACGCCCGATTGCATACTCACTGGGGGAGAGAGGCGTGGACAGCAGCAAGCGGTCCAGCTTGCGGTCCTCGTCGTTCGACAGGGCAAGCCCACACTGCACGGAGGTGAAAAAAGGCACGATCAGGCCCAGGAAAATCACATCCTGGAAAGCAAGGCTGGTCTCGGCGTTCAGCCAGGTTTTCTTGCCGCCGATGTCGCCGCCACCGCCCAGGGCGATGGTCACATTGCCGGCGGCAAAGCCGAACAGCAGCAGGTCCAGAATGGCCAGCATCACCATCGGCAGCGGTTTGCGCCAGGCGATGCGGATGTCGCTCCAGGCCAGGGTCCAGATGCGGGAAAGGCTCATGCCACACCTCCGGCGACCGCCACGCCCTTGCCGCGCAGCGCGGGGGGCACCTCGCGGGTGGGGGTGCGCATCAGCACCAGGTAGGCGTCCTCCAAACAGGGTTGAACCGGGATAAATCCGGGCGGGGGATCACCTGATGGCAAACTGATCCGCACGCGGTTGGTGGTGCCCTCGGCCAGCACCGAGGAGAGCACCCGCCAGGAAGCGGCGAACGACTCCATGTCAGCGGGGGGCACCATGCCCTCATAGATGGTGCCAGCGATCGCCTCGCGCGCCGCCCTTGGGGTGGTGTCTGCCACCACCTCGCCTCCCCGGATGACGGCCAGCCTGGGGCAGAGTGTCGCCACATCCTCGACGATGTGCGTGGACAGGATGACGATGCGATTGGAGCCCATTTCAGCCAGCAACCGGTAGAACCTGTGTCTCTCCTCGGGATCCAATCCGGCAGTCGGTTCATCCACGATCAGGACGCGCGGATTCCCGGAGATGGCCTGTGCCAAACCGAGTCTTTGGCGCATGCCGCCCGAATAAGAGGCCACCCTCCTGTTGCCGGCATGGGCGAGGTTTACCCGTTCCAGCAGTTCAATTGCCATACGGTGGCGGCCCTGGGGCCCGTTGATTCCCTTGAGTTTTAGAAGAAGAACCAGCATTTCCAGACCGGAAAGGTCGGGGTGGAATCCGAAATCCTGTGGCAGGTAGCCCAGACGCTGGTGCATGTGCCCCGGGTTACGGACGATGTCGTGGCCGTCGAGCAGGACGGTTCCGGCTGTGGGTTCAATGAGCCCCGCCACCACCTGCATGAAGGTGCTTTTGCCGGCGCCATTGGGCCCCAGCAACCCGAAAAGGCCCTCGCCCAGTTCAAGATCCACCCCGCGCAGGGCGGCCACCGGGCCGGGGTGGACCTTGACCAGACCGCGGATGCTCAGCATGACCCTGCTCCATAAGGCGAAAACAAAATCAGCTAGCTTGCTTCAAATACTGGCAAAAGCTTGCCGGTTTTGAAGAATTGGTTTCTTCTAGCGGACTGACGCCACGCGACGGAACAAATTTATTAGCCACCTTAAATAAAGTAAAAGACACCATAGTAATGATGCGCCGGCCACGGACATGATGGGGCCGAGAATCATTTGCAGCCAAGGCGCAAGGTTGGTCTTCACGGCAGGGGCCAGGCTGACACCAAACACCCCGAAAATTCCCGAGCTGAAAAGGATTGGACCCGCGATGAGGAAGGCGATACCAAGGGATCCAAGCAGTGAAGTGATCACCAGCGTGGGCAGGCTGCCGAAAACCAGCAGGCCGAACAGGCCGAGCGTGCGGGAAATCCAGCCCGAGCCGAAGCGCTTGGGGTTCAGGTAGGATTCGACCAAATAGGCTTTTGCCAGCAATTCGGCTGCTCCCAGCCGGTTGAGTAATTCGTCGAGGGGTTTGCCCGCGACCATGCCATCATGCAAATGGGCGCGGATTTCATGAATCACCTCCATTCTCTCAGAGGCTTTCATGGGAGATAGGCCATGTTCCAGCGCTGCGAGGTAACGTTCCGCGGCAGGATTTTTGTCAACATCCGCAACATTCATCAGTCTGGTTCCTTTCAGTTGACTGATTGTCCCATGGCTCTCACCACGGCTTCCCATTCGTTGGCAAGATCTGTCAGTTTTCTCCGCCCCTGGTCGGTCAGGCGGTAGTACTGGCGCGGGGGGCCTGTGGGGGACGCCTTGGTGAAAGTCTCCAGGGTTCCCTCGGCCTTGAGCCGCCTCAGGAGTGGGTAAACGGTGTTTTCCCCAGATGCGAGTGGGCCGAAAGATTCAAGTTTTGATACTATTTCATATCCATAATTGGGTTTGAAATTCAGTAATTGCATGATTCGGAGTTCCAGCACCCCGCGTCGCAATTGGGACTTCCAATCCCTCGTTTCCATGCGCCGTTACCGCTATGCTGTGTGGTACACAGTACCAGTCTACTGTGTGTCGCACAATAGAGCAAGACTGGGCAACCAAAGCTGTTGTTTGATCGTTTTTTATTAATGTTTTGCGAAGATACTTTTCAGACCATAAGTTGGCTGATCGATTTCATTTGCTCCTGTCTGAAAGAATGCATGCTCCATCCCTGTGCTGGAAAGCATGTTCCCAGCGGTTTATTATTGAACATCTGATCCCGCTCACCCTCCATGGGATAAGCGCCGTGCTCACCTTGGCCCTCCTGTTGCTTCCCGCCGCCCCCTTGCCAGACAATTTCGTTGACAAGGAAGTGGTTCCCCTGTTGAAGCAACACTGTGGCAAATGCCATTTGGACGGCAAAAACAAAGGCGGCCTCAGCCTCGATGGCCGGTTGGCCCTTGAAAAGGGTGGCGACACCGGACCGGTGGTCGACACCAAAAACCCCCGAAACGGCTTATTGGCCAAATCCATCGGTTACGGGGGGGAACTCAAAATGCCCCCTTCCGGAAAGCTTCCCAAGGAACACCTCGATAAGTTGCTGCAATGGATCGACGCGGGTGCCCCTCTCCCCGTCGGTTCGGCGCCTCCTTCCACGGCGCACAAATCCGGCCCCTTGGAAGACAAGTCTTATTGGGCCTATCAGACGGTCAAGCCAGTCTCTTTGCCAAAAGTCGGCAACCCTTCGTGGGCACGCAACCCCGTCGATTCCTTCATTCTTGCCAAACTGGAGAAGGCGAGCCTGACCCCCAATCCGGAGGCCGACCGACGAACCCTGCTCCGCCGGCTGAGTTACGACCTCACCGGCTTGGCCCCCACGCCCGAGGAAATCGATGCCTTTGTCTCTGACAAGGCGCCCGACGCCTGGGAAAAGCAGGTCGATCGTCTTTTGGCCAGCCCGCACTACGGCGAGCGCTGGGGCCGGCATTGGCTGGATGTGATCCGCTACGCCGAAACCAACGGTTACGAACGCGACGGTCCCAAACCCAACGCCTGGCGTTTCCGCGACTATGTCATCCGCTCGTTCAATGCCGACAAGCCATTCGATCGGCTCATTCGCGAAATGATCGCCGGCGACGAGATCGATCCGGATAACCCCGACGCCATCACGGGCACCGCTTATTACCGCTTGGGCATCTGGGACGATGAGCCTGCCGACCCCCTTCAGGCGCGATTCGACGAATTCGACGACATCGTGGCCACCACGACTCAGGCCCTCCTGGGCATGACGATGAACTGCGCCCGCTGCCACGACCACAAGATCGATCCGATCCCCCAGGCCGACTACTACCGCATGCTCGCGTTCTTCCGCGACATCCCTCGGTATTCCAACGACCGCAATGTGATGTCCGCCACCAGCCAGCGCGACATCACCCCGCTTGAAAAGCGAAGGGTCTACGAGGACGAACTTCGCCAGCGTCAGGATCAAATCGCCGCGCTCAAGGTGGAAAGAACCGGCTTGGAGAACACCATTATCAAGCGCATGAGCGCCGAGGACCAGCGCGCCAGCGAGGGCCTTGACCGCCCCTTGGTGCTGAAAAAACTCAAGGACTTCCAAAAGGGCGACGAAGGGCAGCGCCTGCGCGGCCTTGCCGACCGGATCCGCGACCTTGAACGCAAGCCGGTTCCTTCCCAGGTTTTCACCCTGGCCGTCAATCATTGTGCCGCGCGCCCCGAACCCACCCATGTGATGGCGCGCGGCAACCCGCATGCGCCCGGCGCCGTGGTGGAACCGGGATTCCCCAAGGCGCTCGGTGGTTCCACTCCCGCCATCCCGCAAGCCGACCCCAAGGCTTCATCAGCCGGGCGACGCAAGGTTTTGGCGGATTGGCTCGCCTCGCCCTCCAACCCGCTGACGGCGCGCGTTTGGGTGAACCGGATCTGGCAGCATCACTTCGGCCGCGGAATCGTCGCCTCCAGCAGCGATTTCGGCAAGTACGGCACTCCGCCCACCCACCCGGAACTACTCGACTGGCTGGCCGCAGAACTGGTCCGCCAAGGTTGGAAGGCCAAGCCGATTCACCGATTGCTGCTCACTTCAGCCGCCTACCGCATGTCGAGCGCCGGGCGTCCTGACGCCCTGGCCAAGGACCCGGCCAACAATTTGTTCTGGCGACAGCCCATGCGCCGACTCTCCGCCGAGGAGGTGCGCGACTCCTTCCTGCAGGTTGCCGGCCAATTAAGCCTCGAGATGGGGGGCGAAAGCGTCTACCCTCCCATCCCGAGGGAGGTGCTCGCGGGGCAATCGGTGCCCGGATCCGGCTGGCCTGTGTCGCCGCCTGAAAAATCGAATCGTCGAAGCGTTTATGTCCATGTGAAGCGTTCGCTCCAGTTGCCCATCCTCGGTCAGTTCGACCAGGCCGATCCGGATTCCCCCTGCCCCGTCCGCTACACCACCACTGTTCCGGCCCAGGCCCTCGGCTTGCTCAACGGTTCATTCAGCCATGAGCAGGCCGGGCACATGGCCCGCCGACTCGAGAAGGAAGCGCCCGGTGACCTGCGCGCGCAGGTCGCCCGCGCCATCCGCCTCACCACCGGCAGGATCCCATCGCCGTCCGAAATCAATGCCGACACCGCCTATGCGGAATCCGTCGCCGCCTCGGGCGCCTCCAAAGGAGAGGCCCTGCGCCAATATTGCCTGCTGGCTCTCAATGCCAGCGAGTTCCTTTATCTCGACTAAGGAGCCCCGCCATGTCTTCTGATCGCCAATTTTGCGGGCGCACGCGCCGGGAAATGCTCTGGCAAACCGGCGCAGGCTTTCCTGCCGCCGCGCTCACCGCCATGCTGGGCAACGAATTCCTGGCCAGGCAAACCCGCGCCGCCGATGGTTCCGCCTGGGCCAACCCGATGGCTGTCAAGCCCCCCATGGGGGTGCCCAAGGCCAAGTCGGTTATCTTCCTGTTCATGTATGGCGGCCCCAGCCATGTCGATACCTTCGACCACAAGCCCAAGCTTTATCCGCTCGATGGCAAAACCATCCCGGTGAAGACTTTCGGCCGTGGCGGGCACCGCAATGAAGGCCGCGCCGTGGGCCCCAAGTGGGAGTTCCAGCCCGGTGGCAAGTGCGGCAAGATGGTTTCCGACCTGTTCCCCAATCTGCGCCAGCGTGTCGACGATATCGCCTTCGTGCATAGCTTCCACGCCGAGTCGCCCATCCATGGCTCGGCCATGCTCATGATGAACTCCGGCCGCTTGCTTTCGGGTTTCCCCTGCCTGGGATCGTGGGTCACCTACGGCCTGGGCACCCTCAACCAGAACCTCCCCGGCTTCGTCGTCATGCTCGACCGTACCGGTGGACCCATCTCGGGGCCCAAGAACTGGTCCAGCGGCTTCATGCCCGCGGCCTATCAGGGCACGCTTCTGCGCGCCTCCGGCAACCCCATCAACGACCTCAATCCCGTTCTCTCCCCCGCTGATCAGCGCCGCCTGCTCGACAGGTTGGGCTCCAAAAACCGCGAGCATTTGGAAACCCGCTCCGACAACTCGGAATTGGCGGCCCGCGTCGCCAGCTATGAACTCGCGTTCAAGATGCAGGCCAGCGCCCCCGAGGCTGTCGACTTCTCGACCGAGGACCAGGCCACCCTCGACCTCTACGGCATTGGCAAGGGCCGCACCGACGACTTCGGCCGCAAGTGTCTGCTGGCGCGCAGGCTGGTGGAACGCGGAACACGATTCATCCAAATTTATTCCGGCGGGGCGCACAACGACGACAACTGGGATGCCCATAGCGACATCATGCGCAACCACGAGAAACACGCCGGCAACACCGACCTCCCGATCGCCGGGTTGCTCGCCGATCTCAAGCGACGCGGCATGCTCGACGAGACCCTTGTGGTCTGGGGCGGCGAGTTCGGCCGCCAGCCCACCGCCGAGTACGCCCAAGGCACGGGCCGCGACCATAACGCCTACGGCTTCACCATGTGGCTGGCCGGCGGTGGCATCAAGGGTGGTATCTCCCATGGCGTCACCGATGAACTCGGATCAGCCGCGGTGGAAAACCGGTACCATGTCAAGAATCTTCACGCCACCGTGCTGGAACTCATGGGACTCGATCCCAACGGCCTCTCGTATTTCTACGGCGGACTCGACCAGAAACTTGTCGGCGTCGAGCCTGTCGAGTCCATCAAGGCGATCATGGCCTGATCGTGGAAACCCCGATCGATGTCCTCGGCCTCGGTTGCCTCGCGGTCGATGAACTCCTTCTCCTGCCCCGGTGGCCGGAACCCGACACCAAGGTCCGCTTGGCGGGCCGGGACAAGCAGGGTGGTGGCCTCACGGGCAATGCCTTGGTGGCGGTCGCCCGGTATGGTGCCCGCGCATCGTACGCCGGTCCCTTGGGTGACGATCCCGACAGCCGATTCCTTCGGGAACTGTTCGCCCGCGAAGGGGTTGATTTGTCCCATGCGGCCAACCTGCCCGGTGCGCGCCCGATTCGCAGCACCATCCTGATCGACCAGGAACGCCACACCCGCACCATTCTGTTCGACCTCGCGGGCACCGTTGGCGCCCTTGCTGATTGGCCGCCTGAGGAAATGATTGCCCGATCCCGCGTGCTATTTGTCGATCATTACGGCATCGAGGGGATGATCCGCGCGGCCCAAATCGCGAGAACCCGCGGCATACCTGTCGTCGCCGACC
>CAWUNZ010000017.1:0-27790 GCA_963923445.1 uncultured bacterium
ACCCTGTGCCACGATCTTGACTGTTGTTTTCCCACCAGCCAGACATTCGCATCCGGCGCGAATTCAAACAGCACCTGCCTGCAGGCTCCGCAGGGCGGGGCGGGCGACTCGAGGTCTGTCACGACAATCACATCGGTGAATGTGGAATACCCTTGCGCCACCGCTGCGCAAACGGCGCACCGTTCGGCGCATTGAGTCAATCCGTAACTGGCATTCTCCACATTGCAACCCGCCACGACGCCACCACCGGGCACCATCAGGGCACAACCCACCTGAAACCCCGAATACGGGGCCCAGGCGTTCGCTCGTATTCTCCATGCCACTTTCAGCGCGGCCTCATGAAGTTCGGTCCAATGAGGGTGATCCATCGCGGGTCTCCGGTTCTGACTCTCAGGAACGGAACAACGCCAGCAGGTTGGTGCTTACCAAAGCCGCGGCGAATCCCGCCAGAAGCGCCCGGGGTGCCAGTCGCCCCAAAAGTTCGCGCTTTTCGGGGGCCAAGGCGCCGATGCAACCAATCTGGATTCCCATGGATCCCAGGTTGGCGAATCCGCTGACGGCACATGCCGCCATGGCCCGAAATCGCTCGCTGGCACCCGCGAAAGCCGGATCCGTTGTCAGGTCGCCATAGGCGATGAACTCGTTGGCGATCAGCTTTTTCCCCAAGAGTCTTCCGGCCAAATGGGCTTCTTCTCCCGAGAAACCAGCCAAAAGCGCCAATGGACGAAACAGCCATGCAACTCCCTCATCTAGATTGGCCCCTGGAATGCAGGCCTCCAGCGCGCTTTTCAGCATGGCGATCAGCGCCAAAAACGCGATGAGCATGGCCGCGACATGCAGCGCCAGCATCATTCCCTCGGAGGCGCCCCCCGTCAGGGCGTCAAGCAATCCGTGATGAAGCTTGGGAACCTTCCAATCAGACTCCATACCGTCCTTGGCCGCGGGCTGCTCAGGAATCAACATCTTGGACAGATAGAGGCTGCACGGCGCCGCCATCACGCTCGCGGCCAAAACTCCTACCGCGTCGGCCCCCATGCCGATGTAAACCGCCATCATGGCACCGGACATGGCCGCCATGCCTCCGGCCATCAACGCGAGCATTTCCGAAGGGGTCATGGTTGATAGAAACGGTTTCACCACCAGCGGCGCCTCGGTTTGGCCAATAAAGACCGTGGCGCAGCAGCCGAAAGTTTCAGGCCCCGTGGTTCCCATTAGCCTCCGAATCACCGCCCCGATGCCCCCGACCACCAGTTGCAGCAAACCCAAGTGGTACATCGCGGCTGACAACGCCGAGATGAAAACCAAAGTCGGCAAAGCGTTGAAGGCGAAGATGAAACCGTTGCCCTTGCCCACGGAGTTCTGAAACTTTTCCGGATCGGCCAAAATGCCAAACACCATTTTCCCACCCTCGGAGGAAAAACCCAGAAGGCTTTCCACCCCGTGCCCGACCGCCTGAAAAGCCTCCATCCCCGGTCGCCTGTCGCCCACCCGGAAACCGACCACGGCCCAAGCCAAGGTAGCCTGAATGGCCAAGCCCACGGCCAAGGTCCTCCATGGCATTCGCTCGGGCGCCACACTCAGTGCCATGAACAACGACAATATGCCTAAAAGGCCGGTCACCGACCGGACCAGGGCGGGAAGTCCGCTTTCCACCGTCAGCAGCAATCCGAGGCATATCGCCAGCACGATACATGAACCGATGCGAATGAGGTTTCTTCCGGAGAGAAGCGCCGATCCCTGCGATTCAGTCATGTTGCCGACTCCCTCAGCGGCGAGGCTGGTCCCATTACCATCGATTCAGGGGTTCCTCGTGCAGCGTCGCCCCGCCATTGGCCGGACGGGCCACCCACAATCCATGGTGGCCGCTTTCGGAAAATTGGCCAGCCAGCCAGGAGGCTTGGTCCTCGTCCGCGCACAAGGCGAACACGGCAGGTCCCCAACTGCTCTGGCCCGCTCCGAGAAAGCCCAAGGATCGCGCGCGCCCGACAGCGGCGGCGATTCCCGGCGAGGCGAACACACCCCCTTGGACAGGCGCGAACGCCTTGCCCGCCAGCACATTGAATCGGTGCACGATCGGGCCCAAGGCGTCGAAATCGCCCGCCCGCGCCGCCGGCAAAAGCTCGTTGGCAGCCATGTGCCTCAAGTCCCGGGCCAGATCATCCCGCCCTGGCAAAGTGCTGAAAGCCTCCACCTCGCGCCTTCCATGCCAGGCGCCGGGTTCCTCGGGCAGCACCACCACGATCCGCCAGTCCCCGGGCAATTCCACCCGGTCCACCAAGGGCGCCACGGCTGTATCCGCCTGCGATTTGCCATCGTCCACCAGCAAGCCGCCATGAAAAAATCCATGGCAGCCAATGCCCGAGCGCCTTCCGCGACCGCTGGCGCCCATCAGGGAGTTGAAATTTTCCGAAAGGCCGGACAACTTGGAAACCGCCCATGCCACGGCCAAGGCCGATTGTGTGCCACTGCCGAAACCGGCATGTTCGGGCGGGGCCGCTTCCCTTTGGATCCGGATGGATTCCCCCCCCAATCGATCCCGGACCAGCTTGAGCCGTTCGGGACATTCGGCCGGCGACATCACCCGAGACGCGCGGATCACCGTTTTGGGTTCGGTCACCATCAAACCCACGCCCCCAAAAAGCGTGGCTCCGGGATCTCCGGCGGGACGAAACAACCCCCAATGCAATCGAGCGGCAGTACGCACCAAGAGCGAGGTCATGCGCCCGGCGCCTCCCGGCAATGCCGCTCCACAAGGGAAAACGCCTCATGGTGGCTTTCCCCGCCTGTCTTTTCCACCAGCGGGCGAAGTCGGTCGATTTCCGCAATGATTTCGGCGCGGGGTACCAAATGGACCCGGGTCGCCAAGATGGCAGCCTCCAAAACGGCATGGCTGGCCCGGTTGAAACCGAAAAACGGTCGGCCCGACTCATCGGCCACAATCCTAGCCGTCATCAGGCCCCGCGGTCCCTCGATGGCCCGGTCCACAATTTCAAATTCCAGCCAACGGCAGGCATCCACCAATCGCCACCCCTCGATTCCCCTGGCGCGCTCCCAAGGGCCCACTGGAATGCCCAAGGCGGCCTTGGCCAAGGTCAGCGGGTCGTCTGTCACATGCAAGACACCCCGGGGTGCCAGGCAGAGGTTTTCCCATGTGGTGGAACTCGTGAATGGCCGGAGGATGAATGATTCCCATGGAAGGCGGGATGGCATGCGGGGGCCCATCGGCGCCGCATGGGGCGCGCCGTCAGGGGCGACCGTGCTGACTATCCCCTCAAGAATCATGCGTTTCCCCGGTCCATGTTGCATGGTGGGCTGGACACGAACCCTTTATATTGCCCCTTTGGCTGGTAACGACCACAAGGCAAGCGGACAAAGCCCCGGGCATGGTTGAAAACGCACCCGTCCTGGCGATGCAACACGCCGGACTGACGATCGAGGGCTTTTCCCGGGCCGCCGTCCAGACTTACTGGCGGATTCCGGAACTCAAGCTGGGATTCGACCTTGGCGGGCAACCGTGGGAATTCATGGGCACACCCACATGGTTCATGAGCCATGTGCACATCGACCACATGGTTTCCCTGCCCCAGTATGTGGCCCGTCGCCGCATGATGAAAATGGAACCGCCGATCGTATACGCCCCGGCGTATGCCATTGACGACCTGCGGCGATTGTTGCTGGTGGTGCAAAGGCTCGACCGATGCAGGATGCTCTGCGATCTCCGCGGTTTGGAGCCGGACCAGGAAATCACGCTGTCCCGAGACCATGTCATCACCACGGTGGCGGTCAGCCACACAATACCTGCGCTGGGTTTCGTTGTCTGGGATCGGAAAATGAAGCTTAAGGAGGAATTCCTTGGGTTGCCCGGCCCGCAAATTCGAGACCTGAAGTTTCAGGGCGTCGAAATCACCCGGGAGATCAGGACACCCATTTTGGCCTACACGGGTGACACCAACCCCGAGGGAATCGACAGCAACCCGGTCTTCTTCCAGGCCAAAATCCTCATCACCGAAATGAGCTTTGTCCGCCACAACCACAAGCGCAGCAAGGTGCACAAGTTCGGGCACATGCACCTCGACGATTTCGTGGAACGGGCGGACCGGTTTCAAAACGAGTTGGTGATCTGCGGTCACGCCAGCACCCGTTATTTGCCAGAGGAAATCCGCAAGACGGTCGAGGCCAAGATCCCCTCGCCCTTGAAGGAAAAACTGCGGCTCTGGCTCTAGATGGCGCAATTCCGGCATTGATTCCGAACCCGGACCCGGGCATACGCCCCCGACAGGGAGGGAATCCATGTCGGATCCCAGAGTCATTATTTGCCCAGTTCCACTGTTTGCCCTGCCACTTTTGCTGGCATGGGTTCAGTGTGGCCTTGGCCAGGCTCCTGACAAGGCACCCGCGGCGTTGCCCGTGGCGGACCAACTCTTCGCCCCCATCCGCAAGATTGACATACCGTCCCCGTTGGGACTTCCGGTTGCGCCAGCGCAACGCGGCGACGCCCTTGGCGATCTGGTGTCCCGCCTCGAGGAAGCCGACACCGCCGGCCTTGATTCGGAAGATGCCGCCGCCCTGGCCCGCCGCTTGAGGGCGCTGGCTCGAAAATTCGACGAACGCCAACCCATGCGGATATCACGCCTCGCGCTCGCCAAGTCGGTGGACGAGCGTGGTCAGGCTGAATCCTGGCCCGCCGGACACGCTTTTCGGCCTGGCCGGGGTGATGAACCAGGGGACCGTGTTCTTGTGCTCGTGGAAGTGGAGAACCTCAGGTTTTGCTCCAAGGATGGCCGCGATGAATGCGCTTTCGCCGTCCGCACCGAACTTCGGGACCGGGCCTCGGTTCGTCAGCAGTTGACCTTCCCGGCCAAAGCGGTCAGAAAACCGGAAGATTCCGGCCGGCAATGGTTGACGCTTTGTTTTCACCTCCCTCCCAAGCTCAATCCCGGCCAGCACACGCTGGCCGTTGAAGTGGAGCAGGCGGACAGCAAATTGGCGGTCAGGACGCGCAAAACCATCGAATTTCTCGTGGGCATCGGCCGCGATGACGCGCCGGCAACCCAAATTCAGGGACCGAGAACCGGTATGGGGGGGTTAACGGAATGAACCGGCCTTCACACCTTCATTTTCGATATTTCCCGGTGGCCTGGCGCCTTTCGCTTGGGCTGGGCATCGCGGTCACCATGGCTCATGAGGCCGTAGGGGCGCCACCCTCGTTGTTCGCCGGATTCGGCGGACGCAAGCAGGAGAAAGCCGCGGAAGATGGCGGAAAGGATGGCCGTCGTTTCAGCAAAAACCGGGAGTTCATTCTCCCGTTTAACCTGACCGACTCTGAAAAGGCGCAAGTCGCACAGGTCCACCTTTTTGTCCGCACTCCGGGTGAGGCGTGGCGGAAGCACGATTCGCTGGATCCCTCGGCTGGCAAATTCCGCTTCATGGTTCCGGCGGATGGTGAATACTGGTTCAACATCGTCACCGCGGACAAGCAGGGGCGGATGAATCCTAGTGACACGACCAACATGCCATCGGCCCTCCGCGTGGTGGTGGACACCCAGGCTCCCTTGGTGGAACTGGCTCCCAAGCAGGCCGGCAACGAACTGCACGCGCACCTTGTCTGCGACGACCGGCATTTAGACAAGGGTTCCATCAAGGTTGAAATCCAGGAGGCAGGCAAGGCTTGGCGGGAAATTCAGCCGATTGTCGGCCACCCTTCCCAATACCCCGTTCCGGCTGGAGAAGCATGCCGGCTGCGCGCCCAAGCCGCCGACCTCGCGGGCAATATCGGCACAGGCGAATTGTCCATCGGCAATCCTCCGCCATCCGCTCCCTCGGTAGCGCCAAGTTCAATGCCGGTCTTGGCGCAGGCGGCGAATCTTGTTCCGGCCGCTCCGGTCCCACCCCAGGCCAAAACCGCACAGGCGCTTCCCCGCCTTGTCAATTCCACACGGACCACCCTCGATTACAAGATTGAGGGCGTCGGCCCCAGCGGCGTCGGCAAGGTGGAAATCTGGATCACCGGCGACGGTGGAAAAACCTGGAACAGGAAGTCTGAAGACCCTGACATGATCAGCCCGGCGGTGGTTGAACTACCCGGCGAGGGGGTCCATGGCTTGATCGTCCACGCAGTCAACGGCAGCGGTGGTGGCGATCCGCCACCGGGCCCTAATACACCACCCGACATTGTGCTCGAGGTTGATTCCACCCGTCCCACGGCGCGCATCGTGGGATTGAAGCCCTCACCCAGCGAAGCCGTCGGGGCGATCGACATCGCCTATGAGGTCGCCGACAAGAACCTAGGTCCCCAACCGGTGACCCTCTTGGTTGCCAGTCGAAAAGGTGGCCCGTGGACGCCCTTGGCCCAGCGTGTGGCGAACACAGGCACCTACCGCTGGGATGTCCCCCAGCATGCCGGTTTTGAGTTTCACTTCAGAATCGAAGCGATTGACATGGCTGGAAACATCGGCGCTGCTGAAACAGACCAGGCGGTGAGGTTCGACACCTCCAGGCCCAAGGCCAAGGTGATTCAGGTTCGCACTGAGCCTGCCGAATCGGCTGGACAAGTGGTGCCAGCCACCACCGGTCCAGCTCCAAGCAATATTCCACAGCAGCAGCCGGAAGAGGCCCCGAAAATGATCGACCTGCCGGGGTCGGTTCCGGCCCCGGTTCCCATCAAGCCCTTGCGTTAGGGAATGTTTGAGAAACCAAGCACGCAGCTGCCTACTGGTCTTGAAAGACCTACTGGCAGAGACAACCCGCCTTTCCCAAGCGACCCAGACTCACTCATCCCGTCCAACCGTTTCAGGTGGATCGACCTATTCCCATTTTTTTGATTTTCACTCAAGTCCACCAAGTCGCTGCGTTGACACCCCCGGTGATTGCGACTTAGACTCCCAACGGCAGCAAGTTGTGTGACTTGAGGAAATTCGCGAAGCGTTGGCTAACTCGGCAAAGCGGGAACCTGCGCAACCTGAATATCCGGCAAAGTCCATGCGACACCAAACCGGACCATCCGTGGGAGTGGGTTCACATGGCTCAAATCGGCGTGCGCGAACAGGCTATTCGTCCCGCGGAAGGCTTTTATTCCTTTGATGTCCGCACTCCTCGCCCCCAACCTCTGCCCACTTTCCTGCCGATGGGTTACGAGCCAAATTACCCATACCCCTTGGTTGTTTTCCTTCACGGCCACCGCAGCAACGAGGAAAGGGCGCTTCGTCTGGCCCCACGACTGAGTCGCAGAAATTTCATTTCCATCGCCTTGCGCGGGTCTCAGAGCGCGGATCCCCGCCCCGACGGCACACCCACCTACTCCTGGTCCAACGATGGCCACAGCGACGCGATGGTCGAGGACTATGTCTTCCGGGCCATCGAGCAAACCCGGAAGCAGTTCCATGTTCACTCGGAGCGGATTTACCTCGCGGGCATCTGCGAAGGAGCAACCCAAGCCTATCGCTTAGCCCTTAAGCACGGGGAATCGTTCGGCGGCCTCATCTGCCTCAACGGTCAGATGCCCCGTTTCAACCGCCCCCTGCTCCGTCCCCAAACCCTCAGGCACATGCGCGTTTTCATCGGTCACGGGATCGCCAACTCCGTGGTCCCCCTCAGCATGGCCAAGGAAGACCATCGCCTTCTGTACGCCGCTGGACTGAATGTCCGCCTCCGCACCTACGCCTGCACCCACAAGCTGCACCAGGAAATGCTCAACGATGTGAATGGTTGGATCATCGACAACATCCACCGCGACGATGCCTGAACCTGCACAGGCCACATGCGCTATGATCGGCTGACAACCCCCGTCACCGGTGCACGAGAGCGCGCGATGCCCCAGAATTGCCCATTTTGCGTTCAATCAAGCACTTCTTCCCACTCCGTCAAGGACTTGGTCTGGGCCTTTCCCCACGGCATCGCCATTTTGGGCCGCTGGCAGTTTTTCCGTGGTTACTGCGTCCTGTTCTCTCGAGAACATGCCCATGAGCCGACCGATCTCAAGGCGGAAAGCCGGGACGGATTGATGGCTGAAATGTGGTGGCTGTCGCGCGCCATCACCGAGGTCACCTCTCCCCGCAAACTCAACTACGAGCTTTTGGGCAATCAGGTCGAACACCCCCATTGGCACCTGTTCCCGCGATTCAGCGCCGATCCCGAACACCTGAAGCCCGCCTGGATTCGAATCGATCGCGAGGAGGGCGACCCGGTGTGCCTGCCGCGCCTCGAGGGGGACCCGGCCGAACGCCCAACCACCATTTCCCTGATTAGGGCCGCTCTCACCCGCATGGGAGCACCCTCGGCATGACCGCCAAGCCCTTGCGACTGGCCACCCGGACCAGCCCGTTGGCACTTTGGCAGGCCCACCATGTGCGCGACCTGCTGGCGGCACTCGGCTTCACCTCGGAATTGGTTCATGTTTCCACCAAGGGGGACCGGGTCACCGATCGGCCCCTGCACCAGGTGGGGGGCGATGGCCTTTTCACCCGCGAGGTTCAGGAGGTGGTTTTGGCGGGCGAGGCCGATGTCGCCATTCACAGCCTCAAGGATTTGCCGACCGCCCCTGTTCCCGGACTGGCCCTGGCGGGTGTTCCGGCACGCGGCCCCACTGGGGATGTCTGGGTCAGTCGCCGCCACGGCACCATCGCTGAAGCGCCCCCCGGCGCGCGAGTCGCCACGGGCAGCATGCGGCGCAGGGCTCAGCTACTCAGCCGACGGCCCGACCTCAAGGTGGAAGACTTGAGGGGAAATATCGGAACGCGCCTCTCCAAACTCGATGACGATGGCCTTGCGGGGATCATCCTCGCCGAGGCGGGATTACGGCGCCTTGGACTCGATGCTGAGATCAAGGAAATCATCGACCCAGAATGGATTCTTCCCGCCATCGGGCAGGGTGCGCTGGGTCTGGAGTGCCGCACCGACGATGCCGGAGCGGTGGAGGCCCTCAGCAGAATCACCGACCCGGCCACACGGTCGCTGGTGCTGGCGGAGCGGGCAATGCTCAAGGCGCTGGGGGGCGGTTGCCTCGTGCCTATAGGATGCCTGGCCCATGCCGAGGGCGACACCGGCCACCTTGCCGCCGTGGTTTTGGATGAGAACGGCACCCGACGCCTGGAGGCCCGCCACTCGGGTCCGCTTGCCGACCCTGTCGGGCTGGGCGAGGCCGCCGCGAAAGCCCTTGTGGATGTCGGCGCCGAGGAGATTCTCGCCAAGGTGGAAAAGCGCTACATCGGCCAACCCCGGGTCGAATCGGGAGGGGCCTGACATGACCGGTCCCCGCCCCGAAGTCTTGGCGCCGGCCGGCGACTTCGACTGCATGCGCGCGGCGGTCGCCGCCGGGGCCGACGCCGTCTATTTCGGCATCGACCGGTTCAACGCCCGTCACCGAGCGGAAAACTTCACCCTCGACCGCCTGCCCGAGGTGATGGCCTTCCTGCACAGGAACAGAACCCGCGGCTATGTCGCCTTCAACACGCTTGTCTTCAGCGACGAGTTGGCCGACGCCGAGCGTTGCCTGGCCGCGATCGCCCGCGCCGGCGTGGACGCGGTCATTGTTCAGGATATCGGCATTGTCCGCCTTTGCCGGGAACTGGCCCCGGAACTGGAGGTCCATGCCAGCACGCAGATGACGCTCACCGAGGCCGGTGGAATGCGCATGGCGGCATCACTGGGCATCACACGAATCGTCGCCGCCCGGGAGATGTCGATTGCGGACCTGCGCCGCATCCGTGAAACCTGCGACTTGCCGTTGGAAGTGTTCATCCACGGGGCCCTTTGCGTGGCTTACTCGGGCCAATGCCTCACCAGCGAGGCCCTGGGTGGCCGAAGCGCCAACCGAGGTCAATGCGCCCAAGCCTGCCGGCAACCCTACGAGTTGCGGGTGGATGGCCATCGCAGGGAAACGGGTGACAAGTCGTATCACATGAGCCCGCAGGACCTGGCCGCGCCGGACGCCGTGCGCGAATTGATCGAACTCGGCGTGGTCAGCTTCAAGATTGAGGGCCGGCTCAAGGGGCCTTCCTATGTCACCGCCGCTGTCAACACTTACCGCAAGGCCGTTGATGCCGCGGTGGCGGGGACCACCCATCACCCCGACGCGGCAGAGTGGCGCGACCTCCAGCAGGGGTTTTCTCGAGGTTTCACGCCCGGTTTTCTCCGCGGCGTCGACCATCAGGGCCTTGTCAGGGGACGCTCCCCCCGCGCCCGTGGCATGTTCGTCGGAACCGTGGCCAGGCGTGACCGCAACAGCGTGCTGGTGGCCCTTGAAGACAGTTCTACGCCCCTTGTGGATCTGATTCGCCCCGGTGATGGCGTGGTCCTGGACGAGGCCCGCCCCGAACGCGACGAGGCGGGCGGGCGAGTGTTCGCTGCTCGCCCGGGCCGGGAACCGGGAACCGTTTGGATCGACATCGGCCCGACGGAACTCCCCAAGGACCGGGGGGGGCCAGGAGCCTGGTTATGGAAAACCGACGATCCGGAATTTCACGCCCGTTGCAAGCGCCAATGGACCAATCCGGACTTGCCGGGGAGGCACCCCATTCATTGGCGACTGTCCGGGGCCACTGGCGGCACACTCGCGCTTGAGGGCCGATTGGAAAGCGGGCCGACCGCAAGCGCCGTCTGGGCCGGGCCTCTGGTGGCGGCCAACAAACCGGCACCTCCCGATTTTCTGGAAAAAGCTTTAAGCAGGCTTGGCGGCACCCCTTTTTGCTCAGGCTCGGTTCAATCCCAAGTTCATGATCAGGTGGTGATCCCCGCCAGCGTTCTCAATCAATTGCGCCGGGAAGTGGCACAGGCCTTGGAACCCAAACTCATTCACCGAGGTTTTGGAGTCAGCGAAGGTGCCTTGGATAGGTTACGCCACCTTAAAACTGAGCCGTTTGATCCCAATTCTTCTGCCCCGAAGCTGAACCTGTTGGCGAGGTCTCTGGCTCAGGTTCAAGCCGCCTGCGCCTGGAAACCTGACCACGGACAAAACCCGCTGGGTCTGGTCTGGCTCGATTTTGAGGATCCACGCCAGTGGGAGGAGGCGGTCGCCATCTGCCGCGCCGCTGGAACCCTCGTGGGCATCGCCCCGTTGAGGGTTGTGAAACCGGGTGAGGAAGGACTGGTCAGGCGGGCGGCGCGACTGGCACCTGATTTTCTCTTGGTCCGCAACCTGGCCTCCATCGCCATTCTTCGCGACACCGGAATCCCAATGGTTGGCGACTACTCGCTCAATGTGGTGAACGAACTCACCGCGGATTGGTTTCTCGACCTGGGACTTGTTCGCCTCACCCCGGGCCACGACCTCAACTGGCAGCAGTTGCAATCCTGGCTGGACCGAGAAAATCCGGGGATCGTGGAGTTCGTGGCGCATGTGGCCATGCCCATGTTTCATACCGAGCACTGCCTGTATGCCTCGAACCTTTCCCAAGGCAAGGATCACACCGATTGCGGCCGGCCCTGCGAACAACACCGGATCGAATTGGCCGATCCAACGGGAACCCGTTTTCCGGTGCTGGTCGACGCCGGATGCCGCAACACGGTTTTCAACGCGCATGTCCAGTCGGCTTCCGAATTCATTCCAAGGCTATTGGCCCGGGGAGTGAGGCAATTTCGCGTGGAATTGCTGACAGAATCAGCCGAGCAAACACAGAATCTTGTCGCTCTTTACAGCAGGGTTCTTGCCGGCATCGACGACGGGCGGGAACTCTGGCGAAAGCTCAGGCTCACCAATCGGGTGGGGCTCACCCGGGGCACACTCAGTCTGGCCTGAGCCAAAAGATTTTCCCTTGGGTCATTTATGGGGTAAACTTTCCCTAGTCCCCGTCTCTTTACCGGACGGATTTCTCAAGCATGCGTGTGCGTCTGGTGCCGCTCGATGGCGGCCGCAGCATCGAACTAGCCCAGGATCTCACCTTGGTGGGCCGGCAGGAAGGCTGCGACCTCATGCTCGACCATAAAAGCGTCTCAAAAATTCATTGCGTGCTGGTGAAGGGGGACGGAATTGTTTTCCTGCGCGACCTGGGCAGCACCAACGGCACCCGGGTGAATGGGCAAAGGGTAAGGCGGGCCGCCCTGATGTCCGAGGACCAAATCTCCATCGCCAAATACGGATTCAGAATCGTTGTGGAACGAGACGGCCAAGCCGCCAAGTCACCGGGCAACTATGAATGCACGATCAACGACATGGCCTCCTCGGCCGATCACCGCGCCAACGGTCAAAAACCACCTGCGGAAAACGATGATTCCGCCGTGCTCAGCCCCGCCGCGGTGCAAAACAACAACCTGCCTGACGCCTACCCGGAAGATCGCGCCTAAATCCGCCATCGGCTTCTGCCGCGCTTGCGCGCCCCTATGATGTTGGCAGAACCTCAGACATCACTGACAACGGAAACCAATCGTGACCGACCGACCACGAACCCTCCAGCAACTTCGCGAATCGGGGTGGACATCCCGAACCGTCAAGGAGGAGGTCCGCTCGAATTTCCTCCAAGCCCTCAAATCGGGATCCGAGCTTTTCCCCGGAATTGTCGGCTACGACAACACGGTCCTCCCGGAAGTCAGCCTGGCCATGCTTGCCGGACACGACATTTTGTTCCTCGGCGAGAAAGGTCAGGCCAAAAGCCGGTTGATGCGCTCCATCGCGCGGTTTCTCGACCCGGAAATCCCGTTCATCGACGCCCCCGGCCTCCAGATCCACGAAAACCCCTATCACCCGATCACGGGCGCCGCCAAGCGCCTCGCTGAAACGGTTCCTGCCTCCGAGGTTCCGATCGGCTGGTGGAAAAGGGAGGACCGGTACGCCGAAAGGCTCGCGCCGGGGACCAAGTTCGCCGATGTCCTTGGGGAGATCGATCCTGCCAAGCTCGTCGCGGGGGTCAGCATTTCCGCCGAGGAGGCCATCAGCTTCGGCCTCATTCCCCGCATGCATCGCGGCATTTTCGCGATGAACGAGATTCCTGAACTCGATGAACTTGTCCAGGTCGGGCTTTTCAACATCCTGGAGGAACGCGATGTCCAGGTGCGGGGCTATCCCGTGAAGTTCGACCTCGACATCCTCCTCCTGTTCTCGGCCAACCCCTCCACTTACAACCGCTCGGGCAAGGTCATTCCGCAGTTGAAGGACCGGATTGGCAGCATGATCCAGACCCATTACCCCCTCGACCGGGCCTTGGGCATCGACATCATGGAGCAGCAATCGGGAGTCGACCTGGGTGGCGAGTTCCCTGTGCTTGTCCCGCCCTTCATGAAGGAGATCGTGGAACAGGTGAGCATCTGCGCGCGCAAGTCGCGCCTGGTTGATCAGCAATCGGGCGTCAGCGCCCGGTTCTCCATGGCGAACTATCGAACCCTGGTCGCCAGCGCCCGCCGTCGCGGCGTCCTTCTCGGTGAGAACCCCTCGGTGGCGAGGATCTCCGACCTCGGCCACCTCCCCACCTCCTCCCTCGGCAAGCTTGAACTCGACATGATGGGCAGCCAGCAAATGAGCGAGAAGCAGGTCCTCGAGGCGATCATCGCGGAGGCCATCGGGATCGTTTTCAACGAGTATGTGGAAAAATCGGGCCTCGACTCCATCGTCGATGTCTTCAACAAGGGAGCACGCGTCGAGGTGGGCGACATGCTTCCCTCGGAACATTACGCCGAAAGGCTCAAGCGGGTGCCGCCGGCTTGGGCCAAGGCCTTCGAGGTCAACGCCAACGAGAACCTCGGCGTGCGCGCCTCCTGCCTCGAGTTCGTGCTGGCCGGGCTTTACGCGACCGACCGTATCAGCCGCAGCCAGAAGCACGGGCGAATGACATACGAGATCCGTTGAGTCGCGACGGGGACCGGATCATGGATGATTCCGCCGAGGATTCCGCGCCCTTGGGCACCACACCCCCGGGCGTTGTCCATGTCTACCAGAAATACGATCCCAGGCTGGTGCCGCCTCCCAGCCAACCTCCCGCCGACCTGGTCAGTCCCGCTTTCGAGCACATGCTCCGCCACGGAACAGGCCGCAAGTTCACCGAGGAGGAACTCGCCAACGCCATCAGGCTCGACCCGTCGCAGATTCGGAATCTCGGCCCCAGCATCGAACACCTCAGGGAAATTCTGAAGCGAAAGAAGGAGAAAATCCTCGCCACCCACTCGACCGCCGAGGTTGTCCGGGAGGCGGAGTCCGCGGTGGACTCCCAAGCCCGCGCCACTCGCCCGCCGGGCGAGCTTCGCAAGGAGTTCAACAAGGCCGTTCGGGAACGCCAACTGGCCGACCTCGAGGATCTCTGGTACCGGGCCGGTGATGAGCGTTCCCCCTTCGCGAGCCAGATGCTGAACCTCATGGAAAGGCTGGGTGAGCAATATCAGGTCGAGGAACTGGCCGCCAAGTATCCATTCCGCGGCAACGAACCGATGACGGTTCCCGAGGCGCTGGAGGTCAAGCAAACCCTTGAGGCGATCGACAAACTCCTCGAACAGCTTGACGAGGCCGAGAAGACCGCGAGGCTGGCGGTGATCGACATGGAGGAACTCGCCCGCTTCACCGAACCGGAGGATGTCGCCGACCTGGGCCGGCTGCAGAAGGAAATCCAGCAGTTGCTCAAGCACTTGGCCGAGCAGCAGGGCCTTGTCGAGGGCGCCTCCGGCGGCCTTGACCTCACCCCTCGGGCCTACCGCCTTTTCCAACGAAAATTGCTTTCGAAAATCTTCGACAAACTCCGCGATTCACGATCCGGCAGGCATCCGGTGCCGGTGGAGGGCGACGGGGTCACGGAAACCGCCGCGACCCGCCCGTTTGAACATGGCGACTCCTCGGCCCACCTCGACTTGCCCGGGTCGTTCGTCAACGCGATGGTCCGCCAAGGGGCGCCGGCGACCCGAGGCCTCGACCGCCGCGACCTCGTTGTTCATCGGACGCGCAAAACGCCCCGCTGCGCCACGGTGGTGCTGCTCGACATGTCAGGTTCGATGCGGTACGACGGGTTGTACATGAATGTGAAGAGGATGGGCCTGGCGCTGGACGGCCTCATCCGCTCCGAATTTCCCGGCGACTATCTTCAATTCGTCGAGATGTACTCGTTGGCCAAGCCCCGGCACTCGTCCGAAATCGTTTCCCTCATGCCCAGGCCTGTCTCATTGTTCGACCCGGTGGTGCGCCTGCGCGCCGACCTTTCCCGCAAGGACCTTGACGAGGATACCATTCCGGCGCACTTCACCAACATCCAGCATGGTCTCAGCCTGGCCCGCAAGTTCCTGGCGGGTCAGGAAACGCCCAACCGGCAGGTCATCCTCATCACCGACGGCTTGCCGACGGCGCATCTCGAGAAACAGTTTCTCTATCTTCTTTACCCGCCCGATCCCCGCACCGAGGAGGCCACCCTGCGTGAAGCGGGTTACTGCGCCCGCGAGGGGGTCACCATCAATATTTTCTTGTTGCAAAGCTGGAACCAGACCTCGGAGGATGTCCAATTCGCCTACAGGCTGGCGAAGAGCACCAACGGAAGGGTGTTCTTCCCCTCGGGCAAGGACCTTGACCGCTTTGTGGTCTGGGACTACCTCAGCCATCGCCGATCCATCATTCACTGAACGGGCCGCACATGACCGAAGTTTTCTCCCCAAGCCAACTCCACGAATACCGTGAAAAAGGCAGGGTGCTCGCGCGGAGCATGTTTTCCCGCGAGGAAATCGGCCTCCTGGGCCGGGCCGCGCGGGAAGACCGCGAACTCGACCGCAGAGCCTTCGGCAGGGCCGACGGTGAGGGTGGAACCATACGCCTTTCCCTTTGGAACCATCCGGGTGACGGTGTTTACGGGATGTTCGCCCGGTGCGCTCGCGTGGTGCGCGGCGCCGAACAACTGCTTGGCGGCGAGGTCTACCACTACCACTCGAAAATGATCATGAAGGATGCCAAGGTCGGCGGGGCCTGGGCCTGGCACCAGGACTACGGATACTGGTACCAGAACGCCGTTCTCTTCCCGCTGCTCACAAGCGTTTTCATCGCCGTGGATCCCTGCACCCGGGAAAACGGTTGCCTACAGGTGGCGCCCGGTTCACACCTGGCAGGGCGGGTGGAACATGTGCTCACTGGCGAGCAGGCCGGCGCCGACCCTGAGCGTGTGGCGGAACTCGTGAAGGCCTGCGGTGTTGAGCATGTGGAAATGGACCCGGGCGACGCGCTTTTCTTCGATTGCAACCTTCTCCACCGCTCCGACCAAAACCAGTCCGAGAACCCGCGATGGTCGATGATCTGCTGCTATAACGCCGCCCGCAACAACCCCTACCGGGAGTCCCACCACCCGCGCTACACACCTTTGGTTGTGGTCGATGATGGCGCGATTATCCGGGTGGGCGCCAAGAGGTTCGCCGAGCAAGGTTCCGATGTCGATTGGCTTGAGGGCGGATCGGACAAGGCGGCAAAATCGTTGGCAAAGTAGCCTGCCCTTTGGTTTTCAGCCGCCCTCATAACCCGCACGGTTGGGCGCCCCGGTCTCTTATGCCCACTCCGGAAGCTGGACAAAGGCTCGACCAAGCATTCTTGCATTTGTTATACTTGAGGCCTTGCTTTGCTGCTTGGAGGAACACCGTCATGCCAGAACCACTTGCCACCGGTCCCCAATCAGGTGCCGACATTCTCGTCCAATGCCTCATCAACCATGGCGTGGACACGATGTTCGCCTACCCGGGCGGCGCCAGCATGCCCCTTCATCAGGCGCTGACAAGGGTTAGCGACAGACTGCGCACCATTCTGCCCCGCCACGAGCAAGGCGGCGCCTTCGCCGCCCAAGGTTACACGCGCAGCACGGGCAAGGTCAGCCTCTGCATGTCCACCAGCGGGCCGGGCGCCACCAATTTCGTGACATCGCTGGCCGACGCGAAGATGGACTCGATTCCCATCATCGCCATCACCGGTCAGGTGAGCACCCCGGTGATCGGAACCGACGCTTTTCAGGAAACCCCGATTGTCGAGGTCTGCCGCGCCGTCACCAAGCACCACTACCTCATCACCAAGACCGAGGACATTCCCCGGGTGATGAAGGAAGCTTTCCACCTTGCCGTCACCGGCAGGCCGGGCCCCATCGTCATTGATGTGCCCAAGGATGTCCAAAACAGGGTTATCGTTCCCGATTACGACCCGCCCATGAATCTTCCGGGCTACAAGCCCGATCGTCGCGCGACCCGCGCCGAACTCGATCAGGTTCTTCAAATGATGAAGGCCTCGAGCAAGCCCGTGATTTACGCCGGTGGCGGCATCATTCATTCAGGCGCTTCCGAGGCGTTGCGGGCTTTCGCCGAGAAAACCGGCATTCCGGTCGCCATGACCCTTCACGGGCTGGGAGGATTTCCGCACGACCACTACCTGTCCCTGGGCATGCTGGGAATGCACGGGACCATTTATTCAAACTACGCCGTCAACGACGCCGACCTCCTGCTGGCTTTCGGCGTGCGTTTCGACGACCGAGTCACCGGCAAGCTCTCGGAGTTCGTCAAGCACGGGAAAATCGTGCACATCGACATCGACCCGTCGGAACTCAACAAGAACAAGAAGGCGCATGTCGCGATTCATGCCGATATCGGTCAGGCACTGACCGACCTGAATCGGATGATTGACCAGCGCCCGACAGGTGCGGGCCCACTTACTCAAGACCTCCGGGAATGGGACCGCCAAATCACGCATTGGCGCGAAACCGAACCGATGCGCTTCCAGGACCGCGACGACGCCATCCTTCCCCAATACGCCATCAAGCGGATGTGGGAAATTCTCCGCGACCGCGGTCAACTCGACGACACGATTGTTTCCACGGGTGTCGGCCAGCACCAAATGTGGGCGGCCCAATATTTTGGCTTTTCCAAGCCCCGCACATGGCTCACCAGCGGTGGACTGGGAACCATGGGCTTTGGCCTCCCCTCGGCCATGGGAGCGCAAGCCGCCCATCCGCTCAAGACCGTGATCGACATCGACGGCGATGGCAGTTTCCTCATGAACATTCAGGAACTCGCCGCATGCCACACTGAAAAGCTCCCCGTGAAGGTCCTCCTTCTCAATAACCAGCACCTCGGCATGGTTGTTCAATGGGAAGACAGGTTCTTCGAGAGTAACCGCGGCCACACCTACCTGGGTGACGGCAACACCAAGGAACCGTACCCCGACTTCGTCACGGTGGCCAAGGGTTTCAAGTGCAACGCCCGGCGCATCAGCGCCAAGGGTGATCTCGACGCCGCGATCCACGAGATGCTCGACAGCAAGACGGCCTATGTGCTCGATGTCCTCGTGCCACACCAGGAACATGTGCTGCCGATGATCCCCAGCGGAATGACAGTCCGCGACATGATCAAGGTCTGATTCCAAAGGGCTCGCAGGCTATCAGCGATGGCGGGCGCCCCAAGGCGCCCGCCGTATGGTTTTTGAAAGACCACGGTTACGGGCAAAAAAGAACCGGGCCGGCTCCCTCGAAGCCGGCCCGGTTGGTTACCTCAGGCTTGCCCTTGATTAGGGGGCGACCTGGGGAGCCGGACGGAAGTTCGTCTGAATCTGCTCTTCTTCTTCCTGGATGATGATCCTCGGCGTGATCATCATCAGCAGGCTCGTTGCTTCGCGCCCATAACCGGTGTTGCGGAACAGGCGATTGATATAGGGGATTTTGCTGAGGATCGGCGGGCCGTACTCATTGCGGGCCTCGCTGAGCCTCTTGAGACCGCCCATCAGCACCGTGCCACCATCCGGAACGGCCACCGTGGTCTGAACGGTCACCGACTGAATGACAGGTTGCTGAATGAGCTGGGTGAAGGTGATCGGGTCCGCGGGGTTCGGCTGATTGAAGCCGGGTTGCGGGAAGATGGGCACCACCACCGGGAACAGGTTGACGGGACCAGGCGCCAGGTTCTGCATGCTGATGTTGGGCGACAGGCGCACGGTGCGACGGTCGGCGGAGATGATCGCCTGGATCGTCAACTGGATGCCGTTGAAGTAGCCCCGAACTTCCGGTTCGAACGCCACATTGCCGTTGGCCAAGGTCTGCAGGTTGACGCCGGTGACGAAGAACTGGGTGTCACCCACATTCAGCGTCGCGGTCTGGCCGTTGAACAGGGTCAGCTTGGGCGCCTGCATCACATTGGTGCGGGTGTCGCCTTGCGCGGCCTCGAGGAACAGGAAGACCTGAATGTCACTCAAGAACGCCAGGCCCATGTTGATGCCGCCACCCGGGGCGCCGAAGTAGTTGCCAAAGGCCGGGTTGGTCAGGTTGAAGCTGTTCTGGTTGATGGGGATGTCAAGGTCGCTGGTGAACGACCCGGCAGGGGTGATGCCGCCGACCATGTTTCGGAAGTAAGGGTCGTTGATATATCCAGCCGGCTTGTATTGGCCGGATGTGATCATCGGCTCGAACTTGGCGGTGTTGCGGTCGGTCTTGACATTCAGGTTGAAGTCGAGGCCGATACGCTCATAGAAGTCTTCGGCGATGGAAATCAGCTTGATTTCCAAGGCGACTTCCTGGTCGAGCAACCGCCTGAGGTTGTTCAGCAGGTCGGCGACCTGCTCCTGAATGTTGGGAGTCTGGTTGACGACCAGCGACATGGTGAGCGGGTGGTATTCGATGGTTCCCGCGCCGCCGACCGAACTCCACGACTGGGGTTCGATGGTGCTGGTGATGATGCGAATCAGCGCGTCCTCGGTGGTGGTGCCGGTGCGCTTGTTCCACTTGCCGCCGTCACCCACCATGGCCTGGCCACCGGTCCCGGTTGAGGAACCAACCTGGGTGCCTCCATTGAGGCCCAGTGGGGTGCCGATGGGCGTGGGCGCCCCCGCGGCCTTGGACCCCTGTTCCTTGCCGGTCGTCAGGAGCGGGTTGAACGAGTTGGGGCCAACCTGGCCGGTGTGATTCTCGACGGGCAGGACAAGGTCGGTGACCTGATAGGTGACCGTGGAAAGCTTGCCGCGAGCCTGCGATTCGGTGGTGATCTGGAGCACCTCGTCCTTCACAACCCATGTGAGATGGACATTGCGAAGCATCAGGTTCAGCGCGCTCTTGAGCGAGATCTGCTCAAGCTTCAGGGTGATGGGGCGGTCGAGGCTGATACCTTCGGCCTCCAGCGCCGCGACATCGGGCACGATGTTGATTTGGTACATCGCCCGGATGTCTTCCAGCACATCCTTGAGAGGCTGGTTGTTGAACGACAGGTTCACAGGCGTGTTCAGCCGGGACTCGATCTCACGCTCGGCAGCGCTCTTGCGCTGGGGGCTGGTCAGCGCGCTCAGCGAAGTGCGCTTGTTGCGGCGCTCGGTCATTCCCTCGTTCACATCGAGGGGCTTGTCGATGGTGAGGGCTTGTCCGAACTTGTCGGTGTCGTTGAGCCCGTCGAGGAAGAACTTCTCCTTTTCGGACTTGTTGCCCTTCACGCTCACCAGGGAACGCTGGGTCTTCGCCATGTTCACCGCCGCGGCGGCCATGGCGTTGTCGGGATCCAGCTCCTGGGCCCGCATGGCGTAGCTTTCCGCCTCGAGGTACTTCCCTTCCTTGAAGGCCGTGTTGAACAGCTTCATCTGCTCGGCGACCTTCTTGTTGCGGTTTTCCTCGGCAAGCATCTTCTGGCCGATCGGGTTCTTCTTGCCCTCCTTGGCGGTGGCGTCCTTGTCGAGGAATTCCTTCTGGGCCTTGAGCAGCTTGAAGTGCTGAAGCCGCGATTCGACCGGACGACGCAACTGGGCCACCTTGGCGGCCTCCAGGCCGGAACCTTCCAGAGCCTGAATATAGTCTCCAAGGATATCGAGGGCGGCATCGGCCTGCCCCGCGCGGAATTTTTCAGCGGCCTCTCGCTGCGCGTCGAGACCCTGCTGCTGCATCTTGTCGAACTTCACCTTCTGCATCGCCTGGGCCTGGGAGAGGGAATCCCCCTTGGGCTCGGAGCCTGGAAGGGCGGGAGCGGACAGGCTGGGCGTCGGCAATTCAGGAAGCATCGACCCGGGCGCCGAACCGGCAGCACCGACCTTGCCGGCCTGTGCCGTGGCGGCACCGGGAAGCATGGCCGGCGTGGACATGATTTCCTTGAGGCGAGACTGACGATCCTTGTCGAGCATCTTGTCGTTGACCGCGGCCAGCAAATTGCGGGCCTGCTCGTATTCCTTGCGGTTGTAGGCACTCACGACCGCGTCGAAGGTGCGTCGGCTTTCAAGCGCCTTTTGGTTGCTTTCCTCGGTATCAATGACACGGAGAACAGCGGTGGCCTCCTCCTTGACACCGTAGGGTCCCTGGAAGGCCTCTTCGGCAAGGCGGCGAGCGTTGGCCGTTTGACCGGCGCGCAATTCCACGCGAGCCTTTTCAAGCAGGGTCTTTCCCTGGCCGGAACCCGCGGTTCCTGGCATGGCCGGAATGCCGGACACCTCAGCACCGCCAACTTGCGGCAACGACGGTAATCCAATCGGTGCTGAAGGCGCCTTCACGGGAGCGGATGCGACCGGAGGCTTGGGCATGGCCGGAATGCCGGAAACCTCCGAACCACTGGCCGGAGGCAAGGGGGCCAACCCCGCTGGAGCGACCGGGGCCTTCGCCACCGCGGGGGCAACCGGTGTCTTGGGCAAGCCCGGAACGCCACTGACTTCCGGGGCCGTGGGAGTAATCGAGCCGGAAACGCGGCTGGCGATCACCACCTCAAGATCCTTGCGCAGGATCGCAGGGGTGTCCTCGCCGGGCTTGTCGAACGCGACGCGCAGCGATTCCACTTGTTCAAGCAATTTGCGGCTGCCGGCCACATCACCAGCCTTCAGGGCGTTCCTGGCCTCGGCCAATTGCGCGCGGGCCTGCTTGGCCTTGGCATCGGTGGCACCAGGCGACTTCGACTGCGCCGCGTGAATCTCGGCAATAAGCTTCTCCGGACGGTCGGACATGTCCCAAGCGACGGCAGAACCCCGAAGCTGGCGAGCCTTGTAAGCAAGCTTGGCCGCTCCATCGAGATCACCGGCCTGCTGCAGCTTGCGGGCCTCTGCCATCAATCGGACCACCTCAGCCTGATCACGCTTGGCGCGGGCGCGCTCGACATCCGCCTTAAGCCTGTCAGGATTGTCCTCAAAAAGGCCGTATCGCACACCGGGAGCGGCTTTGGCCTGGAGCGCCAACTTCATGGCGTCTTCGATCTTGCCCTCAGACAGGGCGCGTCGCCCCGCCACGATCATCTCGCGGGGAGCCATCTTGGAAGAGGGTGTTGCGGAAGCATCGACTTTGGCTTCGGAAACCGCCTCGGGCTTGGCTATTTCCGCGACCTTGGCGGCAGGCGCCTCCTTGGCCACTTCCGCGACCTTGGCGGCAGGCGCTTCCTTGGTAACTTCCGCGGCCTTGGCAGCAGGCGCCTCCTTCGAGGCCACAGCGGCGGCGGGCAACCCTCTGGCGGCGTCAATCTGCTTCAGCACTTTCGCCGGACTGTCCGGAGTGAACATGAAGGTCGTGGGCCCGGCGGCCTTCTCAGCCTGCTTGGCCAGCGATTCGGCGCGGGGAAAATCCTTGGCGCGCAAGGCTTGATGGGCCGCGGCCAGCAGGAACTGGGGATCGCGCTGATACTTCGCCAAGTCGGCGCGCAATTTTTGCGGGCTGTCCTCGTTGGGCGCGAAAGTGACGCCGGAAGCCTCAACCTTGGAAGCGATCTCCCCCACTTCCTGGAATTTGCCGACCAACATCAGATTGCGGCCGGAAACCAGCATGGCCCGGGGATCATCCTTGGCGGGCGCCTTGGCCTCCGCCCCGACCTTGGCGACAGCACCGGGAGTCTGCCCCTGCAGACGGGCCAGACGCTCGCGGTCCGCCGCGGTTAGAAACTGCTCGTTGGCCGAAAGCCGCTTCATCATGTCGGCGGCCGTTGTCTTCTGGCCGGCGGCCATGAGTCGTTCAATGGCATCCAGTTGGGCGGCGCCCTTCTTGCGGGCCTCCAATGCCGCCTTGTTGGCTTCCACAAGGGTGGCCAACTCGCTGGCCTCGACCGGGCTCAGGTCCGACTGGCGGGCCTTGGCTTCGGCGATAGCCTTTTGGGCTCCCTCGTAATCTCCGCGCCTTTGAGCCTCAATCGCCGCGTTCAGGGCCTGATGACCCTTGGACGGCGCCATCATGGCCATGTGGCCGGCAAGGCTGGTGGTACGGACGGCAGGCCCCCCGGCAACCGCCAACTGTCCCATCAGGCTCGCGGCCAGGGCGCAGCTCAGCCAGCGCCGACCTTGCCCCCAATCGCTCTTGTTGAATCCAGCCACCCCCGGCCTCCTTTCGAACCAAATCGACCGCCGCATGACGACGGCATGTGGCGCGGGCTATAGGTTGGACTCATGGCCAGATCAAGATCGAATCTGACGAAATGGGAAAAATCGTCGCGATCCTTTTTTCAATCTGGGCAATTCAAAGGAGCCGGGTGATGCGTTATCTGCAGTTTCTGGGAATTTTCCTTGCCGGAGTCGCCGTTGCCCATTGGGCTCCACGGTCCCAGGCATGGCAGGAAAACAAGGCCAAGGCCCCGGAATGGAAATCCAGCGCGGTGATTGCCGTGCGAAAAGCCGGAGAAAATGAAGTAAGCGCCACCACCCGCCGCGTGGGCGTGGAGATTTTCAAGGATGACACGACGGGAACCTGGCTCTTTGTTTCCGAAACCGGCGATATCGCCGTGGCCCCGGCCAAGTAGGGGTTTCAAAAAGGCTGATTCACGCCAAACCAGAATTGCGGCCCCGTGTCCTGCCCGATCGCCTGGGCGAAATCGAGCCTGAAGGTGGCGCGCTCGACAAAGCTGAGCAATACCCCGTCCACACGGATACCGGCGCCCAACGCGTGGGCGACCGGCCCGTAGGAATGACCGGCGGCAAGGGCGTCACCCACATCGTAGAAGAAGGCGAGTTGAACACCGCGAACCCCGGCCACATGGTCGAGAACATCCCATTCCAGATGGCGCAGCACCGGCACCCGCCATTCAACGGAGCCAACCCAGACGGTGCTGCCCTGCCTCTGGCCCATGTCAAAACCACGGAATGATTCACCGCCTCCCAGCGGAAAAAACGCCCCGCGCCCCGGGAGCGCCGTTCCTCCGTAGGCCCGAAGTGCCAATTTCGTCTCGGCAAAGGCCAAGGCAAGCGGCCTTAACCATTCCGTGAGGCGCCCTTCCGGCAGCCAGTCGGAAAAATCCGGCAAATGATGCACGAACACACCCTGGGCCCAGGTGCGGAACATGCCCGAATACGCGTCCAAATCCGCGCCACCACCCTCGACCACCGCGTCGAACTGCCACCCCATCGAGGGATCCCAGTAGGGCGTCTGGCGATTGCGGCGGATGTGCCAGCCGGTGGTGGTGGTGTTGGAATAGCGGACCGCCCCGGCGGGCATCTGGTCGCAATAGGGAAGAAAATTGCCGGTGTAAGTGGCATAGACCTCGGTGAAATCAAAGGGCAATTGATACATGCTCGAGTTGGCAAAACTCACATTGCGGGCGAAAAGCGTCGCCCGGACCGGCGAGGACTGTCCGGCCTGGAACTCATAAAGCCTTTGCTCCGCGTTGAAGCCGGTCTGCCACGGGCTGTCGGGCCAATGGTCCCAAGTCCCGTCCACCCCCAGCACCACATCCCGATAATCGGTTCGGTATGCCGCGTAGACTCCCCCGGAAAACTCCTGCGACTTGTAGGCCCCGGCCCGCAACCCAAGCATCGTGGTGCGGGTGTACCACGGATTGGTGAAGGCGGCACCATAAATCCACGGTCCGAACATGAGGTTCCATCGGTCGTTCGCCGTGGTCAGGTCGTTCTCGTCAGCCATGGTGTAAAGCCATGTCGCGCGGAATGTCGGCGCGATATCAGTGTGATTGTTCGCCAGACGCGGATCAGGCAGGATCAGGTCGGGATCGACCATCACCGACTCGGGTTCCACGGGCAGTTCCACCACCACCTGAACCTTGCCGTCCGGCAACGGCGAGACTTCCGCGGGCGGATGATCGCCCTTCCAGGCCAAACCGGTCGCCACGGGCACCCGGATGGGGTAACCAGGCTGGCCCGGCAGACGAAAACCAAGGCTGGTGGCCTCGTCAGTCGGGCCACCGCGCGACAAGACCACACGGACGCGCGTGGGTTCTTCCTGCCGCCTGAAGCGGGCCAACGGTCGGGGCCCGCCCGGGGTCAGGGTCTCCGCGCTCACAACCGCCCAGTCAACCTGCCCTTCCCCCCGCCACCACTTGTCGAAAAAGCCGGCCCAATCCTGCCCCGTGAACTTGGCGAGTTCGCGCTCGAGGTCAGCCGCGCGCATGATCCGGTACCGGTATTCCCGTTGCAGGATCGTCAAGAATTCCAAAAACGCGGCGTCGCCAAGCCTCTCGGCGATGATGTCGAAAACCTTGCTCGACTTGTCGTAAGCCGTGCCAAAAAGCTTGACCAGGTTCCCGTGCTCCTGCATGCCGCGCTGCACCGGCCCGTCAAATCCGGAATGGACCAGCCCCGACCATCCGCGGTTTCGATAGCTTTCCCGGGGAATGTTGGGCAGCCACCCAAGGCCTGTCGGGTAGGTGAGCATTTGGTTGTTCCTGCCGCGCCGACCCGTGATCAACCGGTGGCTGAGCGCGGTGGCGAGGCCCTCGTCGATGAACGGTTCGCGGTAACCGTCGGTGCCGACGGCGTTGTACCACCATTGGTGGCAGGTCTCGTGAACGATGAGGTACTCGACAAACCCGTCCGCCAGGGCAGGGAGCGTGAACACGCGCTCGTCAATCATGATGACCGACCCGCCCTCGTTTCCATTCCAGCCGAAGTAGGTCTCGGCGATGGTGAGTTCCGGCCAGGGGTAGGGCCCCATCCAGGCGCTGTAGGTGCTGACGGCATCCGCCGCCAGGGCCGCCATTTTTTCCGCCAAGCGGCCATGCTGCTTCAGCGCGGCCACCTTCACCAGAACCGGATTCCGGCCCTTGACGGGAGCCGTGGTCCTCGCGATCACATAGTCGCGGCTTGCCGCGAGCGAGAAATCACGAACCCCCATGGCCTCGACTCGCACCGCTTTCCACCCGGGTTCCGCCCCCTTTTCCTCAATGGCCTCACCCGAATGGGCGATTTCCCAACCGGCAGGCAGGTGAATGGTGGCGCTGTAGTGGCCCGCCTCGTTCAAGAATGGCTGGTGCCAGGGCAGGAAGGGTGACGGCTGCCAACCCCTTTCCGCATCGTAAACAGCCGGCACGGGAAGCCACTGCATCAGGTTGACAACGCCGTTCCACAGGCCCCATCGCCCCTGTTTCTCATCCAGACGGATGGTGAAAGCCAAGCGGGCTCGCACCTTCCCGCCGGCTTGGACGGGTGCGGGCAACGACAGGGTCAGGTCGGTTCCCGTGGCGCCCCCCAGACGGACCGGCTGTTCGTCCCATTGGCCGTCCTTCAACACCGACACCGATTGGAACGCCAATGCCGGGCGTTTCACACCCAGCGAATCCCGGGGATCCAGCCTGAGCATCTCAAGGGTCTTGGCCATGGCTCCCTCTTCCGATGCGGGAAGCATGAAGGCGGCATGGGCCTGAACCACGACCTTGTCCACCGGCGGGCCACCCGGATGGGTCCAGGTCAGATCCTCCGTCACCGTGACCTGTCGTTCCTGAGGATCAATGCGGATGGAAAGGCCGAAAACAGGCAAATAATCGGGGTAAACCGGCCGGACCGGAGGCAATAAGGCGGGGTTCGGAGCATCGGCGCCCCAAACAACCGCCAACATCATCAAAACACCTGACACCATTCCCGGCGCGATCCTCCCCCCCAACAAGTTGTGCCCGCATAGACCAGATGGTCCAAACCTGTCAACCATTCCTCGGGTGGGTAAGATGATTCACATGATCCGTTCCCCGGTTCTCGTTTCAGCCCTGCTGGCAATCGCCGCGAGTCCTGCCTCGGCCGGGGTTTATGGCCGCTTGGAGAAACTTCCTCCCGTGGCTGCCAGTCACCGGGACATGAGGCTCCTGTTAGGCGAACTTCGCGACGCGGGCACCCACGACGACACCCGCCCGGTTGTGGCCGGCTCACTCAGGTCTGAATACCTGGCCCTGAGGGAAAAACTCGCGTCCACGGCGGTCGACGGCCCGGCGAAAGACTTGATGGACCTGGCTGTTTGCCATCTCCGCCTGGGACAGCCCGAAAGAGCCCGAGGCCTATTGGAAGGTCTTCAATCCCGGGTCGAGGCGAACGATCCGCTTCGTTTTCAGGTCTTGGCCAATCTGGCCAGCACCTATCAGGAACTGGCGGCGCGCGGCTTGGGTCGCGATTTCCTGGAAAGGGCCTATCTGGTTCAGGCCCAATCGCTCAAGGCTTGGCCGGAAACCGTGGCCAAGGCCCCAACAGGCTGGACATTTGCCATTTGGCGATTCCTTCTTCAGGCCGAGCGGGCACAATTAAAACTCCTCCGGGGAAGATTGTTGGAGGCCACCAACCCGCCCCCGCGGTTCGACCCCAACCAGGCGGGTCCCGACACCGTCTTCGATGGACCGGTCTTTCAAGCCGCCTCGAATACCTATCTCCCCGGTCCTGCCAACAAAGCCATTTGGGAGGCCCTACCCGACGATGCTGTTGATCTGACCCGACAATTGGTGGTTTGGATGCCCATGGACAACCGGGCATTCTGGCTGCTTGGGGAAATCCTGAACGCCGCTGGTGAAACCACGGAAGGACTTCGCATTCTTGAGGAACTGGCAAGCGCGCGCCAACTGCGCCATGTGCGCATGCTGGGCTGGCACATCGAGGCCTTGAAGTCCGCTCAACCCAACACTGAAACCTCCGCGCCAAATCCCGACAATGCCTCCCCGCAGTCGTCGGGCACGCCTGAATTGACGGTCGACCTTGGTTCGTTCTGGCGGATCTTCTCGGTGGGAGTGGCCACCGGAGCCATCC
>CAWUNZ010000018.1:0-26952 GCA_963923445.1 uncultured bacterium
ACATCTTGACTGCAATTCCTGCGGTAACGGCCCCCAACCTCCTTCGTAGCTAATTTTTCCATTCCGGTTTGCAATCGTTTGGGCGCAAGCTGGCATAAAAATCTGGGTGCCATTAAATCTAAGAAGACACGAAATACTTGCGGAAAACCCCTGAACAAAAGATTGGAATATTAATTTGCCTTGTTCATCCTCATTAATGCCTGTCAACTTTCTTTTTGCTTCATAAAAATCTCTGACGATCATGGTTCTTTCGGAGCCAGCGCCATCCTTAGGCTTAATCACCAAAGGGCCGTCCGATTCAACTTCATCAATCTGAGACCAAGTATTTGGAGTAGGAACACGATTCATAAACCAATATTTATACAAATTTAATTTATCACCACACAATGAAACTGCGGAAGAAGAACATCCAAGATTAAGTACAGATGTCTTTTCAATTTCACGAACCATTTGCACAAGAATTCCGTTACATTCAGGGGCGATCAAAACAGCACAATCGCATTTTTTTGCCAACATATTAATTACTGAACAAATATCGCTACCAACAATTGGCTCATGTATCTCGATTAGTGGCGATATCTCAAATATGTTCTCACGGGCTAGCGTTACAACTTGGTGTCCGCATCCTATTAAATCTTCAGCCAAAGCAACCAGCATTGCCCGCCCTTCAGAAAGGTATACTGTTTGACAATCACCATCCTCTGTTTGTTGAGAGCACGCCCATTCGATTAAAAGTACTTTCATGATCTTGAAAAGGATTTAGCAGAAATGACCGCATCAAAACTGGAAATCAGAAGACCGGTCCAAATCAAAAGAAATCCTGGCAACTTCTTATGGTCCCAGTCCTCACCCAATACGAAAACAGCTATTAGAAATTGAATTGTCGGCGATAAATACTGAAAAAAACCGATCAAGATCAGTGGAACACGAATAGCCGCTGCAGTGAAAAGTAGCAAAGGAATGATGGTGATAATCCCGCTAAGTGCTACCCAGGTAGCCAAGGCAGTATTTTCGAAAAAAATAGGCACGGATTTCGGCAAGAAGATTATTCCGGTTATCCCGATCGGCAACAGCATGGAAGTTTCGGTTGCCAATCCAATTATTGAATCAACTGGAGTCAATTTTCGTATTAGACCATAAATGCTGAAAGTGATTGCTAATCCAAGAGCCAAAATAGGAATTGCGCCAGATGTCCAGGTAAGTTGAATCGCGCCAATTGTTGCCAAAACAAATGATCCCCATTGTGCTGGGCGCATTGGTTCTCTAAGAACAATCATTCCCAATAAGACACTTAAAATTGGTGATAGATAGTAGCCAAGGCTTGCCTGAGTTACTTGCCGTGTTGATACAGAGAAGATGTATAATAACCAATTTGCCGCAATCAGTAAGGCCGTCACCAAAAGTGTTCCAACAAGCCATGGATTTTGCCACACAGCCCGAAAAGATGGTGCTCTGCCAGAAATCGCGACAAGTGATAAGAGAAAAACAAAGGACCAGACAATCCTTTGAAACAACATTTCTATAGGAGGAACTTCCCGGACCATCGAGAAGTACAAGGGCATTAACCCCCACGCCGAGTAGGCTGCCAACCCAAGTAGCAGACCTTTGCCTTTCTCCCTAGGGAGATTGACTGGCATGACGGACTACCGGCCATCCAATCCTAAAACATCGTTCATTGAATAGGTGCCAGCAGGTTTTCCAACAAGGAATTCAGCCGCCGCCAAAGCACCAAGAACATAACTATCACGGCTATGTCCACGGTGAACTAGCTCCATGGTTTCTCCCAAGGTGCTAAATATCACAGAATGTTCACCAACGTTGTCCCCAACTCGAACAGCGTGCAGTCCTATTTCATCTTGTGGTCTTTCACCCACTAAACCTTCCCGCCCATGAACTAATCTTTTTTGGCCCATTTGTTTCTGAATAACGCGCGCAAAATGCAAAGCTGTACCACTAGGAGAATCCTTTTTGTATCTATGATGACGCTCAACTATTTCAACATCAAAACCTTTGCCAGAAAGCATTCTTCCAGCTTGCCTCGATAGCTCGAATAATACGTTTACAACCAAACTAAAATTGGCTGCTTGCAGAATCGGAACATGATGAGCCGCTTCACTTACTTTGCCTTGAACATGGGCATCTAGCCCAGTAGTGGCCAAAACAAGTGGTATTTTGAAACTACGACAATGATTGAGAACTGCTTCAACAGCTTCTGGAGCGGAGAAGTCAATCATGACTTCAACAGAATGACCATGGTGCAAACTTTCGGAAACAGGCACACCAATATGGCCAACACCGGCGATTTCTCCAGCATCAACTCCCATTCGCCCAAATGATTTCGCCTCCAGTGCAGCAACAACTTTGAATCTTGAATCTATTGACGCCAACGCGACAACTCGCTGGCCCATCCTCCCGCCCGCACCATGCACGCCAACTTTGACTGCCATATTGAATCCTTCGCAAGATCGTTCGCTTTTTGCCTTACACTATGCCTTGATATAAATCGATCAGGATTTTGGCAAAATTTTACGGAATAGTATTAGATTGACCCAATTAAACTTTGGTGCATTCCACTTTGATACGAAAACCTCGGCTGCCTCCTTTAATAACTAAAAAAGTAATCCAAATAAGAAACTGCAAAGCGATTTGCTTCGGTGCAAGGGGTTTGATAAGTAAAAATTAGAATTCAATCACCTGTTAGCATCCCATGGTTATGTCTAAATTGTGGGTTCGAAATAGTCCCACCCGAAAATTCCAAACATAACATTTGAAAAATTTGATTGATATAAATAATTGCGATTATTAAAATCCAATTAAAGCGATAAGTCGTTGCCTTAAGACTTTGAAAATTAGGGAAAAGTTTTGAAACGACAAATACCTTTTTCAGATACATTTAATTTCGTTGGAACGCAGCTTCATTTGATTTTTGGATACAATTTACAATTCCTTCAACGATAAAATTAACTGTATTACTTTTTTCTGAGGACAATCACATGCTGCCAGGGGAGTATTGGTATTGTTGGCTCTGGAACAAGTTCTGGAAATTCTTTCATTTCCCGAAGAACTTGTTTTTCACTCATCTTGTGCACAAGCTTGATTGGAACTTCCGGGTCCTCTAGTCGAAATTCGACAAAAACAACCCTCCCTCCAGTCTTGAGAGCATCAACCAGCTTCCTGGTCACCTCACGGGGAAAAGCCAACTCATGGTATACATCCACCATGATGATGGTATCCACACTGGAAGGCCTTAGCCCCGGGTCCTGCTCCTTTCCAAGAAGCAATTCAACGTTTTTCACTCCGCTATTTTTAATCTTTCGGTCCATGATTGCCAACATCTCAGGCTGAATATCGACAGCGATAACCTTGGCAACTTTGGGTGCAATCAGAAAGGAGTAATATCCACTGCCTGCACCTAAATCGACAACCGTTTCATTTGGGCTGAATTTAAGCGCATCCACCAGCTTTCGGGGATTTTCCTCCTTCTCGCGTTCCTTGCGATCCAACCAACCCGCACCCTCATGTGTCATTACATGGGCAATCTCTCGACCAAGGTAGAATTTGCCAATTCCGTTGGGATCATGATCGACGCGCATTTCATAAAAGCGATTTTCTGAATTTTGGCCAGGGCATAGGATACCGCTGAGAAACAAAACGATATGAGCCAGCATATTCACTCTCCCTGTTCGTACTCTCAAACTAAGGCGATGATTTAGAACGGTCAATCAAGAGTCTCGTTTATTAGGGTCATATTCAGGATTCTTCCCATGCCTACATTTGGTGCGCATATGTCAGTAGCTGGTGGCCTTCACCATGCCCTTGAAGCTGCCATGAATCTCGATTGCGATTGTTTGCAAATCTTCACAAAAAGCCCAAACCAATGGGGATCAAAGGATTTAACTGATTCCGAAGTACGGCAATTCAAAACCGTTTGGGCCACCTGTGAAAAACCGGGTCCCTTGATCGCTCACGATGCTTATCTCACCAATCTTGGCTCACCTGATCCTGAATTGTGGAATAAATCGATCGAAGCGTTTGCTGTTCAAATAAGGAGGGCCAAGAAATTGGGTTTGGCTTATTTAGTCATGCACCCAGGCGCTCACATGGGATCCGGTGAGGTTGCCGGTGTATCTAGGGTAACCCGAGGATTAGACTTGGCCATGGAAGCGGCAGAGACCGAGTCTTTAAATATTCTGCTGGAAACAACCGCCGGGCAAGGAACAACCTTAGGTTGGCGTCTGGAACACCTGCGAGACATTTTAGCGTCGTCCGTCCACTCGAAAAATCTTGGAATCTGCCTTGACACTTGCCATGTCCATGCCGCTGGCTACGCCCTGGACAGCGCCGATTCCGCGGCGAACCTATTGGATTCGATTGATAATCTGATTGGCCTTCAGCGTCTTCATGTCATTCATGTGAATGACTCCAAAAAACCGGCTGGTAGCCGAGCGGACAGGCATGAGCATTTGGGAAAAGGCACTCTGTCTGTAACTGCCTTAGGTGCCTTGCTAAGCGATCCGCGTTTAGCCCAAAAAGCGATGATTTTAGAAACACCCAAGGAAGATGAAGATGGTCAGCCCATGGATCCGGTCAACCTGAAGATTCTTAGGCTTTTGGCATCCGGGAAAGACATCACGCATCACGAGGAAGATCCAACTCGTCGTACGAGATCGGGCGGCGCGCATCGATCCCCAACCAGCAAGCGGCGGCAATCAAATAAACGATACAATTGACCACTAAATTGATTTGGTAACCAGTCATGCTCGCCAATCGTTCCTGACCGGATAGCCAAGAAAATGCACCGTTTCCTGTGAGAGCTACATCATTTTCAACAGCATACTGTTGCTGGAAACCAGATATAAGCCAGCCGGTGAAAACCGTTCCAAGAAACCCGCCCAAATTCCCGATCATGTTCATGGTTCCCGCGACGATCGCGGCATGCTTCCGGCCAATGTCTTGGCAGGCTGCCCAAGAAGATGCCAAGGTGATGTCGTTGAAAAAACCGGAGAGAGCGACTGCCAAGGCAAACAAAACGGCGGATTCAGATTTCAATGGCAGGACTGCGACCAGACAAGCCAACCCGGCAAGGCTTGTGCCGATCAATCCGGGAACCGATCTTCCCCATCTCCCGCCATAGCCTGTTCGCATCAAGCGATCTGTCAACAGGCCTCCCATGAGGCAACCAACTGCACCCAGGAGTAGTGGCCCTCCCTTATATATCGAACCGAGGACATCACCGCCCTTAATGTCGAAAACAACCCTCATGACTGTTGGCAGATAATTGAGATTGAAATACCAAGAAAAACTAATAGCGGCGTAGGAAATACATAATAACCAAACTGCCTTGCTTGAAAAGATACGCCCCCAAGGGACATCATGATGAGCGGCTTCCGTTCCTGTCGCCCCTTTCTGAATGATTTCCAATTCAACATTGTTGACTCTGGGGTGCTCTTCCGGCCGATTCTTGAATCTCAACGAAAATGCAACGCACCAAACCACACCAAGGAACCCGAATCCAACAAACACCAAACGCCAAGGGATACCGGCACGATCCACGCAAATCAACCAAATCAAAGGAGTGATGCCACCCATTAAACGCGCCGTTGTCCAGAGCAAACCCTGCGCCCACCCTCTTTCTGCCAAGGGCAACCAGTTGTGCAAAGCGCGCGTGATATTCGGATAAGCGCCAGCCTCGCCTATTCCAAACAGGAATCGAACCAACACCAACCCCCAGAAACCCAAAAATGTGAACCCAGCTACTTCCAAACCGGCTAAGGCTGTTAATCCAGTGAAAAAGGACCACCACAGGACAATTCGGATCAGGGTGACTCTCGGACCAAAAACATCGCCCAGGTAACCGGTCGGGACTTCAAAAAGCGCGTAAGCCAAATTGAAGGCCGCTAATGTCCATGCCCACTGCGACAGGTTGCCGCCCATCGCTGCTTGAATCTGCTTTTCTGCATTTGGAAACGCGGCCCGATCCAGATAAGTGATCATGGAAAGAATGCAAACGAGAAAAAGCACCTCGTAACGGACTCGCGTGGCTGCCATAAAGTGGTTCCTTTCCGGCTAGTCCCGGCCATTCATATTATTTCTGTTTAATGCCTCTTCCCCAAAATGCAACAGGCCCGCGCCCAAACGGCACGGGCCTCTTGGTGAGAAGTCATCAGACCCATCAACTCAATTCTGGCATGGCAGGGTGTGAAGCTAAATGCTGAGGCCTTCCAGTTGGGTCAGTCAGCATGACAAGCGCAGGGTCCAACCCGATGTTTTTGTAAAGAGTGGCAAAAACTTCCCCAAACTGAACGGGACGCTCCTTGGCGTGCTCACCCAATCGGTTGGTGGAACCAACCACGGTTCCCCCCCTGATACCTCCTCCAAAAAGTAAAGCAGCAGCAACTTGGGGCCAGTGGTCTCTGCCAGCCTCTTTGTTAATCCGAGGGGTTCGGCCAAACTCGCCCCAGACAACAACGGAAACGTCATCAAACATCCCACGGGAAATCAGGTCATCTATCAATGCGCTGATACCCTGATCCAATTTGGAACCATGGTCCCGAACAAGGTCGAAGTTCTTTCCATGACTGTCCCAACGGCCATAACTAAGCGTTACAACCCGAACGCCGGCCTCGACCAGACGCCTCGCCATGAGCAAGTGCTCATTAACTGTTGGGGCACCGTCGTACTGATACTGATAAGGTTGGCCAGATCCATATCTCGCCCGGACCTTTTCGCTTTCCCTTGATAGATCAAGCGCCTCCATCAACCGGCTTGAAGTTAACACACCCATGGCCTTGTCGGTCAGGCTGTCCATGCCTCGAATCTGACCAGAAACATCGATTTCCCTTCGGAGCCCATCAAACCTCGACAACAACCCCTTCCGATCCTCCAAATGCGTCTGATTGCTGGCTTTGATTCGCAAATTCGCCAGACTAGGGCCATCAGGCTGGAATGATCTAAATGACGGCCCAAGGAATCCAGCCGTACCGGGATCTGACCAAGGCTGGTGCTGCGTTCGCGCAGCAAGGCCGACGAAAGCTGGAACGGAGGGATCAACCGGACCCTGCAATTTGGCAACAACCGCACCAAGGCTTGGGCGCCCGCCCATGTTGGCCATGGATGATTGCGGCCAACCTGACATGCACTGGATGGCGTCATGCCCGCCAGCAGCGCCAACCAATGAGCGAATGATGGCGCAATGCTTCATTCGAGAAGCAATTTTGGGAAAAACCTCAGATATTTGAATCCCTGGAACAGCAGTCGCAATCGGTTTAAATTCGCCTCGTATCTCCACTGGAGCATCCGGTTTGACATCCCACATATCTTGATGCGGTGGGCCGCCACCCAAAAACACATTGATCACAGACTTGTGCCGAGAAACCGACCGTCCCTCCGCTACTTGAGCCGCTTCAGCCCTCTGCAGGTCAACTAAATTGAATGCTCCAGCTCCTACTCCCAAACTACCGATGCGGATAAAATCCCGCCGAGGTAATCCATCACACAAGCGGGACGCTGCGCCTTCTATTTTCAACATGATGAAACCTCAGGCGTGACTAGGAGAAAACCATCATTTCATAAGGAGGGCGATCCAAAAGTACCCTACCTCGATCATTGGGTCAAGCATAGGGGTTGATGGTCATTGAATCGACAAAACAAGCACTTGCTAATGAGCAATAGCAGTAAAAGCTCACCCATTCTTTGTGAACAACTTTGTTACAATCCAAGATTGCCGGAATTTATTCAACAAATCGGAAATTCCCATGCTGGCAAAGCGCGTCATTCCGTGTCTTGATGTTGATCGAGGCCGTGTTGTTAAGGGCACAAATTTTCTCAATCTGCGGGATGCTGGCGATCCAGTGGAAGTTGCCAAACGGTACGAAAAAGATGGGGCAGACGAGCTCGTATTTCTCGATATATCAGCTTCACATGAAGGCCGGAATATCACTGCGGACATGGTCAGGCGAGTGGCGGAAGTAGTCTTCATGCCGCTGACGGTAGGCGGAGGTATTAGAAACTTGGATGACGCCACTGCGTTAATCCAGGCTGGGGCAGAAAAAGTTTCTGTGAATTCATCCGCTGTTACAAATCCTGACTTGATAAACCTAATATCCCGGCGATTCGGGTCCTGTGCCACGGTTGTTAACATTGATCCCCGGCGAACTAACCGTGATGGCAACCAACGATTTGAAGTTCATATTCAGGGAGGACGCAAGCCAACAGGTTTGGACGCATTGGCATGGGCTCAAGAAGTTGCCCTTCGAGGGGCTGGAGAGATTATTCTCACAAGCATGGACGCGGATGGAACTCGGAATGGATACGACTTGGAAGTCACTCGCTTGGTTGCCAAAAGCGCTCGCATTCCGGTGGTTGCCAGTGGAGGTGCCGGGAACCCCGATCACCTTGCGGCCGCATTAACGGAAGGCATGGCCAGTGCAGTACTTGCGGCTAGCATATTTCATTATGGTGAATATCCTATTCCTGTGGTCAAAAATTTCCTGGCTGCCCGGGGAATTCCGATACGGCTCGTTTATTGATTGATATAAACAACATGAATAGCTGCTTTTGGAGGGGTTAATATGGCTGGACACGGTCACGGGCATTCATCAGGTCATGGCCAAGAACCATCAGCCCCGCCAGAGCAAGTGACACCTGCCCCCGCTTCGTTGCTAGGACCTGGCAAGGAACCGGAGGCCAATAAAATCTTCCGTCTGGCCATGAAACTGCAGGCCTCGGATATCCATTTGAAAGTTGGAATGCCCCCCATGATGCGCCTCAAGGGCGACATCGCCAAGATGGATATGCGCCCCCTGACACAGGAGGACATGGAGCGCCTCATCCTCCCTCTGTTGAATTCCAAGCAAAGACGCATTTTGGATGAGGAGGGCGGCGTCGATTATTCCTATGTGGTCGGCCAGGACGAATGCCGATTCCGGGTCAGCCTCTTCCGCCAGCGGGGCCGATTGTCTTTGATTTCCAGGCGAGTGAACAACAATATCCCAAGTTTTGAAAAGCTTGGATTGCCTCCGCAAATGGCCGGCTTGTGCGTTTACCCCGAAGGATTGGTGATTCTCGCCGGAGTCACCGGATCTGGCAAGTCAACAACAATCGCCTCCATGTTGGACTATATCGCCGAAAGGGAAGCGCTTCATATTTTGACCGTGGAAGACCCTATCGAATTCACATATACCGACAAAAAATCTTACTTTAACCAGCGTGAAATCGGCTTGGATTGCATCAGTTGGCACAAGGCGCTCAAGGATGCTGTCCGCCAAGATCCCGATGTGATTCTTGTTGGTGAATTACGAGATATCGAAACCTTTGAAGCAGCCATCCATGCCGCGGAAACTGGCCACTTGGTGTTCGGCACCATCCACGCCGCATCGGCGGGAACCACAATCAACAGAATATTAGACCTGTTTCCACCAGAAAAACACGGCGCCATTCGCCAAGCTCTGGCTAATAACCTGCGAGCTATTGTGGCTCAAAAACTTCTCAAAAGCATCAAGCCGGGGGTAAGCCGGGTCCCGACCAACGAAATTATGATCGTCAATGCGATTGTCAAAAAGCTCATTAGTGAGGGCCGCGATAGTTCACTTACTGATGCAATTAGGATGTGCTATCAGGAGGGAATGGTTGATTTCACCGAGAACCTTCGGCAATTGGTTGACCGCGGAGACATCGACAAGCAAACAGCCCTTGAAGTGGCGCCCAATCCGGATGCTCTTAAAATGGCCCTTAAGGGAATCAAGGTTGCCGCGCCAGGTATCTTGTAATTCTGCTTCTATCACTGGTATCACAGCGACAGAAACAAAATCACTGCGCGCTTGCTGAATATCAATCCTTCGCCATTGAGACACAAACCAACTCTTTGTCGTTGCGGACAAACACGCACCTATTGGCAAACGCTGGATGGGACCAGACGATTTTCCTGTTCACCCCACCGGCCGGAGCCACGCCTGTGGGGTCGATAATGTGTGAGCGACTGAGCTCTTGGTAACCCGCAGGGGTCAACCGGGCGATAATCAGGTCTCCCTTTTCATTAAATAAAATTGTTCGACCTTCATTCTGAACAAGGAATGCATTGGCCCAGCGCTCGACAGGTGCATCGGCACTACCTGTAGCTTTTAGATCTTCCCAAACCCTGCCACCATCAGACAAACGAAGACATCTAAGTTCCCCATAACTGCAAACCCCATAAATGAAGTCTCCCTCAATCAGAGGGGTGGACATGATGCAGTGGAGGCCATCCGTTTGCTTTGGCGTCTCTCCCCGTCCATTACCTTTCCAAAGAACATTGGCAGAATCTCCCGCTGGTGACAGATTCATGAGCATTGAACCATTGTAAAAAGAGGAAACAAACAATTTGCCCTGATGATAACGCGGGGTGGGAACGGAAAGATTCGCCTTCAGTTTGAATGGAACTTGCCAAATTAATCTCCCTGTTTCCGGCACTAATCCACACACAGCCTCCGGATGCCAAATGACGAGGATTTTTTTTCCTCCATGCTCTATTAAAACAGGGGGACAATATCCAATGTCGTTTTGCGGATTTTCAAGGCTTAAAGCCTTCCAAACAGGATTTCCGTTATTTCGATCAAAAGCCATCACCACTGATTCCCCATCCTTTCCACCAACCAGGGTGATAACCAGATTGCCGACAACAATAGGGTGGGAAGCAAATCCCCAAACTGGGGTTTTGGCCCCATAATCTGCGGTAAAAGAACGCTTCCAAAGAAGTTTTCCACTCGACAATTTCAAAGCGACAAGGTCACCCATGGCACCCAAGGAAAAAACCTGATCCTGGTCTATTGTTGGGGTACAACGCGGGCCGCAAGGATACTGCATCAGATACTGAACAGGATACGAATATTCCCATATTAACTTGCCATTATTTCGATCAAGGCAAATAATTCGTTCATTTCCATGTGAATTGCTTTTTACAAAAGGATTCTGTGCCTCCCGAACACCTTCGGGAAGAATCCGATCCATCAAAAAGACCCTGTCACCAACAACAGCAGGCCCGCCGTAGCCGCCACCTACTGGAACGCGCCATTTGACTGGAGGCCCTTGCTTGGGAAACAGATCCAGTAAACCCTTTTCCCGCCAAATCCCATCACGAGAATTACCAAGCCATTGCGACCAATCATCAGCCCTTGATCGATTGCACAGCAACAGCAATATAGATATAATTAAAGATACCTTGTATTTGCTCGACATGATTCTTCTCCAAGGATGTAAAATTGAAAATATTAGCCTCTGATCGCCGCTATTCTACTGAAAAATCAAACATTACCCGGCAGTTGGTCTTTACTATCAACGAACGGGCGTTTATCAAAAGAGATTGGAAACAGCAAGCAAAGCCGCTTACGGCAAGTTTAGGAGTGATAGGTCGTATGCCCCTGAAAATGAGAGTTCACGAACGCGAATCTATTGCAATGGCATTGCGGCGCTTCAAAAAATTGCTGGAAAGAAGCGGAATCCAAAAAGAACTCCGTAAGCGAAAATATTATGAAAAACCATGTGAGGCTCGTCGTCGTTCTGAACTTCGCCGGCTTAGTTCAATTCGAAAAGCGCGCTCTGGTTCTACAAAATCCTGAACCTTAGCGGTTTTGCCAGAATAAGCGCAAGCTTATTCATATGTAACTCCTCATTTAAATGGGGGATTCATTTTGAGCACCGCCACGATTGGATCTGAAGAAAAGATCCATCCTCCGATTGTTGCAAGCAGCCAGTTCTGGATTCGTAGAACTCTTCCCAACTGGCTACTTAACATGCCTTTCGTGGTGTTCCATCTTTTGTTGGTCACCTTGATTTGGACTAAACCCACACCAACTTCCTTGATCCTCTGCTTTTCCCTTTATGTGATACGCATGTTTGGTATCACCGCAGGTTATCACCGTTATTTTTCACACAAAGCCTACAAGACAAGTCGCTTTTTTCAGTTTGTTTTGGCATGGATCGGCGCGGCGTCTCTCCAAAAAGGTCCATTATGGTGGGCTTCACATCACCGCGATCATCACCGCCACTCAGACACACCTCTCGACCCGCACTCGCCACACACCACCAGTTTTTGGTGGTCGCATGTTGGTTGGGTTCTGGCAGAAGATCACAATGATGTCACTTGGCGCAATATCCCAGATTGGACCAAATACTCCGAACTTCGCCTATTGGACCGGATGCATTGGATTCCAGCCATCCCAACCATTATTTTTTGCTACTACATCGATGGATGGTCTGGTTTGACATGGGGCTTTTTGCTCTCGACAGTTCTCCTTTATCACTGCACATTTTTCATCAACTCCCTCAACCATCTTTGGGGTTCCAGGAGATTCAGGACTACCGACGATAGTCGAAACAACTTCCTTTTGGCCATTCTCACTCTCGGGGAAGGTTGGCACAACAACCACCATCATTATCAAGGTGCTGCCAATCAAGGATTTTATTGGTGGGAAGTCGATCTCAGCTACAGTGTCCTGGTGGTTTTATCGAAATGTGGGATCGTTTGGGATCTGCGAAAGCCGAATGAAAAGGTCTTGAATCGCGATCGAATCCAGATCCCAGCGTGATCATCCTTAATTCATCAAGCTTGGAATCACTTACATTCAAATCAGATGCTTGGCTTCACTAATATTAACTTGGTAGAAGGTATTTGCTGATATCGGATCATTTTTTCAACGATTGGTGCCAAGTCAACTAATATTCCTGCTGACAAAGCAAAGGCGGCTCTTAGATCGGAATGGGCTCCATCCGCATTGATTCGATCATTTCGATTGCGAATAGTAGCAATATCATCCTCTGTCGTGGTTGATTCGGCGGCTTTAATAATTTCCTGATTCTGCTCCTTAATATTATCGAGAAAAACTTTCGTTAATTCCCATTTCCGCGCTCGGCTGATCGGAACATGAGCTTCATCATCGTTTCTTCCGGAAAGCCTGCTTGAGTTATCGATTAAAAGCTTTGCCAATCCGGCAATCATAGAAATCATGAAAGCAGGCAGACTGACAATTAAACCTTTTTGGGAAAAATCTTTTAGAAAATCAATAAAATAGAGGGGTAGGAAAACTAAAAAGGAAAGTCCTCCAAAAAAAGCAGAGGATAGCCAGATCGCGCTGTTGAGATTGGTTTTGCCTCCACCCAATGCCGGTTGAGCCAATTGTTCTTTATTGACCGAGTCCAAGCCCCCCGGAACTTGAACGATCACCACAGTGATATTGTCCCCACCACCTCGAAGATTTGCCAGAGTTGTAAGGAATCGAGTTGCCAATTCCGCTGGCAAACAACCAGCGGCCGTCGCGATTTCAGAATCGGCTACGAAACCACTAAGGCCATCACTGCACAAAACAAATGCATCCCCCGGTTGGACCGGATAAGGGCCTTGTATATCAGTGTCCACCAGTCGTTCAGGGCCAAGGCAACGCAGAATCCGATTGGACATGACATCATGGACTGTGTCGGGATCAACCCCCCTGTCCTTGGCAGCCTGCCACACCATGCTGTGATCAAATGTTAACTGATGAATCCGACGGCCGCGAACCAGATAAACACGACTGTCGCCAACATGGCCAACCCACGCCCCATCCTTGCGAATAATCAGGCAAGAGCAGGTCGTTCCCATGTTGAAAAAATCGCGCCCTTCATGACCTTTCCGGTGGATGGCTTCATTAGCTTCCGCGAAGGCTTTGGAGAGCGAATCTTGAATAGTGGCCCCCACTTGGCCAACAAGTTTCGTGTATGTCAAAGGAATGATACGAGAAGCCATCTCGCTGGCTTTCTCGCCGCCTAAATGGCCTCCCATGCCATCTGCGACCAAAAACAAATGGCCTTGTTTTGCGAATTGCTGATCGTTGGCAGCAAGGAGTGAGCTTAGATTGTCCTGATTATTTCCGCGTTTCATGCCAACATGGGTCAGCAAATGGTGATCCATGTTGGAAAAGTCCATACTCGAGCCCCGCTGCTCACATGCCTTCATTTCGATCGAATCGTCGGCCTCGCCAATCGACTTGACTTAGTTTCTCTCCATTTTTATAGACCCTTCCAAACGGGTTTTAAAGGTATTCGCTGCTTCAATTTCAGCATGCCAAAAGGAAAAATGGGCCAAGGATGTATTCCATGAACTCCACACGCAGCCTTATGCTTTCCGCTGCATTGGGATTATTGATCCTGGTGCTATCTGGTTGTGTTACCCGAAGATTCACAATTGATTCATATCCCCAAGGCGCAACTGTATATAAAGACAACACACCTATTGGCATGACACCCGTCGACAGCAGCTTTGTTTATCATGGAAAATATAAATTCACTTTGGTCAAAGATGGTTACGAAACCCTTAGTGTGGACCAACCCGTTCATGCTCCTTGGTATGCCTACCCTCCTTTCGACTTCATCACTGAAAACATTTGGCCTTTTGAAATTCGCGACCACCGAAAGTTGACCTACAGCATGGAACCCCGGCGGGTGGTGACGCATGAGGAGGCCATCCAGAAAGCCTCATCCCTGCGAGCGAAAGGCCAAAACCTCCAGCCCATTTACCCTGCAACTGATTCCGTGCAGCCATCGCGTGAGCCTGAAAGTGGAACCACACCCGGAGTTCTTCCACTTCCAGCCCAAACCGATAACGGTTCCCGATCGGCGACAATACCCTGATACGGTCGGGGCTGAATCTACTGCTTTATTGCTTTGCTAATGCGCATGAATTCTGTTTTCCAAACAGATAATTCTTCAAATCGGCATTCACCCATTAGCAAATACTGGGGACTTGTTCCTGTTTCCTGCAAATAGAGATATGTGTCTGTTTTTTGATTAATAATGACCTTATAAAAAAATCCTTCTTCTCCAAACTGTTCAAGTTTCAAAGTCGGGGCCTCGCTGTCTGAACCGTTCAGGATTTTCTGCCACTCCAATAGCAGGCCTGTTGCCCTTTCGACCGATTTCTTTCCTTCCAAGGAAACCAACGAAAGTTCAGATTTTGATTTCCTTTCCAGCACTATCGTCCCTTCAGCATGGGCCAACATACCGGGCCGGCTTTCAGCCAATTGTTTTACAGTTTCACCACTGTCAATTTTCCATACGGATTTGTTTAACTGGACCTTGACTGATTCGTGGGCCAGCGCAACTAACGGAGTAGACTTCGGTTTCCAATCCGCACGGCCGTTTCCGAAGACTAAAGGCTTGTCCCAGGTATTTTGCTCGTCTTTGGAGCCTTCAGGCCCCCATGTGACAAACCAGTAAGCAATTCCGCGGCGCGAACAAATTCGTAATTCTCCTACAAGAATCTTGGATACTGTTGAATCTCCTTCGTTGCCTCCTACGGGCGTGATATCCAGCGGTATGGAAACTGCACCTTCTCCAGCCAAGGTTGCTTCTGCTTTCGGGGCCCCCACTTGAATCTGATATCGACCTTCAGGAAAAAGCTTGGCAAGTTTCATTCTTCCTGTTTGTTCCAGCGCATTTTCATCCGGAACATCATCGTCGAATATCTTGAAACTGACAGCAGTACCCTTTGTGCGATCCTTGACAGCGTAGGTTTTTGTCCACCATTCGTTTGGTTTAGTCCCATCATCCATGAAATCAGGACTGTGCGGCTTGTAAAAAAAGTTGGATGGCCCAGATGCTTTAAGATTTAAATCCCCCGCCTGGTTTGCTGGCTTTGAATTGTTACCCATAAACTTTGCGGCAATCAGTATGCCGCAAAAGGCGCTGATCAGAGACTCGAGGATCAGTAACCCGATTAACCAAACAGGCCAGGAACCAGTTTTTCGTGAATGGCTGGACAAGGGACCTGTTGTAGGTTCGGTAACAGCACCAAAAGGTGACGGTTGAGAAGGCTGTTCGAAACTCACAGGTGCCACCGCGCGCTGAACCATGAATATCTGATTGCAAAACGGGCACCTGATCTTTTCCCCGGGAGCGTCAGCCAATGAGAGCTTGCGCAGGCAATTGGAATTTGGGCATACCACCGTCCAACTCATTTCTGGTCTCCCGCTCCACCGTTGATCGGCGAAGCATTTCAAAAATCAAATTGCATCTTCCTCAAACCGCTACCGAACAAATCTGCCAGTTCTCCTCAGCTTGCCAGTCATCCCGTCCGATAACAACCGTTGTAATCCTTAGCTTTGTGTGGAGAAATGCCCATGTCAGTAATATCATTTTTTGCATTTGGCATTTTGAGCGTATCGCTTCTTCAAACTTCAAATGGTACATCCCCAAAAAGTCAGGACGAATCAGGGAAAAACATAAACCCTGCCTCAACTGCGCGCTCCCATGGATGCATTGCGGTTCTTGAATGGTTGACCTATTTTCCAGAAAGATCAGGATCAACCTGTGGCTGGCCCAAAACATGGAAGCGCCGTGCTCCTCTTTCAGCCTTTTTCAACGAGTGCGTTTCAGGACCATGCTTACCTTCTTCCGGGCCTTGCCATGGAGGCAATTGCAACCGTATTTCCGGAAATGTTTCACATAAATGACTCATTCCCAGATTTGAAATTGATCAAGCTCACGACATTCGGTTTTCTGTCTTGGGCTCCTTAGAATTTTAGAATGTGTAAATGATTGGCTGGAAACAGTTTAAATCAAAAATAAAAATCAATGACGCTTGCTATTAACCCGTCAAGTAGACCATCGTTCCGTTTGCGATTAACAGACCACTGTCTATTCCTTTCCTAGACACCAGTCGGATTTTCCCGTCCCCACAACGGGAGTCCATAGTTCCCGTTGTGCGCCATGCTCCGTGCCTGCCATGGACGGTGAGGAGTTGGCAATTTGATTCCCGCTATTTCATTCGATTCATCGATTGTTGCAAAACGAATTTCCGAATTGATCGGACAACCAAGATATGAATTTTGGTTTGCCCGTAGGGTTCAGATTGAAATCAGTAATGATGAATTAATTGTAAGTGCCCCGAATCAACACTTTGTTGATTTGCTGTCATCACGCTATCGCACTCAATTGGAAGTAATTGCGAGGGAATTCATTGGGATCAATGGCACCTGCAGATTCGTAGTTGCAAATCAAAAGGAATTCTCAGAAAAGACCGCGTTGCGTTTCGGTACTCCACAAGAAAACCTCATCCCACCAACGAAAAAACAACCAACTAACGACCCTCAGATAACTACCGCATACCCCATAAATACCTCCGGCCGATCCATTGATGATTTCATCATTTCCGACAACAACCGAATGGCGGCATTTTCGGTTCGATCATTTGTCGAATCCGATAGTGGGGTTGGGCTGTTGGTTTTGGTTGCGCCCCCAAGTCGAGGCAAATCCCATCTGCTGGAAGGGTTAAAAAACCTTTGCCTTTCAACTCAGAATTGCGCCGTGAAACATCTGGATGCCGAGTCACTCATATCCAAACTGATCGATGCAATCCGAAAGGGAAAAACTACCAGCTTCAAGAGAAATATTCTAGATTGCAACATGCTTTTAATTGATGATTTGGACAAGCTTGAAGGTAAACCCTCATGCCAAGCCGAATTCCTTTCCATTCTGGAAATAGCAAAACAAAATGAAATCAAAATAGCCGTTTCAATGGGCCAGTTCCCGAGGCAGACGCCTGGGTTGAATCAAATGCTCGTTGAAAGGCTTCAATCCGGACTTGTTTGTCCAGTTGGGCCATTGGATTCAATTGGAAAAACCCGACTATTGCAACAATTTCTCAACAGACTTGGAGTCGGGCTGGTCACAGAAGACTTTTACCATAAAGCGGGAGATTTACTCCCCGAAAGTGCACGGGAGATCGAGGGAATCGCTCAAAAAGTATGGCTTTTAGGAAGATTAGAATCCCGTCCGATCGATCTGGACCTTCTAAAAATCGCACTGCAAGATGATTCGAGGCCATCATGCAGTCCAACCATCGAATCGATCGCGAAAACAGTAGCGGGGATTTTGGGAATCAGTGCGGAAGCCATTATTGGGCGATCAAAATCACCCATCCTTGAGATGGGGCGAATGTTTTCCTATTACTTGGCTCGCAAGCATTCCTGCCATTCGGCAGCCGAAGTCGGGGCATTTTTCCAAGGGCGATCGCACAGCACCATCATAAATGGGGCAAATCAAGTTGAAAAACGATTGGCAAATCTCAACCAGGCCAACCGATGGCCTCAACACTGGAAATTACTTCTAAAACAAGCTGGGCAGATTCTCAATAAGGGTTAAAAAAATTACTTATCAATGATTTCTTCTTCAGGTGGGTGAGGAAAATAAACGAACCGTTTAATGGCATAAAATCCCAAACTCCATGCAATATAAAGGACCATAATTGTCATATAAATGCGCACGAATAATGTATTGAGAAGCCATGGCAGGGTATCGTTTGGATTTGCGTCAGCCCAGCCAGGAACCTTCCAAAAATATACCACAAGCATGACAATGCTAATCAATACAACAATTGAAGATGCTATTGCTGGAAGATGCCACCACATATAATCAACAGGAGTTCTCTCAACAATTTTTTTTGTTCGATTCCAGGTTCTAGTTCTGCTATTGAATCCGCAATGAACACAAATAATTGCTTTGGTGCCTATCAATTCCTTTGCACAGTTGGGGCACTTGGCGGTTTCTGATTCCAAAACAATTCCATAAGCCTTTCCAACCCTTCCATCTTCCTCCTCATCATCTTGAGAAGTAGGCGCCGAGGCCGCCGCCTTGTTAACCTCATTTGGCTTGGAAATTGCCGCAACAAAATGCTCGCCACAAGCTTTGCATTTAACAGAAGCGCCGAGCATTTTATCTTCGACCTTGTATTCTTTGGAACATTTTGTGCATGAAATGGAAACTGGATTACCCATGATTCGGAAGACCCTCCGACAGTGACTTTTGTCCGCTTATGGAGTTTGCCTGATGCAATCTTTATATCAAATTGATCATGGAAGGATTTCCATTGCATAAGCCAAATCAAGGTTGGCCCCAAGAGGACAGTACCTCTGGCCTCAATACTTTGGTCGCCATGGCCACTTACAATGAAGCAGAAAATATTGGCACAATGATCGCTCAAATCCGCCAGACACTTCCCCAAGCATCAATATTAGTAATAGATGATAATTCTCCTGATGGTACGGGGAGCATTGTCGAAAAACGAATGACCACCGACACCAGACTTCATTTAATTAGACGGTCAGGAAAACTAGGCCTTGGAACCGCTCTGCTCAGAGCGATTGAATATGCCAAACAATTAAAGGTTAATTATTTAATAATTTTGGATGCTGATCTTAGTCATCCAGTATCAGCCCTTCCCCGGTTATTAAAAGGAATGTCAAAAAAAGAAATCATGATAGGTTCGCGTTATGTCTTAGGAGGAGGAACCGTAGGTTGGCCATTATCTAGAAAACTGATCAGCAAGGCGGTCAACCTCCTTTTTCAGGGGCTATTTCGTATCAAAGTTAAAGACGCCAGCGGTTCCTATAGGTGCTATTCAATTAAAGCTTTAGAAAGAACTCAAATTGATAAATTGATATCCACGGGATATTCATTTTTGGAAGAGCTTCTCTATTTGTGTGTGAAATCCGGAGCCACTGTAGGAGAGACACCCATTGTATTCGTGGAAAGAGCCAAAGGCGTTTCCAAGGTTAATTGGAAGGAAGCAACTCGATCTTTGGCAACTTTGCTTTTCTTGGGTTGCAAAAGCACATTAGGCTGGGATGATGATTTGAAGCGGGGAATAAAAATCTAAATGCAAAATTTATCCTTTCCTCAAACTCTCATTTTTTCCGAAACATGGAGAATCTGGTTTTATACGGATTGGCTATCCACTGGTGAGCTTTGTTCACTGACACCAACAGCTCCTCCAGCCTTACCGGAATTTAAATATCAATCTGATGTAAAAAACTCCGAAAAAATCCTCCAATTGACAAATGCCTTGCGCATGGTCTTTCATGGTCAAACTCCTGAAATCAAATTGTCACAGCCAGAAACACCATTTCAGGAAAAAATTAGAAACCTTTTATGGGATTTGACGCCAGGAAAACCTGTTTCTTATGGATATGCAGCCAAGTTAATCGGAAAAGAACATGCAGCACGCGCCGTCGGCCGGGCATGTTCGCAAAATCCTTACGCGGTCCTCGTTCCATGCCACAGAATCATCGGAGCCAAAGGCCTTGGAGGTTATCGCTGGGGGCTGTCACTAAAAAAGCAATTGCTTGCAAGAGAGGAGACTCGCATCAACCTAGCCGAACATTCTCCACCCCTAGCAGGGTCTCCAATTCATTAAATCCAATTTTTTGCGGATTAACATCAAATTCTTTGCTCAGTTTAAGCGTGCACGACCGGTCTTTGGCATCCTGCACTTTCACAAAAACAGGTATTGATCCTGAAGACTTCTTCAAAATACCTCCCAAAAGGTCCACCACGGTTCCCTGATGAGTATCCAGATGGAGCCTTAAATACAAAGCTTTGGCTAGTTCACGCTTGGCCAATTCCAGCCCCATGATCCTGTTAACAATCACAGATGTCTGATCACCCCGTGTTTCAAGCCTTCCCTTAACATAATAAATCTCGTCGTTTATGGGTTCATCTGTCAATTTAGCCAAATCATCTGGCCAAATAACACAGTCGCATGATCCCGTCATGTCTTCAAGTTTGAACCTTAAAAACCTAGACAATCCGTTCCTTGGCTTCTTGGTGTTACCTGGGCGAAGACCCGTAATAAGTCCAGCTAAAACCAGTTCCTCTTCACCATTCCTTCCTACTAGTTCACTGATACGATGGGTTACAAAACGGGCCAGATCCTTCTCATGAACTGCTAGGGGGTGATTAGAAAAAAAGAAATCCAAAACCTCTTTTTCGTACTTGAGTTTTTCTGTTTCAGGCCAAGGAGGAACATCAGGAAGATCATGGGAGGCTATTTCAATCGAATCGGGTTCAACAACCGCTCCAATGTCGAATAAATTGCCCTGCCCCCGTTTCAAGTCACCTTGCTTGTGAACCGCACCTTGGACAGCACCCGACAAAGCAGCCATCAGCCGGGCGCGATTGCCACCAAAACAGTCCATCGCGCCGGATTTGATCAGTTTTTCAATGGCCGCCTTGGGTACCTGCCTGGGATCGACACGCTCGCAAAAATCAAACAAATCCTTGAACACACCATTGGATTCGCGGGCGGCAACTATCGCTTCAGAAGCACCAGCACCAACGCCCTTGATACCAGTGAGGCCGAAAATGATCTTTCCATCCTGAACATCAAAGTTTCCAAGACTTCTATTGATGTCAGGCGGAAGAACATCAACACCAAGTCGGCGGGCGTCGACAATATGCTCTACAAGGATGTCCCGCTTGTTCGCGTCATCAATTTCGCTTGTCAACAAAGCCGCCATGAATTCAGCCAAGTAATAAGTCTTTAGATATGCGGTTTGGTAACCCAGCATTGCGTAGGCAGCGGTATGGCTTTTGTTGAAACCGTATCCACCGAAAACAACAATAAGTTGAAAAATCTCCTCGGCGATTGCCTGTGACAGGCCCCGATCCATAGCGCCCCGTATAAATTCACCTTTGCGTTGATCAATAATATCTTGTTTTTTCTTGCTTATCGCTTTGATGCAAGCATAGGCACTTGAGAGTTCAATCCCACCAAGCCTGTTCAAAATTCTCATGATCTGCTCTTGGTAGACCATGACGCCGTGCGTTTCCTCCAACACCTCCTTGATCACCGGATGGGCATAAGTTGCCTTCTCGGTGCCATGTTTTCGGTTGACATAGCTGTCCACCATACCGCCTTCTAGAGGTCCAGGCCGATACAGAGCCATCAGGGCGATGATGTCGCGAATATTATCCGGACGAAGTCGCCTTAATAAATCACGAATACCTTGTGATTCCAATTGGAATACACCTTTTGCATCCCCTTTTTGCAATAAGTTGTAGACTCTCGAATCGTCTAATGGCAATGTTTTCAAGTCGATTTCAACACCATGATTTCTCTTGATGAGCAACAAGGCATGTTCAAGCATGGTCAACGTGCGCAATCCGAGAAAATCCATTTTCAATAGGCCGATTTTTTCCAAATCCCCCATGACCCATTGGGTGGTGACTGCATGACTATCTTCTTTTTTGGCTGAATCTTCGTTTTTTCGAACCACTCGTTGAAGTGGAACATAATCCGTTAGAGGACCATTGGATATCACCACTCCGGCGGCATGCGTTCCGGTATTGCGGTTCGTTCCCTCCAACCTTAACGCGATTTCGATGACTCTCTTGATTTCGGGTTCCTGCTCCATGGCGCGACGAAGATCCGGGCTTTGTTCTAGCGCCTCGGATAAGGAATCAACCTTCGCGGGAACCCACGACGTCAGCAGGTTCACCTTTTCCAAAGGAATATCGTGAACACGCCCGACATCCTTGAGAGCAGCTTTGGCGGCTAATGTCCCGAAAGTTGCGATTTGGGCTACGCTTGCGTCGCCATAACGCTCCCTGACATAAGCAATAACCTCTTCCCTGCGATTCTGACAGAAATCAATATCGATATCAGGGGCTTCTGACCTATTTGGATCCAGGAATCGTTCAAAAAGCAAATCGTACTCTAGTGGACAAACATGACTGAGACCCAAGACATAGCTTACGAGTGCTCCACAGGCAGATCCCCTGGCGCTTGATGGAATTCTCTTTTCGGAAGCGAAACGAACGAAATCCCATACCACTAAAAAGTAACTTGCAAACCCCATGCGCGTGATGATTCCAAGTTCATGCTCAAGCCTTTCCTGTACTACTGCGGGAGGATTATCCCCATATCGTTTCATCATTCCTTCGGCGCATAATTCGCGAAGATACGTTTCCGGTTTTTTGCCTGATGGTGGAAGAAAAACAGGAAAATGCCTTTTTTTGAAATCAAGCTCGATATCAACCCCATCCGCTATTTCTTGGCTCCTCGCGACTGCTTCGGCCTGCCCGGGAAAAAGAGCATACATTTCCTCGGGAGACTTGATAAAAAATTGGTCAGATCCATAACGGAGCCGATTTTCATCCTTGAGCGTCCTACCTGTGTTGATACACAAAAGAACCTCATGAGCCGTAGCGTCACCCTGTGACAAATAATGTGCATCGCATGTTGCCACCAAAGGCAACCCGAGGGAATTGGCTATCCTTATCGCTCCTTCGGCCTGCTGCTGCTGTATATCCAGACCATTGTTTTGAATTTCGATGAAGAAATTGTTCGGAAACTCTCGTGCGAACCACTCAGCTACTTCTCTAGCCTTAACTTCCTGATCTTTGAGAATCAATTCGCTGAATTCACTCGAGGCGCAACCACTGAGAATCAACAAGCCGTCCGAATGATCTTTTAGCGCTTCCTTGTCGATTCGAGGAACATAGTGATAGCCCTCCAAGAATGCCAAGGATGCCAATTTGATCAAGTTTTTGAAACCTCGCGCATTTTTTGCCAAAACAGTGAGGTGATAACCGGCATCACCACGCCGTCTTGCTTCTTTAGCTGTGCGTTTGCCAGGTGCCACATAGGCTTCGTAACCGATAACCGGATTGATGCCGCCCTTGCGGCACTCTTGGTAAAATTCCACCGCCCCGTAAAGGTTGCCGTGGTCTGTGAGGGCAACCGCATTCATGCCCCTTTCCTTCACGGTAGCCACCAATTCTGATAAGCGGCTTGCGCCATCTAGAAGGCTGTAATGACTGTGGCAATGAAGGTGAGCGAATCGCTTGGCTGTCATGGGGAACTCCTTTCCCGACCGTATAAAATGGTAATAGTTTATTTTTTCAGGTCATCTTTATTTGAAGGCTCACCGGCAACCCTAATATATCGGGCCATCGCCATCTGAACTGCTTGGAGACGCAACCAAGCATCTGAACGCAGATGAGCGTCCCCAGATTCTCCGAGTTTTACGAACTCGCTAGTTAAGGCTAGGTGCCAGTGGAGGAAGTCCAATATCTCCACTAGACGCGCCGCCTGTGAAGGGCTCATCTCATCGGGAAGTGGAGGGAGTTCCCATGGACCTTGGAACACTCCGCGGGAACGAGCACTAATGGGTTCTTGGCCAAATTTTTCCCATGGGTTCCCGTCGATGGTCATTTCCCCCCACGGGGCAGTTAAATGCTTGTCCGTTTTATTGCCCGGCGGCTCATCAGCCTGAATTGTTTTTTCTTTGTTGTCTGAAACGACCAATGGCCGGGGAACACCACTAGTCGCCTGCCCCATTCTTTCTTCGATTTCTTTTGCAGACCCATAAAGAAGAAGCGATCGTCCTAATTGAATCCTGTCACCAGGCAGCAGTCGTCTGATTTGAACAGGTTGCCCGTTGACCCGCGTTCCATTAGTGCTGTCAAGGTCGGCCAACACCATGTCTTGGCCGTCCTGAACTATTTTTGCATGAAACCGGCTGACCCGATCATCATTTAGGCGAACTGCGTTACCTTCCTCCCTGCCGATTGAACATGGTGTTCGTAGGTTCCTGTGGGAGATTCCCTTGTCAAATCCTTCCAGAACATGCACGGTTACGGTCTGCATGTTCCAACTCCCGATTCCATTGCAATAAGATATATCTCAGTTTAAACCATCAAATGCATAATCAAAACCCAAGCAATTTTTCGGCCAATTTCTCAAAATCAACAGCCGCATCCATGGCAAATGGTTCGATCATTGGCAAGGATCGAAACCAAGTTTCCTGCCGCTTGGCGAATTGCCGCGTCTCAATTTCAACCAACTTGATTAGTTCTTCCTGCGAAGCGCCTTTCTTCTTCGCCTGACGGATCGTTTTGTAACCGATGGCTGCACCTGATTGCGGTCCAAATTCACAACGCTCTTCCAACTTTGCAACCTCGGCCTCCCATCCCTGCGAAAACATCCGGATCACTCTTTTTGCGATTCGATTATGCAATATCTCACGCGGCCATTTAAGCCAAATCCATCTGGCAGGCGGCTCCGGCCGAACATCGATTGTTGCATGCCAATCGGGGCGATTATCTGAAATCGGTTTACCGGTGATCTCCCAAACTTCCAATGCGCGAATCAGGCGTCTTGCGTCAGTTCGAGCAATCCTCGACGCGGCGTATGGATCCACTTCTGCTAATTTCCGATGCAGGGCCTCCATACCGTTGCTTTCAAGTATTTTTCCTAATTTCTCCCTAACAGAAAAGCTGCCTGGTGGATGTTTCGGAAGACCAAAAAACAAGGCTTTCCAGTACAAACCAGTTCCACCACACAGGATGGGCGTCCGCCCCCTGTTCAAAATGATGTCCAAGGCTTGCCGGCATTTGTCCAGCCAATCCGCAACATTGCTGGAATCAGTGGGCTCATAAACATCAATCAAATGATGAGGAATTAATTTTCTCTCTTCATGACTAGGTTTCGCAGTGCCAATGTCCAATCTCCTGAACAAAGTCATGGAATCAACAGCAACGATTTCACCGGCCGTTTTTGCAGCCAATTCCATAGCCAAATCGCTCTTGCCGCTGGCCGTAGGGCCAGCAATGATCAAACTTTGTTTTAATGCGGGAATAATGGCCGAATTCATGCCGTCATTATTGCCATCAAAAAGCTCGATATGGAATCGAAGCAAAATGAATGAATTCGATATTGAACAACCAAACTGGCGAAAACTTCGGAAATTCCCAAATAAAAAGCCAGAACTAGCCTTCCTTGATTTCGACGGAACACTTTCGCTTATCAGAGGCGGATGGATGCCCATTATGAGAAGTCAGATGTATCAGGCTCTCAGGCCCCTTAATTCCCGAGAGTCGGATTGGGATTTGAAATGGAATATCGAAAACTGGATTCAAGAAAACAACGGCAAGCCAACATGGCGGCAAATGGAACGGCTGCATCAAGAAATTCTATTTAGAAACGGAGAGAGCAAGGGCTGGCAAGTTCATCTGGACCACTTCACAGAGTTGCTGATGGAGAAGGTTAATCCCATCAAAAACCAACTTCGTTCAGGGCAAAGAGACCCCAAGACCAGTTGTGTACCAGGTGCTCATGAATTGCTCGTCAACCTACAAAAAGCCGGCTTGGAACTGCATTTGGTAAGTGGAACTTCCTTAGAACATGTTTTGGAGGAATCAGATTTGTTGGGATTTTCTGCATATTTCGGTGATAGAATTCATGCCCCCGAACCCAACACTCTGAATTTTTCAAAAGAAAAAGTACTGGAAACCTTGGTGCCCAACCCAATTGATCGAAGCAAGGTCATAGCAATTGGTGACGGGCCTGTTGAAATAACCCTGATTTCGCAAAATGGCGGGTTGGCAATCGGCGTTGCCAGGTCAGACGATCACGATGGAATCGACCCAGCCACAGGAAACCTTCTGGAACAATGCGGGGCGCATGCATTGGTTCCAAACTTCACTCAAGCCGAAAAATTCACGGATTGGCTCTTATCTTGCCAAGGCGAATAGCTTTCAACTCCTGGCCATCTCGAGCCAAAAGAACTCCACCAGCAATCGCACAAGGTGACCAGCATGGTCCTTTGAAAACTTGAATTGAAACCAATTCTTGAATACCACTCCTTGATGGCATAAATACTGACAAAATGCCATCTTCCCTTAAAAGAACGACATGCTCCCCAACAACTCCGACCCAACCTCCTCCAACGCCATCCTTTTTCCAATAGACTTTTCCAGAACCAGGATCAATGCAACGAAGTTCAGTTCCCTGCTCCTGCCGACCATGAAAACCAACAACCAATCCATTCAGGTGAACAGGAGTGACAAAATGACTTGAAAGAACTTCATCACTGCTCCACGCTTCCTCCCATTTGCCCTTATGATGTCGGAGAGAAATACATCCCGTCCCATAACTTGCGGTGAATAATAGCCCTTGGCTCCACTTTAACGGGCTTGCAGCATTCACTGAGGCTTCTTGGCGGGACCTCCATCGCTTTTCGAAAGTCAAATCACCCGTTTTGGCTTTTACGATAGCAATACCATCGCGGGTGAAAACAGCGGCGTTTCCATCACCGCAACCAATAGCAGTAGCATATCCTGGCGGATGATTTGTCTGCCTCCAAATAATATCTCCATCTTTTGGTG
>CAWUNZ010000019.1:0-26565 GCA_963923445.1 uncultured bacterium
TGCTCGACGGCGATCTCGACCCGTTCATCCAGGCGTACCTGCGCACCAAGGCCGCCGGAAAGATGAAGAAGGGTTCCTCTGACGAGGACCTGTGAGCATTTGCAGTTCTCATCGGATGCAGTTCCGATGGGAGTCGTCTGTTTGATTGCGATATTTGCTTAAAATGGGAGTCGCCAACTCAATTGGTATGGTTTGCAGGTGCGCGTAGGGCGTAAGCCCAATGAGGTAGCGGCCTGTTATTCAGCGGATTTTCTTTTCAATTCGTCCAAAGTTTTTCCATCTTTGGATTTCCATTCGACCCAGCCATTGTTAGCTCTTCCCATCAATGCTAACCCGGCCATGCTTGGAGAATCAAATGGATGGTCTTTTGTGAACATAAGTCTTCCTTCATGATCAACCATGACACCTTGGTCGATTAATTTTTGGCGATATTTTTCAAGGCTTGTACCGTAAATGGATGGTACATTTTCCTTTCTTCCGCTGGACCCTTTTAGAACAACCAGTCCCTCATTGGTGTAAATGGCTTTGCCATCAGCGTCTGAACCCTTGCAGAAAAAGAATTCTTCTTCTTTGTTCGTAACGGCGGAAATCCCAACTGGATCGAAGAATGGAAACCCTAAGGTGGCGAGCAATGTGCTGCCGGTTTCAAATATTTCGCTGCAGTCCGCTTCAAGCGGCGCGGGTGTGTGTGGCCTGCTTCCCTCATTTCCATTTTCACATTTGAAACGATTAGCACTGGCGATGGCCTTAATACATTGCCATTCCAAATACAAAGCATGTGTTTGGGTAAGGCTGTTGGTTTTGGAAATTAAAACCAATGCCTTGCCCCAAAAATCTTTCTTTTGGTTATGACTTGCCAGCCGATTCTTTAGGTCGCTCGTTTGGCCAACATAAACCTTAGATAAGCCCTCATTTTCATCACCGCCCACGAGGAAATAAACTGCCACCTGACCGCATTCAGGCATTTTCAAAAAACCTGCTATAAGGTTGCGCGGAACTTCAATGATTTGGACAATTCGTGTCGTGATCTCCGCGATGCGGATTCCTCGAGGATCCCCTCCCGGTAAATAAATCTGAATGGTTTTCGGTGACTGCCGCATCGAGAAGCCCAAATAACCGAAATGGGACGAGTTGATTATCAATAAGGATAATGGCTGGTCAACCGAAGATGTGAATCTTGCAGGTTGATGAAATGGCTGATTGGGATACTACTTCAACGGCTTGCCGGTTTTCTTGTCGATTGGGCCAGCGGCGATGAGGTGGAATTTGTCCGGGTTGATGTGCTTCCTGGCCACCTCCAGCACCATCTCCGGAGTCACCTCGGAGACGGCCTTGCGGAACTTGTCCAAATGGTCGGCCTTCCAGCCGAAACGCTCCGCCGTCACCAATTGCTCGGCCAACGCTCCCAGTCCGTCATATTTGAAGGGCAGGCTTCCCAGCAGGTAACTCTTGGCGTCCGCCACCTCCTGCGCCGAGGCTGTTTCCTTCCTCAAGCGGTCGATCTCCTCGCGGAACTCCTGCTCCACCCGTGCCAGGTTTCCCGGATCGGTGCCGATATAGCAGGCGAACACCCCGGGAACCCGGTCCGCTGAGGAGCAGATCTCGGCGCGCACGGTGTAGGCCAGGCCCTCGCGGTCGCGCAAACGGGCAGAAAGCCTGTCGGTGAAACCCGGGCCTGTGCCCAGCACATGGTCCATCACCAATAGAGCGTGGTAATCAGCGTGGTCGCGGGTGATGCCGGTATGGCCCATGAAGAATTGAAGCTGGGCCGACCCGGGAATGCTGATGTATTCCTTCGAGGCGCGGGGCGCCGGAATCCGGGGAAGCGCGGGCACCGGAGGCGCCTTGCGGGCCTTGGATTTGCCCGCCAAGGCCGTCAGGAATTTTTCCATTTCAACCGAGTCGAAATCACCGACAATCGCGATCGTCAGATTGTCTGGTGTCATCACCTTGCGATGAAAATCAACACAATCGGCGCGCTCGAGCTTTTCGACCGTGGAACGGGTTCCGAACGCCTCGCGGCCGAGATAATGGTTTTGTCCGTAAATGGCCCTGTGCAACGCCTGACGGGCCCTGGCGGTGCCGTCCTTCTCATTGTTGAGGATGGTCGCCAATTGCCCATCCTTCATTTGCTCGAAGGCCTCGTCCGGGAAATCCGGCCGATCGAGGGCGGCCAACATCAGCCCCAGGGCCCTTTGGCCGTCTTGTGACAGCGCCGTCAGCGAGGCGCCCGACGCGTCGAACGACATATGAGCGCCCATGTCCTCGATGTCGGTGGCGAACTGAATGGCGGTTCGGCCGTCCGAACCTTCCTCCAGCAGCGCGCTCGTCAGCAGGGCGAGGCCCGCCTTCGAAGCCGGTTCATGACGGCGCAATTCGTTCCAACTGGCCTCGGCGGCGATCACGGGCAATCCCCTGCGTTCCAAAAGCAGGGCCACGGTGCCGTTGGGAAGCACCACCCTTTTGGTGCCCTCAAGCGGGTTCGCCCCGGTGGCGATCGCCGGCTTTTCCAGCCGGGACTTGGCATTTTTAGCCAAGGTTCGGTGGCCCTTGGGCGCGCCGTGATACGCCGCGGCGGTGGTCGGCTTGGAAACAACCAGGGCCCGGCGGTCCTGGGAAAGGTAGGTTTTCGCTGCGCGGTGAAGCTCCTCGGGAGTCACCCGGGCCACGGCATCGATGTAGTTGTTCAGTCGCGGAAGGCCACCCTGAACCACGGCGGTCGCCACCCCCATCGCCCGGCCGTGAACCGTGGCCTGCTCGAACACGAAGGAGGCGAGAATTTTCCTTCTTACACGCTCCGTTTCTGCCACGGTCGGCGCCTTGTCCCTGAGGGCTTCAATCTCCTCGAGGAGTGCTTGCTCCGTTTCCTTCAGGTCGGTGTCGGGCAGAAGTTCCACATCCACCTGCATCCATCCCGGGTGCCGGCCCGCCGTGTGGCTGGAGGCGACTTCCGAGGCAAGGCCGTCATCTTCCACCAGCCGGGTGTAAAGCCGCGCGGTGCGTCCCTCGGCCAGAAGGATGGAGAGGAAGTCGATCGCCGCCTCGTCGGCATGCCCTGCGGGAACGGTGCGGAAGCCAAGGGCCAACCGGAACACATCGAATTTGGAGGGCATTTCCACGCGGATCGGCAGCTTGGGAAGCGTTGCCGGGGGTGTGGGCCTTTCGGGCAGGGGGGCCTTGGGGATCGGTTCCAGGTGTTTCTTCACCAATCGCATCGCGCTTGCCGGTTCAACCCCTCCGGCCACCACCAGCACCGCGTTGTTGGGGTGGTACCAGCGGTCGTGGTGTTCCTTGATGATTTTCGCCGTCGCGGCGCGCACATGGGCTTTTTCGCCGATCACCGGATGGCCGTAGGGCCCTGTCTTGCCGAACAGCAGGGGCAGGAGGGCCTTGCCTTCCAGGTCCCATGGGCCGTCCTCGCCGCGGTTGAGTTCCTCGATCACCGCGCCTTTTTCCTGTTCGAACTCGTGTTTCTCGTCAATCACCAGGTTCCGCATGCGGTCAGCCTCGATCTTGAGGGCCTCCTCCCAGCGGTCGGCGGCGAAATCGAAGTGGTAGGCGGTGATGTCCTCCGAGGTGAAGGCGTTGTTGGCCCCGCCGTTGCGGAGGGTGACGCGGTCGATGTCGCCGGGCATCAGCTTGGCCGTGCCCTTGAACATGAGATGTTCGAGATAATGGGAAAGGCCGGTCTGGTCGAGTTTCTCGTCGGCGCTGCCCACACGGTACACCAGCATGGTGGTGACGGTGCTGGCCTTGTCCACCGGAACGATGTAAACCTCCAGGCCGTTGGGCAGCACCTCGCGGACGATGCCGTTGTTCGGCTTGCGGATCGCCTCGATCAATTTGGCCACCGAGGTGTTTTCGGAAGGCCCTTGGATGGGAGCCAAAACGGCAAGCAGCAGCGATAGCATCATGGTCACGCCTTTCCGGGGCCTAAGGCCCTAGCGCGCCTGCTCCCCGATATCGGGTGCGGGCGCCTGTTTGTCCCTTAGTTTGAAATAAACCTCCATCTGGCGTCGATGTCGTTCCAAGCCGGGGGCGATGGAAAGCACATAAACCGCCACCCCCAGGGCAATGGTGGCCAACACCTCGAATCCGAGAACCCAGTAAAGCTCTTGATAAGTCGGGGGGCGCCGGGGGCGGCGGTAAAATCGGGGGTTTAATTGCCAATACCCCCAAGCCGAATTCCTGGCTCCCTCGAGGCTCATGTCGGCTCCCTCATTCCTTCTCACATTCCTAGTCAATGAACTGGTTTCCGGTTTGCCCAATCCCATCCCTCACGGGGGGCGTTTCACGCCCGGTTTTCCCATAGAATGACCGAAAGTTTTTCTTCCGCGGGGTGCCCCGGCCGTGAGTTCCGACAAAATTACCGAATATCTGCAGCAGTTTGCCCAGTCACGACAGGAAATGCTCGAGCAACTCCGCAAGGTGATTGTCGGGCAATCCGGTGTCATTGAGCAGATCCTTGCCGCGGTGTTCACCCGTGGCCACTGCCTGCTGATCGGCGTGCCCGGCCTGGCGAAAACCTTGCTGGTGAGCAGCATCAGCCAGATCATGGAGTTGTCGTTCAAGCGCGTGCAGTTCACCCCCGACCTGATGCCCTCCGACATCACCGGCACGATGGTTCTTGACGAGTCGTCCGGCACCCGCGAATTCCGTTTCGTGAAGGGGCCTGTCTTCACCAACATTCTCCTCGCTGACGAAATCAACCGCACCCCGCCCAAAACCCAAGCCGCGCTTCTTCAGGCCATGGCCGAAAAGGAGGTCACCGCCGGGCAGGACACTTACAAGCTGCCCGACCCGTTCTTTGTGATCGCCACGCAGAACCCGATCGAGCAGGAGGGCACTTACCCGTTGCCCGAGGCCCAGCTTGACCGGTTCATGTTCACAGTGCGGGTTGATTATCCCTCGCTCGACGAGGAGAAGCGCATTCTGGCCTCGACGACCAAGGATGAGACCCCCGAACTGCGCCGTGTGCTGAGTGCCAAGGCGATCCTGAACCTGCAGAAACTGGTGCGGAGCGTCCCGGTGGGGGAGTTTGTTCTCGACTATGTGGCCCGACTGGTGCGCGCCACCCGGCCCGGAACCTCGGAGGCCCCCCCGTTCATCACCAAGTGGATCGATTACGGCGCCGGGCCTCGCGCCGGGCAATACCTGGTCCGCGCCGGTCAGGCGTTCGCCGCCATGGATGGCCGCTACAGCGTGTCCCTTGCCGATATCCGCAAGGCCGCGGAGCCGGTGCTTCGCCACCGCATCGGCGTCAATTTCCAGGCTCAGGCCGAGGGCAAGAAGGCCGAGGACATCGTGCAGATGCTGCTCGATTCCATTGCCGAACCCAAGGTGGAGACATTCGCGCGCGGCGCGCGGCGCTAGTAATATGTGTGTCATTCCCCCTGACTATTCCGAAGGAGTTCCGATGATGTTCGCGCGTCGATCTTTCCTGGCCGCGGGCGCCTTGGTCGCCCTCTCGGCGGGTGCCCTCACCGCGGCCGATGCCGGCCAGCCCGCGCCGGCGGCCCTTGCCGCCGCCGAGGTGCAGATGCCCAATCCCGCCCTCATCACCCCGTTCAAGGACCAGCAACCCGTCGTTCTCGTGGTACGCGATCCCCGCAAGCCCGAGACCTGGGGCGCCCTCAAGAAATTCTGGAACCCCGGCCCGGTTGAATCTGTTGATCCGGCGACCGGCGAAAAGGTTACCCGGCAGGGTGTTTACATCAAGGTGCCCCTGGGCCTGAACTCCGCACCCGCCATTCCCGCCGAGAACCCGCTCACTGTCGCAAAGGTGATGCTCGGCAAAAAGCTCTACTTCGACCCTATTCTTTCCGCCAACAACAAGGTCTCGTGCGCTTCGTGCCACAACCCCCAGTTGGGTTACACCGACCAACTGGTCACCTCAACCGGCATCTTCGACCAAAAAGGCGGTATGAACGCCCCCACGGTGTTTAATTCGGCCTATAACGCCCTTCAATTCTGGAATGGCCGCGCCGCCTCCCTCGAGGAGCAGGCCCAAGGCCCTCCCCAGAACCCGGTGGAAATGCACGATGGCAAAGGTAATGCCTGGTTCAACGCCGTTGAGCGCCTCAGGGCCAAGCCAGAGTATGTGAAGGCCTTCGCCAGCGTGTTCGGCACGCCGCCCACCCGCGACGCCGCCGCCAAGGCGATTGCCGCTTACGAAAGGCTCGTGCTCACGGGCAACTCCATCGTTGACCGCGCCGAACTGGCGATGCGCGAACGGGTCGAGGAGGAGGGTGGCGGCAAGCTGGAACCGAACGCCGCTGACTTCCTCAAGGTCCTCAACGCCGCCTACGAAGCCAAGGACGAGAACGCCCTTGCCGCCCTGAATCTTGCCGGCGCCAAGGACGAGGCAAAGGTCAAGGCTGTTGCCGCCTCGCTGGCCAGCGGAAGGGCTTTGTTCAATGGCAAGGCGCGCTGCAACTCGTGCCATGTCGGCGACAATTACTCCGACGGCGCCTTCCACAACCTCGGCGTGGGGGCCAAGGATGGCAAGCTTGCCGCCGACGATCTCGGTCGGTTTGGCGCCCAACCCCTTGGCCACAAGGATCCGGCGCTTGTGGGTGCCCACAAAACCCCGGGACTGCGCCAGTTGCTCAACACCGCCCCCTACATGCACGACGGCAAGGAGGCGACCCTCGAGGCCGTGGTTGACCTTTACAACCGTGGCGGCAACCTGAACCCCCACCTCGACAACAAGATGCGCGATGCCGATGCCGAGCGCGAGGCGGCCAAGGCCGGCAAGGTGGCGGTGGTGCCCCGCAAGTTGCTGCTGACTGATCAGGAGAAGAAAGACCTGGTTCTGTTCATGCGTGGCCTTCAGGGCGAGGCATGCGACACCATCATCACCACCCCGTGAAGGCGGTGATTTCCAGCCCTTCCTTGGCCGGGGCGCGTGAAAGTCGCGCCCCGGCCTTTTTTCAAGGTGGCACCATGAGCCTTTGGTACCGGGTTTTCGCCCGATCCGAGTCCGCCGCTGATCCCGTCGCCATGGCGGAATTGGCCCAAAACATCCATCCCGGCACCACTTGCCACTTCGGAGCCGACGAGGCGGGGTGGTTTTCGTGCGAGGTGCGGTTGCCAGACGGCGCCGCCCTCAACCTCGACCGCTACCTGGTTGCGGAGGAAGGGGTGCGGCGCGACCTCAACACTTGGGCCGCCTGGGTCGAGACTTGCGACTATTCCGACCGGGTGGATGAACTGATGGAACGGGTCATCCAGTCCCAGCAGTTTTTCACCCTGCGGCGCCCCCTGGCCGCGGCCAACGACCTTGCCATCGAAAAGCTGGCCACCGGCATCTGTCGGCACCTGTCCACCACACTCGATGGTATCTGGCAGGCCGATGGCGACGGGCTGTACGATGCCTCGGGGGAAAAGATCCTTCAGGAATACTGACCGGGAGCGGCCCTTGGCGGGAACCGAAAAATACCTTCGGCCGGATGTCATCCGGACCATCAGCAGGCTCGACCTGCGCGCCCGCTTCATTGTCGAGGGGTTTCTCTCGGGCCTGCATGGCAGCCCGTTCCAGGGTTTCTCGGTCGAGTTCTCCGAGCATCGCAAGTATGTGCCCGGCGACGACATCAAGGACATCGACTGGGGCGTTTACGCCAAGACCGAGAAATATTATGTCAAGAAGTTCAAGGCCGAGACCACCATGCAGGGGTGGCTGGTCGTTGACCGCAGCGCCAGCATGGGCTGGACTCACCGTCAGGAACTGACGAAGTTCGAATATGGCGTCAGCTTGGCCGCGGCGCTCGCCCACCTGATGATCCACCAGCAGGACCCGGTCGGGCTGGCGGTGTGCGGCCAGCGCATCGAGGCGGTGCTGCGTCCCAAGGCCACGCGCACCCAGCTTTCGTCCATTCTCTCGTTCCTTTCCGGCCTCGCTCCCGCGGGCGAGGTGGCGCTGGGCGATTGCCTGATGCAACTGGCCACGGTCGCGCGCGGCAAGGGTCTGGTCGTGATCTTTTCAGATCTCCTTGCCGATCCCCAGCCGGTCATCGACGGCATGATGCGCCTGCGGCATGCCGGGCACGACATCATCCTGTTCCACATCCTCGACGAGGCCGAGCGCCGTTTTCCATTCGACGGGTATTGCGAGTTCCAGGATGTGGAATCCGACCAGAGGCTCATCCTCGACGCCGATTCCATCCGCGCCGATTACCTCCGCGCGCTGCAGGGGTTCGAGGAACACTACCGCGACGCCTGCCACAAGGCTCAGATCGACTATGTGGCCATGGATACCAGCCGGAACTTTGGCGACGCCCTATTGGAATACCTGCAGCAGAGGTCCCGGCGAGGCTGATGAAGGCTCAGGCCGGTTCCATGTCCCAGGCCACCACATCGACGCCACGGCTATAGTGCAGGTGCGACGGCGCGCCCCCGAGGTCTAGCCCCAATGCCCTGAACAGGCTCTCCGCTTCCAGTTCTGCCTCCGCCCGCTGGAGCGGCCATGGCGCATGGTGCACATCGATGCTGTGCAACCGCCCCGCCGGGTCCGCGCTGTAAAGCCGGTAGTTCTCGGCGAGGAATGAATCGAGCGACCCGGGTTCGGCCTCGCGCGGATCGGAAATCGGCCTGTACCTGCAGTTGAAGCGAACTGTTCCCGAACCGCTTCGACGCTCTGAGCCGAGGCGCGTCCAGCCGTCATAATGGGAGATGTTCATTATCGCCTTATGATAGGGAAGGTGGAAGTAGCGGCGCGCGAACCAGACCGTGAACAAGCTGTCGGCGTCAAGGCTCAGGAACCAGACCCCCGGCTTGCCGTCTTTTTCCACATAAGTCCGGACATTCACCTCGGGGAACGAGGATAAAAAGGGAACGAAGGGGAAGGGCCTGCGCGTGCCCCCCATGCGGAACGGCACCACGCCGATCCATCCGATGCCGTCCTTTTGTCTTATGGTCAAACCGTCTGGAACAAATTCCCTGAGGGCGGCGACTGGAATGGGCCAGTGGGCGAAAAGAAGATCTGTCCAGGTTTGGCGCCATACCCATCGCTTGCTTGGCAAGGGCCAAGGCCTGTGGTCAACCCGGGCCAATGAGGGATGGGCCATTGATCTGGACCTGCTCGAACAGATTCAGTGATTCAATAATCAAATCGGAATGATAAAAGAGCCCCTTGGTAAATCAAGTTCGCCGAAGATGGGCTGATGCTCCCCACATTGAAGAACTCCTCGAAAGTATATCCGGCGAAGACCTGAAAGAATTCGGCCGAGGGCGGCCTGTAGGCCAACCCCGCGTTCACCTTCAGGTCGTAGGTGGTCACTGACCGGTTCATTTCTGACTGGTTGTTGTAAAGGGTTCCGGCAATGGTTTGACCTGCCGCGAAAGTTTGGTCCATGTTTCCGATCAGCACCCCGGCCTCAAGGCTTCCGGACATTGACAATCCGGGAATAATCGCGACCTGTCGCATGAGGTCCACCCGGGCGGTGGGACCGGCACCCGAGTAAAAGTTGGCGATCTTGCGGAAAAAACCATCGGATCCACCCGCGACCGAGTCAAAGTAGACGCCGTTGTAGCGGGCACCGAAACCGGCGCGAAGATCGTAGCGAGGTGCCTGCACCAAGTTATTGGTCATGTAACCCAAGTCGATGATGTTCGTGTTCAACCTGCTGGTAACGGAGGTGTTCACTCCGTTGACCACGAAGGGATCGGTTCCCTGGGATGCCAGCAACTGGTAACGGAACAGGAAGGATCCGCCGTTTTCCGGAATGTGGTAACCAAGGGTGATCCCCGGCATGCCCGTCCAGTTGAGCTTGGCCTGCGGAACGATCACATTGACAGGCAACGCGCCGAGTGTGACCTCGCCCTGCAATTTCTGCCCCACTGCCGGGTAGACAATCCCCACTGAGCCATCCACCCAAATGGACCCGTCGGGCCCCATGGAAGTCCAGGCCGGCTTGGGCTTGGATTCCAGCCATGCGGGAACAGGCACGCCGTTCGCGAATGCTGGCGGGGGTACGGGTTGGTTGAGCGCGGGCGGAACGGTCGGGACAGGTGGCAGGGCAGGGAGCGATTCGGCGCCAAACTGGGGCGGACCCAGGCCCACGGGGGGCGGGTATTGTGCCCATGCGGCCGGCGCGATGGTCAATAGCACCACCAAGACCGGCCAGAAAACGCGCCAAACAGACCCCATCAACCGGACCTCCTTCCGGATCCGGGCGGATAACGGGCCTAGCAAGGCCAAAGCAAGGCCAGTCAGATTTTGGGTAAAAGCTTGGATGCCGTCATTCCCATGGTTTTTTGGCCTGCGCGTTCCCGCATCGATTCAAGTTTTTCAATTCCCACGATCCTATCGGCCGCCGCGGGGAAGGTTCCCGCGCTGACAAGGTGCCGGTTTCCAAGCCGGTCGAGGACATAAAGGGGGACAATTTTCTGTCCCGCGGCCATTTCCTGAAATCCATTCCAGTTGGTTGGAAAATGACCTTCGGAATATGGTCGGCTGACCACGGCATGAACTTCCCGGCCGACCCGGAACAAAGCGTGCACCCGGTCGCCGAACACCGCCGCGGCGATCGCCGGGGCCGTCAACTCGGGTATCGACAACGCGCTTTGAAGGTTGGCTTCCTCGCGCAATTGCGCCGCGAATGACTCGTCCGCCTGGAGCAGGACTGTGGTCTTCTCATGGCCGCCCAATCCCTTGGCCACCAGGGCGATCTGAAGGTTGACCAGGTCGCTGGATGTGACCGCGATCACGGCGCGGGCCCCTCCCGCGCTCGCCTGCCCAAGGACGACGGCATTGCCCGCGTCGCCGGTGATGACCGGCACGCTCATGCGCCGCAAAGGGGCAATATAAGGACATTGTGGATCAAACTCTATGACGGCAATCGGGACATTCTGGGCCTTCAGCAGGCGAACCAGCTCGAACCCCACCTTTCCCAACCCGCAGACAACCACATGGCCCGAGTCGGGCACCCTCGTCACCAGGAACGCCTCGCCCAGCCGAGCGCGCACGAAATAGTTCGTCAAAAGCGCGGTGAACAGGGCCAGCAGCGCCGCCCCCACGATCCGCAGGACGCTCACGAAAACCTTGAGCCAAGGTTTTTCATTGTAGTCGCCCTCGTGCATGTCCGCTCCGGTCGCGATGATCGAGACGGTGCGGAACATGGCGTCGGCGATCGATTTCTCCAACGCGGTGGCGAAGAGAATGGTGCTGGCCAGCAGCACCAACACCAGCACCATGCTGGCGACTGGAACCGAGAGGTCATAGGGGAACGCCGAGCGCGCCAGCTTGTAAAGGCGCCTGCTCCATGTGGCCCAGCGCAACTCGTCGGCGAACGACCTTGCCGCGCCGCTCGCCGCCCGAAGGCCGTCAGGCGTGCCGGCCAGGAGGAGGTTGTCTCCCGGGTGAATGGCCTGGTTTGATTCCGCGGGCTCCAGCAGACGCAGGGGCGCCGGATCTCGCCCGATGCCAGCCACCACCACACCAAGTCTCGCCCCCATCTGCAAGGGTGTGAGCCCGACCAGTTGCGAACCCTTAGGAACGACAAGTTGAACGATCTCCCAAGGGTGATGATCGTCCTGCCCGGTGTTGAATCCTCCCAGCCGATTCCATCGCGCGCCTGCCCCCTTGAGCGCCTCAGCAGCGATCATGGGCGCCGCAAGGCGCGAGGTGCTCAACGCCTGCAGGTTGGGAATGGTGTTTCCCAGGCGTTCCATGAGGACCTCGTTTTGCAACCTCACAACCAGGCGCAGGTCGTCCCGGATAACCCTGGCCGCCAAGGCCGCCTGGAGGTTCGCCTGCTCATTGCTGGTCACGGCAACCAAGGCCGCCGCCGACTCGACTCCCGCCCGCCTGAGGACAGCGTCGTCGCGGCAATCGCCGGAAAAGACCGCCACTCCGTCGGGACTCGTCGAGTCGGCAGGTGCCGCCGAGTCGATGCAAGCAACCTTGGCACCAAGTGAGACCAGGTAGCTCACCAGGTTTTTGCCCACCCGGCCCAAACCGCAGACAATGATCGGCCGCACGGAGGGGCCGACCGGATCAGCGGATTCACCGGTCGGAGGAGTCATGGTGGCACCGGATTGGGGACTGCGTGGCAAGAGGGCCAATCTCATGCTAGACTCGGCTGGTCGCCCGGCCAGAGTCAATCATCGCGCCGAAGGGGTCTTCGCCATGTCTAAAGTGACCGATCGTCGTTCATTCCTGGAAGGCGTGGCGGCGGTTGCCGCCAGCGCCGCGGTTTCCCCGCTTGTGGGCGCCGCCCCCACCCGCTCCTCCGACGCCGAGCGCGCCGTGGTGGAACTGTTCAAGACCCTCACTCCAGACCAGCGCCGCAAGGTGGCTTTTCCCTGGGATCACCGCGACAAGGATCGCGGCCTGCTCAGGACATTTGTCTCCAACAACTGGCAGGTCACCGGGCCTCATGTTGTTTCCGATTTCTACAGCATGAAGCAGCAAGGGCTGATCCACGACATTTTCAAGGCGCTTGTCGATCCCCAGTGGTATCCGAAATTCATCCAGCAGCTCAAGGACGACACCGACGGCAGGCCTTGGGGTCAGGAGCAAAGCATCGCCCTGTTTGGCGAACCGGATGGCAAGTTCCAGTTCGTGATGACTGGCCGGCACATGACCCTGCGTTCCGATGGCGACGCCGAGCCGCATGTCGCCTTTGGCGGTCCCATTTTCTACGGCCATGCCGCCAGCGGCTTCACCGAGAAGGCCGGTCACCCTGGCAATGTGTTTTGGCCGCAGGCCTTGGCGGCCAACGAGGTTTTCGCCGCGTTGGATGAAGGGCAGAAGAAGAAGGCCTTGGTGGATCGTCGGCCTCCCGAGTCGGCGGTGGGCTTCCGGAAAGATCCCAACGATATTCCCGGTCTGCACCTGGCGGAGGTGAAGGGCGAGCCGTTGGCCAAGGTGGAGAACGCCCTGGCGAAATTGCTGGAACCTTTCCGCAAGGAGGACCGCGACGAGGTGCGGGCCTGCCTGGCGGCGCGGGGCGGCTTGAAGGCGTGTTGCCTCACCTTCTACAAGGAATCCGACCTTGGTGGCGACGGCGTGTGGGACAACTGGAGACTGGAAGGCCCCGCGTTTGTCTGGCATTTCCGCGGGACGCCCCATGTGCATGTGTGGGTGAATGTCGCGGACGACCCGACCGTGAAGCTCAACGCGCGGGGCTAGGCGAGGCCCAAGAACCCCGGGCCGCTTAGGTTCCGATCCATCCGCCCGATCGTTCCTGCCATCGGGCGCTCCATTGGGTCCAGGGAATGGGCCGCGCGGAAACGAGAAACTGGCCCTTGGCGAGGATCGGTCCCCGCCCTTCCTCGGGCTTTAGGGGGTCGGCGGCATCTTCCCACAAGTATTGAAGTTGCCCGGTGTCGGTTTTCACCCAGCATCCACCGGAAACGGCCCCATGGGCCAGGGCCCCCGTGGCCGATGCCAGCGGAGGTGCCAGAACCTCGGCGCCCGCGAGGTGCCAGAGGCCGTCCCGGGCGTCGTCCCAAGCCGCGCGCGATTCCGGCTTCAGGATGTCGCGGAGGTCCTTGTCGTTCCAATCCGCCTCCAGCCAATGTCCGCGCCAGCGGATGACCAGCAGGGCCGATCGCCCTTGGACTGAGACCCCGGCGCTGATCGAGGCCTTTGTCAGGCTGATGGCTTCCAATTCAGGATGAGGGAAATCTTTTGTTCCTTCCAGCAGGGAGAGGAACGACCCATGGACGAACCTTTCGATGGCGTGGCGGGCATGTTCCAATTCATCGGTGATGGCGACGCCATGCCTGGCCCGGCGGAACAGGGCGGGAACGGTCCCCGAATGGAAACCCGGAACGAGCATTCCGCGGGCCGTTTCACCGTGAGATCCGAAAGGAACGGGGGTGAGGCGGTCCGGCATGTTGGCGCGGTAGAGGCGCCAATTTTCCTTGAGTTCCCAGACCATGAAGCCCAGGAAGCCGGGAATGAGGCCGATCACCGTGAAAACCAACAGCAGGCAGTAGTCGAAGGTCCACCCCGTCCGGTCACTGACGAACTGGGCTACCGAGGGGACCAAAAGCAGCATGATCTTGTGGCCCACGGAGACAACCGGGAAGTGCTTGACCGGGTTGACCTGCGGTTCCAGCAGCACCGTGAAGCCGAACCGGAGCAAATAAACTAAAGGAGACAGGAAAATACTTAATATTGCCAGGCCCAGAAGGCCGGCCCGGCTGCCGCCGGGCTTGCGGATCAGCCGGCGCTCCATCCACGCCAGCCAGAGGCTGACGGCGTCCGTCACCTTGCGGAAAAGGGCGAGGATCCAGTCGACAATCGCCAGGAGCAAGGCCAGGCCGAGGTGATTCCAGGCCCATGCCAGCGCATCCATCAGGAATTCCTCGGCCCGCCTCCAAGCCGGGGATATGAAGGCGAGGAACAAGCCTGAGAACACGGAGATTTTTGTCAGTTGGTTGAAGGTTACGCCCAGTTGGCGTTCCTGCCGGTTGATGATGAACAAACCCAGCCAAGCCAGCAGGGCCGGCCTGAGGGCGAACTGGAACAGCGGGCGGATCACCGGCAGGCGGATCAGCCAGGAAAGAAAACGGGCTATTCCGCCGGGCAGGTCGATCAGGAGGCGGTGGAGCAGCACGCCGAGCAACCAGAGGCCGCGGGCGAACCAACGGCGGAAGGCCGGGTATCGGATCAGGGCGACAGTGAAAAGGGTGCCCGTCGCGTACCATGCCGGGTTTCCCAGCAGCACCTCGAGGTGCCCATGGAATTCCTCGTCGCCTTCGGAGACATGCCTTTTGCTGTGATCCGTATCCTCGATGTCCACCGGAAGCCACCAGGGAGGCGGGTCGGGAAGGGCCTGATCCAGCTCGCTCAGGATTTCCTGCTTTTGAAAGGTGGCCAACAACCCGTAATGGACAAGCTCCTGCAAGCCCTTGAAGCTGACAAAGCAAATGGCGAATGGCAGGATCAGGTTGAGGAACAGAAGCCTTCCCCATGAGGTTCCGAAAAAGAGCGAGCTGAACCGCTGGAGGCCGCGGTTGTAGGCCTCGCCCCTCCGGTACCCTCCCGGCAAGGCCCGCGACAGTGCCCTGTCGGCGCGCAGCAGGGCGTCGCCCCAAACGAACTCCGAAAGACCGGATAGGTCGTCGAGTTTCACCCTCGACCGGGCCACGGCGTCGCGCAAGTCCGAAATCGCCAGCGAACCATGGTCCACAAGACGGATCAGGAGTTCATCGACGATTTTTTCCGAATCGATCCGCTCGAGGAAGTTTCCTCCCCCCAGCCCGGATTCCCCAAGCGCGCCGGCGAGCGCCTGGCGCAACTGGCAGGCAAGGCGGGAATCGATGTCCTCCAGCCTGGCGCGGATGGCCGCCTCAAGAGCCTTTTCCGCGGCGGGAGACAGGCCCGTCTTGCCAAGGTTTCGAACGCAGCGCTTCAGGATCCTGATGGCAAGAAGGGTGCCGCGTTCGGGCATGGTGAGCCGAATCGGCACCTGTCCCAAGGTGGTGAGCCAGCCGAAGAAATCAACGCGTTCGAGAACTTCGCCCTCGATTCCCAGAGCGGCGTCCACATCGGCGAGCAAGGCGCGGGCGCGGGATTGTTTCGGATTCGAAGCCAAGGCGACCAATTCGACCGCCGCGTCGCGCGTGATGGCGTCTGTGGTGGTCTCCAGCAACCGTGACAATCCCGGCGGCATGACGGTGGTCGCGAACTCAACCGGCGCAGATGGTTTCGAAGCCGGTTGATCCAACACCTCCGGGGCCGGAAGCCACTTGGCGATGGTGTCGCGGGAGACGGCGGGAAACCAGACAGCCGGGCCGTTTTCCGCGCCCGAGGCTTCCAGTTCACGCCAGGTGGAAAGGAATTCCAAGGCTATTGAATGGTCGCTGGCATGGGGCGCGACGCGCCGTTCCTCACGCAGGACTCCGGCGACTTCCTCCCAGGCGGGTTCACCCAAAAGGGTGCGGATTTCGGTCAGGTCCTTGCCCGCGATGTCCCTGTCGGCGGCAAGGTGCGCCACCATCCCCCGAGCCCAACGCTCGCCATCTTCCTCGCGCCAGCCTTGCATCTCCCGGGCCATTGGCCGGGCGATTGCCAAGGCATGGGTGCATCCCAGCGGCAGGGGAACCCCCATTCCAGCTTGTTCGAATGCCTTGGCGTCCACCACCCACCCGAAACGGTGGGGAACCAGAAGGGTTGGTCCGACAAGGTCGAGGCTTTCCTTGATTTGCCGCCTCAAGGGCCCTGGAGACACCAGGCGGGCGCCGGGGTCAAGCGACTGCGCGAACTGCTGCAGGCGCTCGGTTGTCCACGCGGCCATGGCGGCTAGGCTCCCAACTTTCGGCTCAAGGATGGCCGAATCATCCCTTCAGCTTATCGATCCTGGAAAGAATGCCGGCATCCAGCCCCAATCCTTACTAGATTGTCGGGGTACGGTTCCACCCCTGCCAAGGAGGCGCCCGATGTCTTCCGAACGCCCTTGGGCCGTCCTCTGGGACATGGACGGCACCCTCGTTGACACCGCCGAATTGCATTTCGACGCTTGGTGCCGGTTGTGTGAGCGGTTATCGAGGCCTTTCACACGCGCCGATTTCAAGGCGACCTTCGGCAGGCGCAACCCCGAGATTTTCCAATACCTGTTTCCTGCCGGTATCACCGAGGCGGAATCCGCGCGGTTGGGCGAAGAAAAGGAAGCCATGTACCGCGCCGCGACCCGTGAGAAGGGCGTGAATTTGCTGCCGGGGGCCCAGGAATTGGTGGCGGAACTGGCTCGTGCCGGGGCCAGACAGGCGATTGGTTCCAGCGCTCCCCGGGGCAACCTGGACCTCATCCTGGAGCTGACAGGCATGGGTGTCCATTTGGGAGCCTGCGTGGGCATGGAGGATACCCGTCGGGGCAAGCCCGATCCGGAGGTTTTCCTCGTGGGCGCCCAAAGGCTGGGCGTGGATCCGTCGCGTTGCGTCGTGTTCGAGGACGCGGTGGCGGGTATCGAGGCCGCCTCTGCCGCGGGTATGCGCAGCATTGGAGTCACCTTTGTCGCGCACCACTCCGAGGAGGCCCTTCGGGCCGCCGGGGCCGCGCGCGTGGTTCCCGCCCTTTCCTCGGTCACGGTTCAGGATGTGCTGTCCCTCATTTCCGCTTAAAGACAACCCCGAGATGGAGTTGTATTATTGGAGGGGGTGCTTTCCGATTCACGGAATCCGTCATGCGCTGGCCATCCGCCAAACAATATGTCCTTGCCTGGCGGAACCCGGAAAAGATCCTCCGCGTTCCCGGCTTGGCCGGCGGAACAGTCAAGTTGGATGAGAACGGCCTCCCCAAGGCCCATGTCGGCGGATTCGGCGCCGTCTTTGAATACACCACCCCCGATGGCAAACGGTGGGCCATCAAGTGCTTCCACAAGAAAACCCCGGGCTTGCGCCGCCGCTACAGGGGCATCAGCAATTATTTATCCAAGCATGATCTTCCGTATCTGGTGAAGTTCGCCTGGCATGAGAAGGGCCTGCAAATCGGCGAACAAGTCCTGCCCCTGGTCCAGATGCCTTGGGTGGAGGGCGTCTGCCTGCACAAGTTCCTCGGGGAGCACCATGGTTCCCCGGAGGTCTGCGAGGCCCTATTCACCATCTGGATGAGGCTTGTGGCCCAATTACGCGCCTCCGGCACCGCCCATGGCGACCTTCAGCACCATAACATCCTCCTCGTGCCCGAGGGGCACATGCGCTACACCGTCAAGCTTGTCGACCTCGACGGCATGTGGCTGCCCGACCTGGCCGACCTGCCTTCGGTCGAGACGGGGCACCGGGCCTACCAGCACCCCTATCGGGCCCGCGAGCCTTACCACCGGTACCTCGACCGTTTTCCCTCGCTGGTGATCGCCCTCACTTTGGCGGCCCTCCGCGAGGACGGCCCCAACCTGTGGGCCAAGTTCCACATTAAGAGGAACCTCATTTTCCGTGCGCTTGATTACATGCGTCCGAACCAGTCGCGATTGTTGGCTTACCTGCGTTCGCATCCCCGTCCCGAGATCAGCGCCATGGCCAACGCCCTGGCCGAGGCCTGCCGGCAGGCCCCTGACGAGATCCCTTGGGTAGATGACCTGCTCAGGCAGGTGGCTTCCCCCGATTCAACACCTGAAGCCCTTCCATCCAACCATCGACCCGGTTCCGATCCCTCGCAAAGGACAGCCAAACCCGGTTCCGGGCCTAACAAGGCCATCGAGTCCAGCAAGCCGGAATCGTTTGCGGATTCGCCCTGGCTGGGTGCCGCCGTGGGCGCCATCTTCGCGGGCATGATCGGCCTTGCCGGAGTTACCTTCGGGCTCAAATGGCAAATCACCACCACCGCCTCGCTATTGGTCCTCGCGATCGCCACTTCGGTTCCATTTGTTCTTCGCCGCAACTGGCAAATGTTTGGTGGGAGCGCGCCCAGGCATGTGCCCATCGCCGCCAACCGGCAGGCTCGTTTCGTCGCACTCGGCTTGGAAAACTCCCTGATCATTCGGGAAATTGGCAAGCCTCAGCCCGATTGGGTGGTTGCCGCCCACGAGAAACCGGTGACGGCCATCGCCTTTCATCCCGATGGAATGCGCCTGGCGACTGGCGGGGCGGACAACATGGTCCATATCTGGGACTTGGCCATCCGTGAAAGAGTGGCATCCCTGCGTGGGCACAATTGGACCATCCGCGCCTTGGCGTTCTCGCCAGACGGGCGATTGCTGGCCTCCGGGTCGGGTGACCGCACCATCCGTTTGTGGGATGTTTCTTCCGCCTCCCTTCTTTCCGTCTTGAAGGGTTGCGATGAGCCGGTGGCTTCACTGGCATTCTCTCCCGATGGATCATCGCTGGCCTCCGGCGCCGCGGATCGTTTCTGGCGTGTTTGGAACACCGAGACATTCGAGGAAACCGCGGGGCGTGCCGCCCATCGGCACGAAATATCCTGCCTGGCATTCGCCACCGACGGTTATCGCCTGGCGACCGGCGGTGATGACGGGTTGGTGATGCTCTGGAACCTTCAGTCGGGGAAGCTGATCATCAGTTTTCCGGGACACAAGGGCGGGGTGACCGGCTTGATGTTCACCCAGTCAGGATCACGAATTGCCTCCGTGGGCCGTGATGGCGTTCTCAGGGTGTGGGACATCGCCGCCAAGGAGGAAAGCGCTTCAATAGGTCTCGATTCCATGCCACTCACGGGGATTGCCGCCCCGGACGGCGGAAATATTCTTCTGGTCGCTTCCGGAGCCGCCCGGCTTTTTGAGGTGGACGGCGTCCGGATGAAGCTCAAGGCCACCCGTATTCTACCTTGAAGATAGTCTTCTATTTGATATGTCCTTTTATCAAATTCTGAGACTGCATGTCAGAGCCGTGAAGTGTTGTTTTGTCTAGTGGTTCGCCGTCTTTCCGACGCTGAAAAAATTCCCGGCATCGATGGTTATCGCGCCGCATCAGTGAAAGATATTTCTCATATCCTATGAATCTTCATCAATTCCACCAGGTGGAAAGATTCTTCCCAGTGGCTGGATGTGATTCCCGTGTCGTCGCGTGCCGCGTCGGAGGTCCGACTGTGCCGGATGATGTATGCGGGGGTCTGTCATGTTTTCATTCAACAGGCTTGTTTCCTCGTTCATGCGAAGCAATCGGAAAAATCAAAAAAACTCGACCACGCGAAGCATTAATAAAAGCCGGCTATTGCTCGAGGCGCTGGAGCAGCGACTTACCCCCACAGTTCCATCGGTATCGACCGATTTTCTTGACTATGCCCCGGGCAGCACCGTGACGATCACCGCCACCGATTTCCAACCGGGAGCGACCGTTGAGTTCCTGGTGGTTCATGTGACAGCACCCGGTGCTGATGGCGCCTGGGGAACCCCGGACGACCAATTGGGTGACAACTCCGGGCTAGGCCATTTGCCATGGCGGGTCGTTGATGGCGGAATCGGTGACATCGATGGCGTTGTCAACGGATCGATTGTCACCACCTGGTTCGTCAACGCGGATGATTCCGATGGAGCCATTTTCAGGCTTACCGCCAGGGATTCGGGCGACGATGGCGTGTTCAACAACGCCGACGACAATGTCGCCGCGGCGCTCTTCACCGACGCCGCCGGAAGTTCCAACAAGGTTTACCAGCACTGGGCAGACGGAAGCACGCCCGAGTGGAACAACAATATCCTTTCGTCGAACAAATCGCAGTATTTCGAGGGGGAAGTCATTCCCCACTTGTTCATTTACAAGGCATCAAACAATACTCCACTCGTCAATGGCCAGACATACTCCTTCACTATTTCCTACAACTACTATCAAGGTAATTCCAACTCGGGAGGATTCGCCTACCTGACCACCTATGACCTGAGCCGAATACCCGGTCCCGACAACGCAACCTCCCCATACATCGCCCCGACTCCTGATTCCGTTTTTGCCAACAGTGGCGGAACCCAGGGTATTTTTTCAACCGTGGATGCCGACATCATCAGTGTCAGTCCCGTCACCTACTCGGGCAGTGGCACACTGGATGCCAGCGTGACTGTCACCTTCAAGTACACCGGGGTCACCACCACATCCGGCATTGCCGAGGTGTATTTCGGCCTGATGGTTGCCAAGCCGGGCGATGTTCCCGATCAAGGCGCTGGTGTCACCAAGGGTGCCAGCGCCTGGACGGGTGGTTCGCTCCAAACCACCGTGAGCGTCGGAGGATCGGGAGGGACATCCATCCAGGTGAATCCTTCGGCGATCATTCCCGGCACCATCAGCGGGATCAAGTTCAATGATCTCAATGGCGATGGTGTCAGGCAGTCCGCCGGGGCCGACGGCATTGCCGGGAACTCCGATGACGAGGCCGGCCTTCCCGGATGGACGGTTTATCTCGATCAAAACCGAAACGGCCAACTGGATCCCGGCGAGGTGTCAACGACCACCCTTGCCGATGGTAGCTATTCATTTTCAGTAATACCGGATGCGGATCGTACGACTCCCTTGGTGAATGATCCGTACACCGTCAGAGAGGTCGCCAAGGCTGGGTGGATCGCAACCACGGCGCTTCCCGATCCGGTCTACATCACGGCCACAAGTCCGATCAAAACCAATGTTCTTTTTGGCGGTGTCCAAGCGGCCAGCGTGGGGGATACCGTTTGGGAAGACACCAACGGCAACGGTATTCAGGAAGCCGGGGAATCCGGTGTGGCGAATGTCACAGTCCAACTTCTCAATGGTTCCGGTGCCGTGGTGGCCACCACCTCCACGGGGGCAACGGGGGTATATCAATTCACAAACCTGCTGCCTGGCAATTATTCGGTGAAGTTCGTCAAGCCGGCCGGTTTTGAGTTCACCAAGACCAAGGTCGGTTCGAACGCTGGATTGGACAGTGATCCCGATGCCACTACCGGTATCGCTGGACCCTTCGCGGTCAAGCCGGCGGATGCCATCACCTCGATTGACGCTGGCCTTTACCGCCCTGTCAGCCTGGGTGATTTCGTCTGGGATGACAGCAACGGCAACGGGCAGCAGGATCCCGCGGAACCGGGAATCGCTGGTGCATCGGTGCAACTCCTCGACGGTTCTGGCGCTGTCGTCGGCACGGCTGTAACGAGTGCGGGGGGAGCCTATCTTTTCACCAATCTGGCTCCTGGTACCTATTCAGTTCGCTTTCTCACTCCGGCGGGTTATGTTCCCACGGTTTCCAATATCGGCAATGACAATTCCGACAGCGACCCGGTTGGCGGCGTGACTTCGGCTGTCACTCTTGCCAGTGGCGGCTCCAACTCAACCCTGGATGCCGGCTTCTACAAACCCGCGTCTGTCGGTGACCGCGTTTGGGATGACACCAATGGCAACGGCTTGCAGGACCCGGGCGAGCCTGGTCTGGCCAATGTCACCGTGGAGCTTCACAATTCCGCCGATCAGACAATCGCCTCAACCACCACCAACGCTTCGGGCCTGTATTCCTTCGGTAACCTGGCCCCTGGTGTTTACGCTCTCGTGTTTCTCAAGCCCGCCGGTTACGCGCCAGTGAAGGCCAACGCCGGCACGGATGACCTGATCGACAGCGATGCCGATCCGGTTTCGGGGCGGACCTCCTCCATCAGCCTGCGAAGTGGCGAATCCAACACCACCGTGGATGCGGGCTTTAATCGGTATGCCCCAAGCCTCGCCGTGGCGGAAACCGTTCTTGCGGTCGATTCCGCCGGCGATGGCATCCTGAACAGGGCCGGGGATGTGGTCAATTACAGGTTCGTGGTGACGAACACCGGCAACCAGACGCTGACGGGGGTGGTGGTGACCGACCCCCTGACAGGCGTCAATCAAACAGTCGGAACGCTGCTTCCCGGTGCCAGTGTGGAAATCAACGCGAATTACACACTCACCCAAGCGGATATTGATTCCAACGCGACCAGGGAACCGGATAACTCCGTGGCCGGGAAACTTGACAGCACGGTCCGCGCCATCAGTGATCAAACCCCAACGGCACAGGCAAGCAGTTCCGTGGTATTGGTCCTCTTGCCGGCCATATCCGTCAGCGACTTAGTAATGGGAGTCGACACCACCGGGGATGGCGTTCTCAACAGGGCCGGGGATGTCATCAACTACAAGATCGTGGTGACGAATTCGGGCAATCAAACGCTGACGGGAGTGGTGGTGACCGACCCCCTGACGGGAGTGAACCGGGCGATAGGCACGCTGGTTCCCGGCGCCGTGGTGGAAACATTGGCGAACTACACGCTGACGCAGGCGGATATCGACTCCAACGGCACGCTGGAACCGAACAACCTGGTGTCCGGTTCCATCGATAACACCGCCACCGTCTCCTCAGCCCAAACACCGCTGGCAACCGCCACCCGTTCTGTTGCCCTGACGCAGATACCCAGGAGTTCCATCAGCAACCTGATTTTGGGTGTTGACACCGCCGGCGATGGCATCCTGAACAAGGCCGGGGATGTCATCAACTACAAGATCGTGGTGACGAACACGGGAAACCAGACACTGACGGGTGTGGTGGTGACAGATCCCCTGACGGGAGTGAACCGGGTGATAGGCACACTGTCGCCCGGCGCCGTGGTGGAAACATTGGCGAGCTACACACTGACACAGGCGGATATCGACTCCAACGGCACGCTGGAACCAAACAATTTGGCTGCTGGATTCCTCGATAGCCTTGCCACGGTTGTCAGCAATCAGGCACCCGGGGCGGTCGCTCGCTGGTCGGTTCCCTTGGTTCAGGCCCCGAGCTTGACGGTGGCGAATCTGGTCATCGGGGTGGATGTGGCTGGTGACCAGATCCTTAATTGGGCCGGGGAAACCATCGATTACAAAATGGTGGTGACGAACACGGGCAATCAAACCCTGACCAGGGTGACGGTGACCGATCCCCTGACGGGAATCAACCAGACGATCGCGTCATTGGCCCCGGGCGCTGTGGTGGAAATTCCAGCCAAATACACGCTGAAACAATCGGATATTGATTCCAATGCCACCAATGAACCGGGGAATGTTTCTCCCGGGACCATCGACAACACCGTGGCCGTGTTCAGCGACCAATCCGGTGAGGTTCGCGCCAGCAACCAGGTGTTCATGCAGCAATCGCCCCGGGTGACCATCGATGATGTGGTCGTTGGAGTCGATATTGCTGGAGACGGCGTTCTCAACAAGGCCGGTGATGTTGTCAATTACAAGATCGTGGTGACGAACACCGGCAACCAGACCCTGACCGGCGTCCAGGTGGTGGATCCCCTGACAGGTGTGAATCAGGTGATCGCCTCCCTTGCCCCTGGCGCGGTTGTCGAGATTCTCGCTAACTACACTCTGAAGCAGTCGGATATCGACTCCCAGGCCACGCTGGAACCGGACAACATCCTGACGGGTTACCTCGACAATGCTCCTGTGGTCAACAGCGACCAGAATACCCCCGAGCAGGACATCGAGTCGGTTCAGGTTTCCTACCGCCCGGATTTGTCGATCAGCCTCCAGTACCTGAATGTCATCAGCGGCAATGGCAACAGCCTGGTGGATGCGGCCGGTGACCTGCTTAACTATCGCGTCATTGTCACCAACACAGGAAACGTCACCCTGACCAACATGACGGTGACGGATCCGTTGACAGGGTTGAATATTCAAGGGCTTTCGCTGTTGCCGGGCAAGGCCAAGGCCTACCTCACCAGCTATGCGCTGACGCAATCCGATCTGGATACCCGTGGAGGTGGCGATGGCCTTGTCGATAGCCTGGCCATGGCGACCAGTGCCGAGACATCTTCCCGCTCAGCATCGAATTCCGTGCCGATTGTCTGGGCCCCGGGTATTTCCCTGGTGAATACGGTTGTTTCCGTCGATGCGACAGGCAACGGCATCATCGATCATGCCGGCGAGGTCATTTCCTATTCGTACACGGTCTCCAACACCGGCAATATTACCCTCGCCAATGTGACGGTCACCGACCCCCTCACGGGCACGAATGTCGCGATCGGATCCCTCGAGGTGGGTGGCAAGCGCGTGATCTCCGCGTCGTATGCGGTGACCCAGGCGGATATTGATAGTAACGGCACCATCGAGGATTCTAACCGTGGGTATATTAACAACACGGCAACGGCCACGAGCAGCCAGTTGCTTCCGGTGACTGATTCCCGGGCCGTGCCACTCACCCAGCTTTCCAGCTTGGGTGACCTGGTTTGGGACGACACCAACGGCAACGGGCAGCAGGATGCCGGCGAGCCGGGTATTCCCGGTGTCAGTGTCAGCCTGGTTGGAAGCGGCGGATCCGTACTGGCCACCACCACAACCGATGCCAACGGTCATTATCAGTTCCGCGATCTTCTACTGGGAACTTACAGTGTCCGCTTTGGCACTCCAGCCGGTTACTTGCCCACCCTCGCTAACAACGGAGCCGACGCCACGGACAGCGATTCCGTTGACGGAGTCGCCGGCCCCGTGGTTGTGTCCACCACCAGCGCCAATCCAACGATTGATGCCGGTTTCTACCGACCGGGTTCCATCGGCCGTCTGGTTTGGAACGACCTCAATCGAAACGGCCAGCAGGACCCCAATGAACCAGGTATTGCCGGCGTGCCAGTCCAGCTTCTCAATGGCTCCGGTGCCACCATCGCCACCATGTTGACCGATGCTTCTGGCCGTTTCGCCTTCACCGGCCTTGCTCCCGGCCAGTACCGGGTCACCCGGACCATTCCTGCCGGGTTCGTGACCACGCTTGCCGACCAAGGCAACGATTCCACCGACAGCGATGCCAATCCGGTGACAGTCACCATGGTTTCCGGTGGATCCGACCAATCGTTGGGCTTCGGCTTCTATTTGCCGGTTTCCCTTGGGGATCGGGTTTGGGAGGACACCAATGCCGATGGTGTCCAAAATAGCGGGGAACCGGGAATCGCCGGGGTGGTGGTCAACCTGCTTGATGCCGCGGGCCAACCGGTACTTGGGTCAGGCGGTCAGGCGCTCACCACTCTCACCGCCGCCGATGGGTCATACGCTTTTGCCAATCTGGTTCCCGGCACCTACGCGGTTCAGTTCGTCAAGCCGACGGGTTTCGTTTCCACCCGTGCACGCGTTGGCGGCAACGATGCCCTCGACAGCGATGCCAATGTCACCAGCGGCATCACCAATCCGGTCACGCTCATCAGCGGCGATTCATTCACCGGCCTGGATGCTGGCTTCTACCGTTTGGCCGCATTGGGCGACCGGGTTTGGGAGGACCGCAACGGCAACGGGCAGCAGGATGTCTCGGAACCTGGCATTGCCAATGTCGCCGTCCAGTTGGTTGACACGGCTGGCAATCTCATCGCGTCCACCGTTTCGGATGCCAACGGCGCATACAGCTTCATGGGTTTGGTGCCAGGGGTTTATGCCGTGCGCTTCACTACCCCGGCCGGGTACGCGCCCACTGTCGCCAACACGGGCAGCGATTCCACCGATAGTGATCCGGTCAGTGGAGTCACTGGGGCCTACACGGTTGTCAGTGGCGAGATCAACACCACCGCTGATGCCGGTTTCTACCGCCCGGCCTCATTGGGTGACCGGGTTTGGGAAGATCGCGATGGCAACGGGCAGCAGGATGCCGGGGAATCCGGTTTGGCGAATGTCGCCGTTCAACTGCTCAACAACGGCGGCCAGATTGTGGCCTCGGCCACCACGGATTCCAATGGCTCCTACTCGTTCGCCAATCTTCCTCCCGGGGCATACGCTGTCCGGTTCCTGACTCCTTCCGGCTACCAGGCGACCGTGTCCAATGCGGGTAACGATGCCTCCGATAGCGATGCCGTTGGCGGTGTCTCCGGCTACTACACTCTGGCCAGCGGCGAGAACAACACCACCGTCGATGCCGGTTTCTATCGGCCTGCCTTTATCGGTGATCGAGTCTGGGAGGATTTGAACCATAACGGTCAGCAGGATGCTGGAGAACCGGGAATCGCCAATGTCATAATCAACCTGCTCGATGCCTCCAATACCGTGGTGGGAACCACCACCTCGGGCGCCAACGGCGACTACGGCTTTGGCAACTTGGCTCCGGGTGCTTACTCTCTTCGTTTCCAGGCACCTCAGGGTTACCTTTCCACCACCGCCAATACGGGGGCCGATGTTTCCGATAGTGATCCTGTCGGTGGCGTCACCGGCGCTTACACCCTTGTCAGCGGTGAAGCC